>CAYLVY010000023.1:6731-26236 GCA_964387205.1 uncultured Draconibacterium sp.
CTTTTCCAGGGCCGCGACTGCTTCGGCATAGCGATCCTGCATGCGCAGTTCAGCGAGTTTCCGCTCCGCTCCGGTTTTTTCAACGCGAATTAGTAAACTGCTTTCCTCTGACCCGGTTCGCAGCTCCTCAGCCGTTTCAAACAACGCCAGGGCTTTTTCGGGTTCGGATGATTGAAGCGCAATGGCTGCATCTTCCATGGTAAGGTCATATAAACCCGCCCTGGCCCTGTGCTTGCGTTCTTCCAGCGATCCGGACAATGCGGTGAGATAGTCCTGAGGGTAACGATTTTCCAGTTCCGCGTAGCAATCCAGCGCTTCACCATAGCGGTTTGCTGCCAGCAACTCGTCACATTCACGGTTCCGGCTGAAGAATAGCCGGCTGAAGATTGCCCGGTAACCGGAATCTTCATGGATCAGGTCACCATGACTCCGGCGGTAATTTGCAGCTTTTTCGAGATAGTGATCCGCTAACGAAGGATTTCCGGTTTCAAGACAACCTTCGGCAATCCCGACATAGGAATCGAAAACCCCCTCGGTAGCGGCGCGCAGCAAGTTATATCCGGTCAGTGTATCCACCGGAATCTTCATGAACGCTGCCCAATGCTGCGCACACTCCAGGAGCAACCGCGCTTCGGAATAGCGCTTTGCGGCTGTCAGATTTCTTGCTTTCGATTGAAAACCAAAGTAAACCGACTGGTGAAAATAATTCTCAAGGGTATCGGCAAATGCAGAAGGGAACATAAGCTGCAACAACCTGCCGGTTACTCCATTTTCTTCCGGAAAGGGTTCATGACCAAACCGATGCCACAAAAAGTCCCGGTAGACATCACCCTGCAGTTTGTCCATCCACTGCGTCCGGTAGATCCACTGCATGGTCCTTTCGATCAGATAATCGATCCATTGCGGCATCGAACCCTGAAACCGGATCGTCTCCTTACTCTTCAGGGCATCCAGGAAATTATAGGTCAGGGTGCGGCCTGACCGGTAACCATCGCGATACCGTCCGACCAGGTTCATGCGATCCGGGTTATACCTGAGCAGCGATGTGTCGAAACGATAGGCGTTGATGCATTCAAGGGCGCGGTTGATTTCAATGATCCGGAAATAGTCCCATGGCAACCCGGAGCGGTCGGTAAGGTCAATATCACCAGAAATTCTGACCAGGGAATCCAGTACTATTAATGATGCATGATAATTATGAATGAGTTTCAATCCTGTCCTGAACTCCTCCCAGTCGAGTGAGTCATAATGAAAAGAGAGGCTACGTAACAACAGGGTGTCTGCACGGGAATTAAAATCAGGCAACGGATAACCATCCGCCACCTCGGATGAATCCCTCAGGTCATGCTCAAAATGAATTTCCCGGTAACTTGTGGTATCATCGCGGTTAGCCACTAAAAGCACAACTGTTGCAGTGGAAGGGAACAGCCATGGCACCGTGCTGAAGCCACGGAAGACCGTATCGCCCACCATTCCCAAATCAGGAAAACGGATCCGCAGTGAACCGGTATGAACATTCCCCGGGATAGATAGTTGAATTTTCCCACGCACATGCAGATTAACCCTCCAGGGTTCCCTGAGCACCTCAAGGGCAATTTCCCTCATCATCAAATCCAGCGGGAGATACCGGCCTGCTGCCTGCCTGTTATATTCAGGTTTCACAAGGAAGGCCCTCTCCGAAAATGTAGCGGTCTGAGCCCCGCAGATTAAAACGGGTACACCCGGAAACAACCCCGGCAGCGTTAAAAGTAAAAAGCACAGTAATCGGGAGATCATCAACCACAAAATTATCAAAAATCCATGTTCAGGGTTGGAGTTCCATCCACTTCTTCCGGAAAACTGACACGGCAGGTCAGTACAAAAATGAAAATATTTTTACATATAATTCCAACATTGAAAATATAGTCATTTTACATATATTTATTTTATATATACGTAAAAAATTGTTAGTAACTTTACAATAATTTCTATTTTACTATATTTCTATTACTTAGAAAAATATAAAATCAATCAAAATATGATTTCCCACCATGAAACCATCGAAACGAAGATAGCATGCCATTATTGGCACATCATTTGTGATATCTCATTCGGATAATCAGATTTTGTGCGAAAAACTATAAACCATATCACCAAAGTCAGGCTGCGTTTCTCTTACGTGATTATCCTTTTATTGTCCGCGGTGATGTTCTTTTCATCGTCCTGCCGCAAAAACGACCTGGCATTCCATCCCGATTCTCTCATCACCAACAACCAGATGACCAGGGAGCTTCAAATACCCGGAAGTTTCAACTGGAATACTACCCGCCCCGTTCATGCCATAATAACCGTCAATGCACGTCAGGGAAGCGGTTTATTCAGCGTTGTCCATCTCTTTAAATCCGATCCTGAATCCGGCGCAGAACCGGTTTCAGCAGGTACTGCAGGCTTTGGCTATCCTTTTGAAGCAGATATTCTCTTACCCAACCATGTGAAAGGCTTATGGCTAAGGGTCTTTTATCCGGATGGTGAAACTGAAACCATACTTCAGCCAATCTCCAATGACAGAATAACCTACATTTTTAATCAGGCGGGACAGGGTTCCGGCGGGAATGGCCCCTTGGATACCGACCTTGACGGAGTACCCGACACCACGGATGAATATCCCACTGACCCGACCCGTGCCTTCAACAACTATTTTCCGTCAGCATCCGGATGGTCCACCTTCGCATTCGAAGACCTATGGCCATTCTTCGGCGATTTTGACATGAACGATCTCGTGGTCAATGTCCGATTTAACCGTGTCACTAATGCCCAGAACAATGTAGTAGACCTTGTCAACACCTATCTTATCAGGGCAGTGGGCGGAAGTTTCCGAAATGGTTTTGCCTTAAGCCTCGACCACCTGGATCCCTCCGTAATCCATTCGGTGAACGGGTGTGTGATTTCGCCTGCCACCTATGTATCCATGGCTCCTAACGGAACGGAAGCCGGAACCCCCAATGCCGTAGTGGTGCTGTGGGATGACGCCGAAACCCTCATCAACCGGACCAAAGGCAGTTTTTTCAATACCGAGGTCAAATACCCATCTGGACATTCAGATCCACATAATATCAGCGTCCATTTTCGAAACCCTCAAAGCAGGTTTGATGTCGGTCTTCCCCCATACAACCACTTCCTTATCCGAAATAAAGACCGCGGGCATGAGATCCATCTGCCCAACCAGAAACCTACCAGCAAGGCAAACACCAGTCTTTTTGGTACCGGGAACGACGATACCTCCCCATCAATGGCAAAATATTACAAGTCGGAGAACAACCTTCCGTGGGCGATTTTTATCGGTGAACACTTTGATTATCCGATTGAACGGGCAGATGTGATCCACGTCCACCTGAAATTTGCCGACTGGGCCCGGTCAGGCGGGTCGGTTTATTATAACTGGTATCATGACCTGCCGGGATACCGGAACGACTCACTCATTTACAGACCATAGACTTTTTCGGGATAGAGGATAAAATTTTACTGGCCCGTATTATATTTGCAGGCTCAAGATTTAATTCCTGTCTATGCCCGCCATCTGTGCCTGTTCCCGTTCATGCAGAAACTTCCTGCCTTATCTTTTCCTTTGCTGCCTGATTACCCTGTCGGGCCAAGTTGACCTGCAAGCCCAATTCAGGTCCAAGGGAGATATCGATTCACTCCGGATCAATCTTCTCGGTAAGTACAATTACATCTCTTTCGGTCTTTACATTGACACCTACTATAACATGACCCTGGGCGGAGGCAAAGACACCTCCAACATTGTTCCCTATTCGGCCAATTGTCCTGTTGCAGACCAGATCCGGATGAACGTGGCTGCGCTGGAATTTGCCTATAATGCCGAAAAGATCCGTGGCAAACTCGCCATCCAGTACGGAGATGCTCCTAACCTGCTGGCAAGCCCCAACGCTCAGTTCATTAAAACCCTGCGGCAGGCAAATTTTGGTTTCAGAATCACTCGAAAACTATGGATCGATGCAGGTTATATGATGAATCCCGTAGGATTTGAATCTACATGGGCGGTGATGAACAGGATAAGTTTTGTGACCCTTGGCGGGTACTTCGAACCCGGCAGCATCCTGGGTGCCAAACTGTCCTATCAAATCAACGATAAATGGGACGGCGGGCTTATCATCGGGAACCCATACTCGCTGGCTTACGGTCAGAACACCCATATATCCGGACAAATTTTCCTCAACTACCACCCGAGGCAAAACCTCCTGATCGCTTACAGCAATTTTTTCGGCAACCAGGCCCTGGCCGATGCTGAATTGGATAATGACATCCTCTACAACAACCTCATCGTGAAATGGAGCCCGTTCACCTCTCTCGAACTGGTAGGGCAACTGGATATCGCTGCCCAGACCAACTCTACACTGCCACCTGACACAAACCGCGTTGCAGGAATGTACAGCGGGTTCCTTCAGGCAAGATATCAGTTAGCTGAAAAATACAGCCTTACAGGCAGGATGGAATGGCTGGACGATCCCAATGGATTTCTGACCGGCGTCAATCTCCCGACGCACCGCGGATTATCCACCCACGGATTTGCTTTCAGTTTTGAATACAGGCCTGTCACTTTCGGATATGTCAGAATTGCTTATCGTTTTATGCAGGGTTACCCTGGCAGCAGGATATTTTCAAGCAATACCAGCGACCGTCTCCAGGCCCTTATCTTTTCCACCGGGGTTCGCTTTTAATGCGTAATTTTGCATTTCGAAACCTCATTTCATGTCCCGAAAGCTAATTGAAGAATTATTTGAGGGAATCAACAGTATGATCGACTCCAACCGGTTGAAGGAAGCTTTCATCCGGCTTAAAGGTTCGGTTTCCGACACCGGCTCCCCGGATTACTACTATCGCCTGGAATCGGTCGAAGAAACCTATATCAACCTGCTGCGTTATACCGCTCAGGGCTATCGCGATCCTGAAAGGGCCAGGATCCTCTCCGGAATCAAAGCGGCGTTGTTGCAAATTTCAGATGAAATGCGACAGGATAGTGTGGTCAAGGATCGTCCCTTCGGTCGTTACCAAAGAAAAGCAACGGCAAACCTTTATGGAAGGGAAACCGAAGAGTTTATCCTGACTCTGGAGAATCAACTCTTCTCCACATACGGAAATGACCAATCGGGCTCTTCAAACTCCGGGGAACCGAACGCGATGTTCTCACCGGAAAAAATTGATCACATATTCATCGCCGTTCTGATTTCTGAAAAGCTCGATGATCGCCTGAAAGAACTGCTGGAAAAAGCGCTGCTGGGCGACCATCTGAACTGGCAGGAGAGATCGTTGATCGTCAGCGCCATTACCATAAGCCTGGTCAACAGTTTCGACCTGCCTAAATTCCTGATACTTGCCGATGTTGCGGAAAGCAAGGAGACTGAAGTGGCCAGGAGGGCACTGACCGGGCTCATCCTTGCGCTGATCCGCTATGACCGGTGGCTTGAACATTACCCCGATCTGACCGAAAGACTCCGGCGCCTTGCCTCCGAAGATACTATTATCCCTCATATCGAACTGATCCTGATGCAGTTTGTCAAAGCCCGTGATACCGACCATATAACCAGGGAATTTGAAGAAGAGGTACTCCCCGAAATGAAAAAAATGATGCCGCGGATCGAGGACAAACTCAATCTCGACGACCGGAACCAGGAAGAGGATATGGAAGATAAAAATCCGGACTGGAAAGAGATGATCGGAGAGGTACCGGGACTATTTGAAAAAATTGAAAAATTTTCAAGAATGCAAATGGAAGGATCCGACGTATTCATGAGCACCTTCCGCCAACTGAAACGGTTTGATTTCTTTAACCGCATAAGCAGCTGGTTTACCCCTTTCTACCGGGACCATCCTGTAATCAGAACTACCGGAACAAATCCCGATAGCATCGATGTTCGTCTGCTCGAAAGCTTAGAAAAAGCATTCTATATCTGTAATTCGGACAAATACTCCTTTGCCCTGAATTTCAATGCTATACCCGAACAGCAACGGAGTATGATCGTGACCAATTTTGAAGCAGAATTTGCCCAGATGCGGGAAATGGCCAGCGAAGAACAACTTCTTGACCAATCGCTGGTTCAAAATGCCATCGTGATCCAGTATATGCAGGATCTGTACCGTTTTTATAAGCTGTTTCCTTCTAAAATAGAATTTGAAGATGCGTTCCGCAAACCACTGAACCTGCCCGGATTGAGATTCTATAAAACCTTGTTCTACCGGGAGGAATTCACGGAAAAAACCGCCTTTTACCATATGGAAAAAGGAAATTGGGCCGAAGCAATCCCGGTCTTTGAATTTTTAATCGAAAGGAAAGGCCCCGTTGGTGAATATTATGAAAAAATTGGATTCTGTCATCAGAAAAGCGGCAACCTGAAACCAGCCACTGAAGCCTATAAAAAAGCTGAACTCTTTGACGGCGACCATCTCTGGCTCCTGAAAAAACTAGGCTGGTGTTTCCTTAAACTCAAGGATTATACCAATGCTTTGTATTATCTCCGGGAGGTTATCCGCATCCAGCCAGAGGAACTCACCATCCGGCTGCAAATAGGTCAATGCCTGCTCCATCTGAAAGATTACGAATCCGCCCTCCATCATTACCAGCAAACCAGGTTTTTTGCCACCGATGAGTTAAAAATCCTCCGCCCTATCGCCTACTGTCAGTTCGTGCTGGGAAAAATAACTGAATCAGACGAGAGTTACATTCAGATACTGCAGATGGTTACTCAGGCAACAGCTTACGACCTGATGAATGCTGCCCATGTAAAACTGTTGCTTGGTGAGCGGGAGGCTGCTTTCTCCCTCTATGAAAAGTGTTTCCAAACTGATGGCCCGGGTCAGTCCGAACTGATCGACGCCTTTGACCAGGATGCAGAATACCTCCTGAAACACGGACTCCGGCCTGAAGAGCTTCCGCTTATCCGGGACTACATCATGTATTTTGGTGATTAACCTATGCCAATGACCACAGCAAAAAGACTGGAAAGACTGGAATATCCGCTCTTTCTGCTCATGATCCTCATAAACGCCATTCCCTATGTCACCGGAACCTTCTTCCCGTCGATGGATGGCGCTTCCCATCTCACCAACACCAACATAATAAGGCAACTCTGGTTCTATGATAACGAGTTTTTCCGGCAGTTTTTCGTGATCAACCCCGAACCGGTACCCAACTGGACTTCCCACCTTTTTCTCGCGCTAACCGGTCTGTTCCTTCCCCCGTGGGCGGGAGAAAAAATGTTGATCATCATTCTGCTGGGCGCCACACCACTGGCTTTCAGGGCGCTGATCCGCACCATCAATCCGCGAAATGCTTTCCTCAGTTTTCTCATCTTCCCCTTTACGCATCCAATGTTCCTCTTTTTCGGATTTTTCAATTTCTGCCTCTCTGTATTGCTATTCATTGTCACCCTGAATTTCTGGATCAAATCTGACCAAAAAAACTGGAACCTGAAAAGGGGATTTCTTCTTTTCCTCCTGATTGCCTTCACCTACTTTTCCCACATCCTCGCTTTCGGTGTACTGCTGATCACTATTGCCGTCCATATCCTGACCCGTCTGGCATGGTCACTGACTAATCCATCGAAAGATTTCCGGACATCCGTGAGAACTACAATCCGACGGATCATGGTCATTACTGCCACTGCTGCCATCCCCCTGGCCCTGTTCGTCTATTTTTTTCTCACCAGGCCCGGTACCCGCGATATTAAATTCATCCCCAAGGGAGAACTTCTGGAATATCTTTACACCATTCGCCCGCTGATCACCTACAATCCGGCATTGGAAAGCAGGGTGACCATTCCATTTTTCATTCTCCTGATCCTTGTGGCATTGGCGGGGATCATACTCCAAATCAACGTACGCAGGTCGAAAAAACTGGTGGATCAGGTAGTGGACCGGACGGTTTCGGAAAACGGCCCTGCGACGCACCACCATTTTTGGCTGCCCGTAACCCTCACCATCCTGACAGCCCTCTATTTTTTTCTCCCCAATGATTACGGAACGGCCAGCTACACCAACCTCAGGATCGGGATGATCCTCTTTCTTCTTTTTATAGTATGGTTATCCGTTCTGAAATACAAAAAATATCTTGGTGTGCTGATCATCCTGACCGCAATATTTTTCAACGGAGCGCTGAACCGGATCTATCAGCCTTCGCTGAAAGACCTCCGGTCGCTGGTAACAGAGTGTTATAAAGCCGGCGAGGTGATCAGGCCAAACTCCCTGGTACTTCCGCTATATTTCATGGACAACTGGTTTACAGGACACTTCGTGGATTATGCAGCGGTTGAAAAGCCCGTGGTCATGGTGTATAACTATGAATGTGAAAGCGGTTATTTCCCGGTGATATGGAATCAGGATCAGCGTCTCAACTATTACCTTGGCACACCGGAAAACAAGGATCGTTATATTCACTTTGAAATCATCCCGCAGCGAAAATCCCTGCCGCTGGATTATGTGCTGATCCTGGGCTCATTTGATCCGGAGAAGGATTGGTTTTCACGAACCCTGAATGCCATTCTGCAGGAGAATTGCCGGTTGGTATATCAGGAAGGTCACTGCCGTGTTTACGAGCATCTTAAGGTGGCGGTAAAATAATGATCCCGCCCCTCTGCCTTCTTTTTCATCTGTGTTGCTTTTTTCGTATCATTGTAAAAAATAGACTACGATGAGATCGCTTACTGTATGGGCTATGGCCGTTTTTCTCTTCACTTCCCCCCATATACGGGCTCAGGCCCGGGATATATTCCCTGACGACTCACTGCAGGTCGCATTGATCACCAGGCAACAACAAAACCATGATGAGTTTAAAAAAATGAGGCTCCGCGATTCGCTGGAAAAAGAATCGCTTCGCTCCCGCTTAAACCAGCTCAGGGAAAGTGAAGGTTACCAGCGTGCGGAACTGCAGAAACAACTCACCGAACTGACCCGTAAAGACTCCCTGCGGGTGACAGAAATGCGTTCCAGGATTGATTCACTGAGAAAGAAGATACAGGGATTTCCAGTCGTACCGTTTCCCCGGGATACCCTTTTCAGGATATTCAATAAATTAGGCAGTTATTCAGCCCCCGAGCGTGCGGAACGAATCGCGGAACGGATCAGAAAAATCGGCGATGACCTTGACTTTACCCCCTCTGATATATCCCTTGCCCCTTCCGACTTGTCCATCGATATTCTTTACCGGGATATCATCCTGATGAGCATCACAGAGACCGATGCTGCCTGGATGGATATGGCCCCCGCTATCCTTGCTGAAAATTATAAACAAAAGATCACCAACTCTGTAGAACATTTTCATCGGGAAACCAACTGGAAAACCATCCTTGTCAAAGTGGCCATCGCTTTAGGTATCCTGGCCCTGCTGATCATCCTGATCCGGATCATTTCCCGGATATTTCGCTGGACCAAAACCAAAATCACACAACAGGGGGGCAGACTGGTCAAAGGGATTAAGATACGGGATTACGAACTGATCAACGTGGAAAGAGAGCTGAAAGTCCTCTGTTTCTTCAACACAGTGTTGAAATGGATATCGATCCTTCTGCTGATCTATCTCTCCCTGCCTGTCCTTTTCGGATTATTCCCGTGGACACGAAGCTTTGCCACAATACTTATCGGCTATTTCCTGGACCCGGCCAAATCTATCCTCAAAGCCTTCTGGGATTACCTTCCCAACCTTTTCACTATCACTGTAATCGTGTTTGTGTTTCATTACGTTCTCAAAGGGGTAAGATACCTGAAAAACGAAGTTGAACGGGAAGCGCTAAAGATCCCTGGTCTCTATCCCGACCTCGCCAACCCCACCTACCAGATCATCAGGGTACTGGTGTACGCCTTTATGCTGGTAGTGATCTTTCCATACCTGCCCGGGTCAGACAGTCCCGTATTTCAGGGGGTTTCCGTATTTCTGGGGCTCCTCTTCACCTTTGGATCCTCCGGCTCCCTCGGAAACCTGATCGCCGGCCTGGTTATTACGTATATGCGCTCATTCAAAACAGGAGATCGCGTTAAAATCGGGGAGGTGACCGGCGATGTCATGGAGAAATCGATGCTGGTGACCCGGCTCAGGACCCCTAAAAATGAAATAATTACTATTCCTAATTCCACCGTATTGGGGAGCCATCTTACCAATTTCAGCAGCGATGCACCGGAGCGGGGTTTGATCATTTATACCACCGTCACCATTGGCTACGATGTCCCATGGAGACAGATACACCAACTCCTGATTGATGCAGCCCTGGCCACCAGCCAACTGGAAAAGGAGCCCCGACCTTTTGTACTCCAAACCAGCCTGGATGATTTTTATGTTAGTTATCAATTAAACGCACATACAAAAAATCCCAATGCCCAGGCAGGAATTTATTCAGAGTTGCATCAGCATATCCAGGACAAATTCAATGAGGCGGGCGTCGAGATCATGTCCCCCCATTACCGGGCCCAGCGTGACGGGAATACGGTCACCATTCCCCCTTCCTATCTTCCGGCCGATTATCAGCCACCCACCTTTCAACATCATATTAAGGATAAAGAGAGCCAATGATGGAAGTTGCCGCCATCCGGAAAGGCGATCCGAAAGTGATCAGGGGGTGGGTCCTTTACGACTGGGCGAATTCCGTGTACCAGCTCACCATTGCGTCTGCCATTTTCCCTGTTTACTACAATACAGTCACCCGCAACGGAGATGATTACAACATCAGTTTTTTCGGCTGGAAAGTGATCAATACGGTGATCTATTCCTGGAGCATTGCGCTGGCTTACCTCGTGATGGCGATATTGTCGCCACTTCTGTCTTCCATTGCCGATTATACCGGCCGTCGGAGGGCGTTCATGCAATTTTTTACCTGGGTGGGAGCCCTCTCCTGCGGGATGATGTTTTTTTTCGATCGCGACCATGTCGAACTGGGTATCATAGCCTTTACCCTCAGCACGATCGGCTATGGAGGGAGCATTGTCTATTACAACTCCTTTTTACCGGTTATCGCGGAAGTAAACCAACAAGACAGGATCAGTGCCAGAGGTTATTCCATGGGCTATATTGGCAGTGTCATCCTGTTGATTATCAACCTCGTCATCATCCTTAAACCCGGATGGTTCGGTTTATCCCCCGACTCTGGCATGCCCGCCAGACTCTCCTTTGTTAGTGTTTGCCTCTGGTGGATTGGCTTTTCCAGGTTTTCTTTCGCCTCGCTACCAAAGTACACCTACAGGCGGCATCCGGACCAAACCAATCCTGTCACCCGGGGATATCAGGAACTGGGCAAAGTATTCGTTTACGTGAGAAAAAGCTGGCACTTAAGGACCTATCTGATCGCGTTTTTTTTCATTATGATGGGGCTGCTCACCACGATGTTCATGGCCGCCACCTATGGGGAAAAACAACTCGGCCTCGGCGATTCGGTGCTGATCCCGACCATTTTGGCTATCCAGCTCATTGCCGTGCCGGGGGCCTGGCTATTTGCACGCGTTTCGGGCAGAATAGGCAATTTGCCTGCCCTTGCCATCCTCGTGGCTACCTGGATTATGATCATCATCGGCGCATTTTTCATCACCACGGCTGCCGATTTTATCATAACAGCCATTTTTATCGGACTGGTCATGGGCGGATCGCAATCCCTGGCGCGGAGCACCTATTCCAAAATGTTGCCCGAGACAACAGACCATACCTCGTTTTTTAGTTTTTATGATGTGATGGAGAAACTGGCAACTGTCGCAGGCACCTTCAGTTTTGGCATAATGGAAGCCCTGACGGGCAGTATGCGCTATTCCGTTCTCCTGATCGGTGTCTTTTTCAGCCTGGGGCTTATCCTGATCATCAGAATGCTGAAAAAATGACAAAGACAGCGACATTTCATGATAATTCACACGAATACCATAATCTATGGCTGAAGAAACCGAACGAAAATTTCTGGTGACCGAAGGTTTTCGTCCTTTGGTCCATTCTTTTGAAAGAATTGTACAGGGATATCTTTCCTCGGATCCTGAACGAACAGTGAGGGTTAGGATCAGGGGAGAAAAAGGTTTCCTGACCATAAAAGGGCCATCAGATCCAACCGGGATCTGCCGTTACGAATGGGAAAAGGAAATTTCGCTGGTAGAGGCGGAGGAGTTGCTCCTTCTTTGTGAGCCGGGTATCATTGAAAAGATTCGACATCTGGTTCCCATTGGAGATCATGTGTGGGAAGTGGATGAATTCCTGGGCCCCCATGCAGGATTAATAATGGCGGAAGTGGAACTGTCCTCTCCGGATGAACCTTTCGATAAACCAGCATGGTTAGGAAAAGAGGTAACCGGAAACCCTCAGTACTACAATGCTGTACTGAAAAATAAATAGAAAAAAACAGCCTTCATCCCACGGACGAAACCCTATTCGGTTTTTACCAGACGGTGAGCGGAAAACTGATTTCCATCGAAGACCCTGACAAGATAGATACCTGCAGGCTGACCCTCGATGGAGAAAATTTCTGTCCTGTCGGTAAAGTGCTCGATTGACCTTACCCTCATCCCGTTCATATTGAAAACCTCCAGACGGCATTTCCGGGGATCTGATCCTGCCGGCAGCACGACTGAAAAACGGCAGTCGGTCGGATTGGGAAACAGCAAAATCCGGGGGCCTGAATCGTCGGTATAGGATGAAGTAACACCCGTCATTGTTCCAGGCATAGTCGGATTGACATTGCACCAGGGGCCCAGAGGTGCTATGTAACCATGCAGATAGCCACCGTTCTGAACATTGGTTCCCGGAAGAAAACTTATCTTTTCACCGGCTATCAGGGTCGCCCAACCCCCGTAAACGACATTGAATTCGGTGCCCGATCCCGCTACCAGTATGGTTTGCAGCGCATCAAAGCAATCCGTGGAACTGACTGTCATATTTTGAAGCGTTGAAACCGGCAGCGGAGAATCCACCTGCATCACCACACTGTTGGAAATTGCCGGGTTTCCGGTAACACAGGAGGCATTGGAAGTCAGGATGCAGGTGACCGTATCCTGATGCAAGGGAGCGTATTCAAACGTTAGCCCCCCACTTCCGGCGTTCACTCCGTTTACCTGCCATTGGAAAACCGGGGCGCTTCCTCCGTTCACCGGCAAGGCGGTGAACTGCACAAGCGTTCCGGCAGTTATGCCATTAGCGGATGGCTCAATGGTCACACTGACGGGATTGAATGTGGCGCAACCGCTCGTAACGTTAACATTATCAACATACCAGTAATCATATTGATACAGATTTCCTTCAATGGTGAAGGCAATATAGGTATTGGGGATATTGACATTGTTCACGATGGTGGTATTCACCACCTCGGGTCCGATGTTGGTGGAACCAGGTGAAACGGCCCACGCCTCATTGGTCCATGTCGTGCCATTACTGCTCGATTGGACCCTTATGGTACAGCCTGTACCATAGGCATCCAGCATATGACGAAAACTCAGGTTCAGCGTAGGACTTCCCAAACTGTTGATGGGTGGCAGTACCAATCTGCTGGCAGCCGGATTGGCCGATTGCCAGGTTGACTTCATTTCGTAAGCCGTTCCGCCAGCGAAGGAGGTGTTCGAAATGGTCCATTTGTCAGAAGCAGTTCCTGTTACCTGTTTGGTAACACAGGGTGGAAGGGTTGAAGCAGGGAATGATTCCGAATAAGGCAATGGTGCATTCCCGCACATGGTCGGGCAACTTACCTCTGCTCCATCAGAATAATTGAGAGCGGCAGTACAGGAAAATATTTTATAATAATAGGTGGTGCTGCCATTCAGGCCTGTATGGGAAAAGTTTGACTGGGAACCATTGTATAATACCGTTCCGCCTCCGGGAAATGCACTTCCGACAGGGTATTGGGTTCCGTTAACCGGAAGGTTAGGGGCAGGAGTAGGCCAGCAGACCAGCATAACCCCATGACCTGAAGCGTTGAGTGACCAGGTCAGGTCAATCCGGGAGGTTGATACCGCTGCAGCGGAAAATCCGGTGGGATTGGCAACAAACTCCCCGGCGCAGCTGATAGATGCAGACCAACCAGGATAGGTAACACTGCCATCGGAAGTGAAATTAAAAGTAAGGGCGCCATCGGCGTTATTGGCGGTGATGGTACCCGGACCGGAAGAGCCATGGTACGATCCGATCATGGAGGCTGCCGTGGAGGTCCCGTTATAAACTTTCAGATAGTCATATCCGGATTCGGTGCTGAAGGAATTAAATACTGCCCGTACCCTCGACCCGGGTGTGGACGGATAGATCGTAAAAGTATAATTTTCGCTGCTTTGGTAACTCCCGGACGGGCCACCGGAATCGTAAAAATCGCCGGAACATGCATTTATTGTACCATTGGTAATATTATATACCGGTGGTATGACATTGATGAAGCCGGCTTTGGTCAGGGTGTCGCCACCTGCTTGATTAAATACGGCCAGCGTAACGTCATAACTTCCCAGGGTATTATACTGAATGGGTGGCGGATTCTGTCCATAATGGGCAGAAGGGGTGCCTCCAGGGAACATCCAGTACCACATTTCCGGAGTACAATCCGAAAGATCAGTGAAAGTAACAGAATTTCCGATGACCACACTTTGGTTGGTGGCAGAGAAATCTGCCGAAACATTCTTAACGGTAATATAGTTGGTCCTGACCAATGTGTCGGGTCCGTTGCTGCTGTTGATCATCAGTGTAACAGTATATAAGCCCGGCACTGCATAGTGGATATTTTGCGGCGATGCGACGGTACTGACGGCGGGAACTCCCCCTGGAAAGGTCCAGTACCAACTGGTGGTATTCCCTGCCGACATATCGGTGAAGCTGACAGTTTCGCCGGTACATATCTCTGTGGGTTCAGCATAGAACCAGGCACCTGTGGCCGGAATGATTTCCACATCGGCATCGTAACGGAAGAAGTTCTGCTTTGTCACGGTCACATGCAGGGTCTGACCAGGAATCAGTACCACGGAAAAAGGAATGGTCACCGCTGAACCGGTTCCTGTGGCGGTACCCAGAAGCTGATCGTCTATCGACAGGGCAATCATCGAGCCGGCAGTAGCTGTAATCTCAAAAGCGTTGACATTGGCGTTGATGACCGGGGCGTGGCTGACAGAAAGGGGTTGCGGTACTTCAGAGTAAACCATCGAAAAAGCATCGCCATGGTGGTGAAAAAGGTTGTAGGTCACCTCTTTGTTTCCGGTATTGTAGGGCCATGAAGACTGGTAGAGGTAATATTTTCCCGCCGAATTTCCGAAACACGGAAGAAATCCGCGCGAAGCCGGATTGGAGCCATAGGTTGGAAGGAAATCCGGCCAGAAATTATCCATCATACCCCACAGGTAAGTATCATTTACAAATGAGTAGGAAACCTCCGAAGCAGCAATGAGTCCTAAGGCTCCGGAATTCTGGCCATTGTAGGTATACCGATGGAACTTCTCGGCAAAGCATTCGCTGCTGTAGTTGTACTTTCCTGTAAGGCAGTTGACGGAGAAAATGAATGGCAATTGGTTGCTGACATTTGTCAGGCCATTGATATTCGAGTTGGAATACGCTGGTTCCCCCCATCCTGTCTCCCCGCCATGGTCACGGTGCAGCAGGCAAAAGGCCCCTGAGTTGATGGCGTTGTTGATCTGGGTGGCATTGCCCCCGTTCCAGCAGCATGGCATGGATGAGGGTTGGGCAGGGATGTAATTCTGGCCGGAAGGGCCGAAATAGTTCACCACAGTAGCCGTATTGGTTGCAGTAGACCAGGTTGTTCCGGGTGTTCCGCTGTAAATTTCATTGATCCTCACGGGATCTTTCATCTGCACATACTTCCAGAAGCCACCGGTGGCTTCGGAACATATCTGAAACCATCGTTCGGTTTGCCAGCCAAGCGCCGAAATGGGATGTTGATAAAAATAGGCTGAGACGGGCGGGTTGCGCTCATAGTTAAGGAACTTGGTGACCATCACCTGAAGCTGCGCAGCATTGTTGGCGGTAATCCTGGCCATGCTGATATCAGGCAGGTGATTTCCGTCCACATCACCGTAAATGTTATCTGAGACACAATAGGAATCATAAATCGGAGAAATCACCGAATTGGAGGCATCGGTACCATAATCGCCCAGCAACAGCACAGCCGCAGGCGCCGGATTCCATGTATTATAGGCATTATTGATATAGCTCTCAATGGCAGATGTGGTATTTCCTCCGACTTCCGCCAGGGTTTTAACCACGGTGGAGATTCCCTGACGGATCCGGAACCTTCGTATACTGTCGGCCCATTGTATAAATGCACTGCCGGTGGGGGTTATGATGAGATATTCGTAACCCGTATTGTCGGCCGGGACAGATTGGCGCTGATCGTAATTGATTTTTGGTAACGAGGAATAATTGATCAGGGCATCCTGTAGAATAGCATCCCAGTAACGATTTCGCAACCGTTCCTCCCCATATACCCCGTCGCCGCCGGAACAGGAGATTTCAACCTCTATATCACGCAGGATACGAAGTTCCCTTGTTACAGGATTGTACCTGAACGGGGTTATGCCCAGTGTTACCACATCGACTCCCCTTATTTTGAATGGTTCTGATAACTTCACAGGTTGAGCAGGATAGTATTGGTTTTCAGAATAGACAACGCTGTTCCTGACCTGCTGAAGCGGTCCATCTTCATTCTCCTTTGGTATGACCGGGGCAGGTGCAACCAGGATATCATTCACCACCTCCTCTCGCATCGAAATAATCCGAAGCGTGGGAACGGATTGGCGGGGTATGGCCACCATCCTCCCGTCACCGGGCAGGTTTGGACATCCCTCCTCATTGAACAGAAAACTACCAGGGATCATCACGTTGATCATCTTCTCCCCTTCAAGCCACTGTTCTTCGAATTGTACCGAGTGCAGGGAATAGGTTATCCTGACCGGTCCGTCAGTCTGATCACTCAGATAAAAACCCTGCGGGGCAAGGGCATCAGAGAAGGTTAACTGCTGACCATACAGCCCAACAGACAAAAAAATACTGACGATAAGAGCTGATATTCCTTTGGTTTTTTTCATGGAGATTATGTATTTTCTGCCAAAGTTAAATATTTCACATCACTGCGAAAAATAATTTTCAGTTTGTCAATCATGTCGTCGATCGTACCATAACCTGTCTCCATTTGCCTATATTTGCACTCAAAAATAGCATTATGCCGACTTCTCCAGACCACATCTACCCGGTCTTTCACGAAATATTATCCAGAAAGGAAAAAGAGACTCTCCTTCGGCAACAGTCGAAAGTTATATGGCTCACAGGATTATCGGGCGCCGGAAAAACCACATTAGCCAAGCATCTCGAACTCGAATTATTCAACCGGGGCTTTCTGACGCAGATCCTTGACGGAGATAATATCCGTTCGGGCATTAACAATAACCTGGGGTTTTCAGAAACCGACCGCTATGAAAACATCCGCCGGATTGCCGAAGTATCAAAGCTTTTCCTCGATTGCGGCGTGGTTACTATCAATTGTTTTATAAGCCCGACAGAGGAGATCCGGGATATGGCGCGCAGTATCATCGGCAAAGAAGATTTTATCGAAATCTTCATCAATGCCCCCCTTGCGGTTTGCGAAAAAAGGGATGTCAAAGGGTTATACAGTAAGGCCAGGCGAGGAGAAATCAGGGATTTTACCGGAATCACCTCACCATTTGAAGTTCCTGAAAATATTGATCTGGAAATCAGGACTGATCTGCTCAGTGTCGAAGCTTCCGTGGAATTGGCTTTAAAGACTATTTTACCCAGGATTTCCATGATATAACGGGATCTTTATGCCTCATCACAGCTCGAAAATGGTTACGATATCAAAAATCATTTTTCATGAAGAAAACCTTTGCTGCTCTTGTAATAATATTGGTTATTACAGCCTGTTCGGAAAAAGTGATGCAGAGCAAAACAAATAAAGGCAGCCTCCCTCCGTCCCGCGAATGGGAAACAAAGCCAACCCTCGCCCTTGCCCTTGGAGGCGGTGCATTCCATGGCCCTGCCCATGTAGGGGTGATCAAAGCCCTTGAAGAGGAGGGTGTTCGTATTGATTTCATTGCCGGCACCAGTGCCGGGAGCCTTGTCGGGGCCATGTATGCCGACCATCAAAATGCCGATTCGCTGATGGTATTTATCGACACCAAAGCACGGCAGATCTTCGACTTTTCCCTGTTCCGATCCCGTCAGGGTTTTATTTCAGGCAAAAAGCTGCAAAAATATATCCGAGAAAACTGCCGGGCCAACAACATCGAAGAGCTTAAAATTCCATTTGCAGCGGTGACGACCGATCTGGTTGCAGGGGAAAGTATTACACTGACTTCCGGGCCTTTGGCTCCCGCCATCAACGCTTCATGCGCCATTCCGTTTATCTTTGAACCGGTAAGGATTTACGGTAAGGTTCTGGTGGATGGTGGCGTCCTGAACAATGTTCCTGCAGATGTGTGCCGTGACGTTGGTGCATCAGTTGTTATTGCGGTGGATATCATGGCGTTGGGAGATACTCCCAAAGACTACGATAACAAAACACGCATCCTGATGCGTTCGCTTGGGGTGGCATCAGGAAAGCTAAAGGCTTCGAGTATGGCCGGGGCTGACCTCGTCATTAAACCCGACCTGAGGGGTATTCCTTACATGAGCGGAACAAGAAACCGAGATGCTTTCGATTCCGGATATACCGCTGCCAAACGGGCAATACCGGAAATTAAAAAACTGATCAGCAACAAATAACCGCCAGCCGGAACTATTAGTCGCTATCTCTCTTCAATGGGATAATGCCGGCCATTTCACCCAGTACATTGACCAGATCAGAACCGGCCGGAACCACGATTTTCGCATTATCTTTCAGCGAGGTTTCCAAAGCCTGAATCTTCCTGAGGATTTGAGCATTCCCGATGAAATACTTTTCAGCCGCTTCATTCACCAGCGCAATAGCCTGCGCCTCTCCTTCTGCCCGAAGAATAGCCGCCTGCTTGATCCCTTCTGCCTTTCGGATCTCGGCACGCTTGAGACCGTCAGCCTGTGTCTCAGCTGCTGTGGCAAAATCGATAGCCGCGATCTTTTCATTTTCCGCCTTCACAATCTTGTTCATGGTATCCTGCACATCCCTGGGTGGTTCAATCTCCTTGAGCTCCGTACGGATAATCTCGATACCCCAGCGTTTGGTCTCCTCCAGCAGTGTGCTGTGCAAATCTTTGTTGATCCTGCCGCGTTCACTGTTGGCCGATTTCAAGGTAAGGGTGCCGATAATATTCCTGAGGGTGGTCCTCGCCAGGTTGACAATCTGATACTCGATGCGATTCACGTTGTACTGCGACTGCTTCACGCTCTCCTCATCTTCCTTGATACGAAAATAGACCTGGGCATCCACCTTGGCATTCAGGTTGTCGTTTGTGATGATCTCCTGCGGATCGGCATCAATCATCTTTTCCGTGATATTCACCTGGTACATCTGGTCTATGACGGGAATGATCCATTGAAATCCAGGGTTGGCAAAATGGTGATATTTTCCGAAGCGCTCCACCAA
>CAYLVY010000023.1:26336-36033 GCA_964387205.1 uncultured Draconibacterium sp.
ACCCAAAATAATGACATATGAGAAAGACCATTGCAATTTTTACAGCGGTTCTGGGCCTTACTGCCCTGCTATTTCAGACATCATGCACCACCGGCACCCGAACCGGAGGGCTGACCGCTGAAGATTCCATCATGCTGGCCAAGGTCAGGGATTTCGCCAGCGTGACATTATCAGCCGATCTCTCTTCACTCACGGAAAAAGAGAAGCAAATGATCCCGCTTCTGATCGAGGTGGCTGATATTGTGGACGACCTGTACTGGAAACAAACACTTGGCGACAAGAATAGTTTTCTGGATTCAATACAAGATTCGCTGGTCAGGCAGTTTGCCTTGATCAACTATGGCCCCTGGGAAAGGCTCAACGGCAATAAACCCTTCATCCCGGGCTTTGGAGAAAAACCGGCCGGCGCCAGGTTTTATCCTGCCGATATGACCAGGGAGGAGTTTGAACAGTGGAATGATCCACACAAAACCAGCCAGTATACCGTAATTGTCAGAAATGACGACCGATCGTTGAAATCAGTATGGTACCATGAAATGTATGCCGACCAAATTAAACGTGCATCCGATCTGCTGATCAAAGCTGCCGGTCTTGCTGAAGATCCGGGGCTGAAAAAATATCTCGGACTGCGCGCGCAGGCATTTCTCACCGACGACTATTTTGCCAGTGACATGGCCTGGATGGATATGAAAACCAATACCCTCGATTTTGTGGTCGGCCCTATCGAAAACTACGAGGATGAATTGTATGGATATAAAACTGCCTACGAAGGGATTCTTTTGGTCAAAGATCAGGAATGGAGCAAAAAACTGGAAAAATTCGCCGCCATGCTGCCTGATCTGCAGCGTAACCTGCCTGTTGACGCAAAATATAAACAGGAAAAACCAGGGAGTGACAGTGATCTGAACGCTTACGAGGTTATCTACGTTTCCGGACAGGCCAACGAAGGGAGCAAGACCATCGCGATTAACCTGCCCAACGATGAAAAGGTACAACTGGCCAAAGGTGCCAGACGACTGCAACTGAAAAACGCCATGAAAGCCAAATTCGATAATATTCTTGTACCCATTTCCGATATGCTGATCCATCCGGAACAGCGCGACAACATTAAATTCGACGCCTTTTTCTCCAATGTCATGTTCCATGAAGTCGCCCATGGATTAGGCATTAAAAATACCATCACCGGGAAAGGCAACATCCGCGAAGCGCTGAAAGAGAAATACGCACCGTTTGAGGAGGCTAAAGCTGACATCCTCGGTCTTTACATGGCTGTCCAACTCATTGAAAAGGGTGAAATTGAAGGGATTACACCTGAGGATTGTTTTGTGACTTACATGGCTGGCATGTTCCGTTCGGTCAGATTCGGCGCAGCCAGCGCCCATGGCAAAGCCAACATGATGTGCTATAATTTCTTCGAGGATCAGGGAGCATTCGAACGGATGGAAGACGGCACCTATCATGTTAATATGGAAAAATCGCGTGCAGCGATGAACGAATGGGCGTCCCGGGTTCTGATCTTTGAAGGCGACGGAGACTACGAAGGTGCTTCGGCCTATCTCGAAGCCAACGGAAAAATAAGGGAAACCTTGCGACTTGACCTTGACAGGTTAAAGAGCGCAAGCATCCCGGTGGATATCGTGTATAACCAGGGAACACCCGTACTGGGCCTCCAGTAATTCAATTAAAACCAAACTAATCACTATGTCTGAAGAAAGCCTGAACAACGCGGAAACCATTCTGGACAAAGCCTTACTGGCCGCCGCTGAATTCCAGCAATACGATCAGGAACAAACCGACCGGATCGTGGAAGCAGTGTATAAAGCCGGTTTCAATGCACGTGTCACACTGGCCAGGATGGCTCAGGAGGAGACAGGCATCGGCATATGGCAGCATAAAGTGCTGAAGAATGTCATAGCCACGCAACTGGTCTATAACAGCATTAAAAATGAAAAAACTGCCGGTGTCATCTCGTCGGATGAGATAACGGGAATAACCGAAATTGCGCAGCCGCTCGGCCCGATCTTTGCGGTGACCCCCGTGACCAACCCTACCTCTACGGTGATGTACAAAATCCTGATCTGTCTGAAAACCAGAAATCCCATCATCATCAGCGCCCATCGCTCCGCAAAGCAATGTTGCACCGAAACCGTGCGGATCTGTTATGAAGCGGCCCTGAAAGCAGGTGCACCGGAAGACTGCATCCAGATCATCCCTTCCGGTTCACGTGAATTGACCCAGACCGTGATGGCCCATCCGAAACTGGCGCTGATCCTTGCCACTGGTGGTACCGGCCTGGTCAAGGCAGCATATAGTTCAGGCAACCCGGCCATTGGTGTCGGGCCCGGAAACGTACCGGTGTTCATCGATGTCAGTGCAGATATCCCCTTCGCCATCTCCAATATTATCTCCTCCAAAACATTCGACAACGGCACCATCTGCGCCAGCGAACAGGCGGTAATCGTGGAGCAGAAGATAGAAAAACAGGTGATGGAGGAATTTCAGCGTCAGGACTGCTATTTCCTTGATCCGGAAGAGATCAGGAAAGTGGAAAAGGTGGCCATGGTACCCGGCACCCTGGGGATGAACCCTGCCATTGTCGGACAACCGGTGAAAGTAATAGCGGAAAAAGCTGGAATTACTGTTCCGGAAAATACCCGAATCCTGATCGCCAAACTCAATGGCGTGGGGCCGGATTTCCCCCTTTCCGCCGAAGTGCTCGCCCCGGTCCTGGCCTTTTATTCTGCACCCGATTACCGGGCAGCCATCCATCTGTGCATCGACCTGAATTATCTGGGTGGGATCGGCCACAGCGCCGGCATCTATGCCAATAATGAGCAGCGGATCCTGGAATTCTCCACCCTGATCAATGCAGGCAGGATCGTGGTCAACACCCCCACTTCACAGGGAGCGGTGGGAGGAACCTTTAACCATCTGCTCCCGTCGCTGACACTCGGTTGCGGCACCGGCGGCAAAAACATCACCACCGAAAATATCAGCGCCCGTCACCTTATCAACATCCAGCGCGTTTGCCGCCGGAAACTCAATCCGCATTGGCACCGGATCGATCCGGAACTATACCTCAATGAACAATTAACGGAAACCCGGCTTTCAGAGGAGTATTTTAAAAACTATTAACCAGCAACTATGGCAAAATATACTTACCAGGAACAGGAAAAGAGACTGACCTGTACCTTTTCAGGGCGACTGGATACCATTGCAAGCATCCCGATTCAGGAAGAGCTGACCAAAGAACTGGCGTCCTACCGCATACCCGGCCAGGAATTATTACCCATCACGATCGTATTCGATTTTGCAGAAGCCGGTTTTATCTCCTCAACATTCATCAGGATCTGCGTGAATACCGCCAAACAGGTGAAGTCCGGCGATTTCTCCATCATCCATTGTGATCCATTCATTAAAAAGACATTTAAGATCGCAGGGCTGGATGAAATCCTGAAGGTCTCCTGATGCTACCCTCTCGGGTCGGCCTGCAGGGGCATTTTCGCCATCTTATCCACTTCCAGGCTTGGAAATCCAAAATCTGAAACGATTTTTCCTTTGATCAGATAGATCCCGTCGCCACGAAACGGGAATTGGTTTACCGACGGTGGAAAATGCACCGTATCGAAGAAATGGCCGTTGACATCGACGAAGGTTCCGAAATGCATCCACTCCTTCTTTACGGTTCTGACATATTTTATGGTGACCAGCAGACCCATCATCCGGAGGTTCTTTCCGACATGGCCGGCCATGTCACTGGCCGGGATATCGCCCCGGAAAGCGGTCTGCAACAGGTCGAAATAGGAATTGGTGACCGGGAAACCCAACAGTTCAATCTCATCGTACACCTCCGACAACAAATTTTGTTCCAGCACGGGTAGTTCGAATTTCCGGTCCGGGGCTGATCCCTGTGTGGTGATCATGGCAAGCTGGCTTCCTTCATCCCGTCTCATCCGGCTATCCCCGCTTATGCCTTTAACCAGCATGTGCGCTTCCCAGAGCAGCGCTGCTTTTGGCTTTCCGGTGAAACGGAATGCACCTGCCCGGATCAATAAAATCAATTGCTCAATGGAAACCGATACCCGTCTGACGAAATCGCCAAGATCTTCAAAGGGCCCTCCTTTTCCGCGCAACCGCGCAATGGCCTGCGCCGGTTCCGCCTCCAGATTGGCTATATGAATGAATCCCAGATAAATATCCTTACCGGTGATCATGGTTTTATATTCGCTGTGGTTGACACAGGGAGGGTGAAGGTCTGCCCCCGAAACCCTGGCTTCGTTGAAATAGACCCAGGTGGAGTAAAACCCGCCGAAATTGTTGATTACACCGGTAATGAACTCCAGCGGATAGTGCGCTTTCAGATAAAGGCTCTGATAACTCTCCACCGCGTACGAAGCCGAATGGGCCTTGGAGAAAGAGTAACCGGCAAATGATTCGATCTGACGCCACACCTCACGGGTCACCTCTTCGGGATAACCCAACCGTTTGCAGTTTTCGAAAAACTTATCAATTATGCGCTGCAACTCCTTCTTCGATCGATATTTACCACTCATGGCCCGGCGGATCACATCGGCATCCGACAGATCAAGCCCGGCAAAATGGTGGCAAATCTTCAGCACATCCTCCTGGTAGACCATCACCCCGTAGGTCTCTTTCAACTGCTGCTCCATCACCGGATGCAAATACCGGAACTTATCCGGGTGGTGGAAACGGTATATGTATTCCTTCATCATCCCCGACCGCGCCACTCCCGGACGGATGATGGAACTGGCCGCCACCAGTGTCCGGTAATTATCGCACCGCAATTTTTTCAGCAATCCCCGCATGGCCGGGCTCTCCACATAGAAACACCCGATGGTACGGGCATTGCGGAGCAACTCCTTTACTTTTTCATCCTCCTTGAATGCCTTCACGTTATGGACATCTATGCTGATCCCGTGGTTGCGCCGGACAATGTCGGCTGTCTCATAGATATGTCCGATTCCCCGCTGGCTCAGGATGTCCAGTTTCTCGAAACCAATATCCTCGGCCACATACATGTCGAACTGGGTTGTCGGAAACCCTTTGGGAGGAAGGTCGAGTGCGGTATAACAGGTGACCGGCGCCTCTGAGATCAGCACCCCGCCGGCATGGATACTGCGGAGGTTGGGAAAATCGGCCATCATCTCTCCCATTTCATTGATTTTCTTTACAATATGATTCCGGTGGATCGCTTCTTCCGGATTCTTCAGGTAGGAATCGATCTCCCCTTTGGGTAACCCGTGTACCTTCCCAAGTTCCCGGTAAATGGATTTATCCCGGAAGGTAGACATGGCTCCGAGCAAAGCCGTATGGGCATGGCCATACCTTTTGAAAATATAGTCGAGTACATCATCCCGTTCCTTCCAGGAGTAATCGATGTCGAAATCGGGCGGGGAGGTGCGCTTCGGATTGATAAACCTTTCAAAATAGAGATCGAGTTCTATCGGGTCCACATCGGTGATCTTCAGACAATAGGCCACCATACTGTTGGCACCACTTCCCCTGCCCACGTGATAAAAGCCACGCGCCATGCTGTATCGCACTATATCCCAGGCAATCAGAAAATAAGCAGCAAAACCCATCCTGTCAATGATCTCCAGTTCGTGGCGGATCCGTCGCCGGGCTTCCGCGTTTTCCGCACCGTACCGGTAAACCAGCCCGTCCATCGATAACTTCTCCAGTAAAACCCGATCATCATAAGGATGTCCGGTGAAAGTGCGTTTATTCTTGCAGGAGCGAAAATCAAAATCGATGGAACAGTTTTCGAAAATCTGTTCGGTATTTTTAATAATTTCGGGATAATCAGCACACTGCTCCAGCAAACGATCAGCCGGCCACATCATTTCGTCGGGAGCAGCCACCTGCTCCGGTTCCAGCCGGCTCAGCAGGACATTCCGGTCAACCGCACGAAAGTTCCGGTGCAGTTCATATTCTCTTTCATCGGCGAATGTGACCGGCGCCATCACTACCATCCGGGGTAACCACCGGCGGTGGCGCGACAAAATGATCGGATTAAGCGAAGATGGAGGAATGCCAAGAAAATAGTGCCCGGACAATCCTTTGACCGGCGGAAGAGGCGAGGAGGTAAAATGGTGAAATGGATGGATCCAGTAAAGGTTTTCCGATTCGGGAGGCTGATCGGGCAAGGCAAGGTTGCGGAGATTATGATGGGTAAGAAACTCGTTGAGTTCACGAAACCCCTCGTTGTTTCTTGCCAGTCCCGTATACAGTATCCGGTCGCCGCGACGGAATTCAATCCCCGCTACCGGTTGAATGTTCCGTTCCTTACAGGAAGCTATGAAATCCATGATCCCGGTCGTATTGTTGATGTCCGTCAGGGCAAGCGCAGAAACCCCGCATGCCGCCGCCCGGTCTGTCAACCGCTCAATGGAAAGCGTACCGTAACGAAGCGAATAATAAGAGTGACAGGCAAGGTACATGACTAATTTTTAATCATTTTTCCGGCTATAATTTAATCATTTTTTTTAAAGTCTACACCATATTTCACCTTTCGCAGCAAAAATGACCCAAATGGGCTATAGACCGCAGGTGACGGTGTGATATTTTTGTAACTTCAAATTATACTGCTATGAAATACAAACGGTTATCCCTTATTCTTTCGACGGCATTGTTCCTGATGCTGAATCCGGCCCGGCCGCAATCGATCTCCATCCCCGGCACGGTACTGGGTTCTTATCCGGAGGTCACGGTGACCTTTAACGGGGCGCCGGGTAACCCAACCGACTGGATTGCCATCCATCCTTACACCGGTAACCATTTATCCTATCTCTCCTGGCAGTACCTGTCCGGGCAAACCAGCGGTACCGTCGCCTTATCGTTTCCCGACACCAACGGCATTTATGATTTTCGTATGTATGACCAAAACAATGTGCTGATTTGCCGCAGTGAGCCCTTTGTATTCAGAAAGGCCTTGATTCCCGGCGATCTGGGTAATGGTTCCGCCGTCTGGCATTCCGATGTTTCAGGTTTGAATCTGGATGATATGGCTGTTGCCGTTAAAGTCGATCAGCAACAACGCGTGGTCATCTCCGGCTGGGCGCATTCGGGAGATACCTCCACCCTGTTGACTCCCATCGTTGACTTTTTCGTGGTCAGGCTGCTATCCGACGGTCAACCCGACCCATCCTTCGGGGTCAATGGCCGGGTTATTACCCCTATTCCTGGTATTGAAGCCCAGGAGGTTACAGCCATGGTCATTCAGGATGACGGAAAGATCATCGTGGGAGGCAGCGGGAGCCGGTATGGGGTTGGCCCCTGCGTGTGGACCGGAGATTTCATTCTGGTCCGGTATAACACGGATGGCTCCCTTGATCCCGGCTTCGGTAACAATGGTATTGTTCTGACCAACTTCACCTGGTTCAATGAAACGGCTGGCAACAGTACCGATTACCTCACCTGCCTGGCGCTGCAACCCGATGGAAAGATTCTCGCCGGTGGATATGGGTTTATATGCAACGGCGTCATCCGCCGAAGCAACCTGATCCGGTACACCACCGAAGGAGAGCCTGACAGCACCTTTGGCTTGTACGGGAAATATACTTACAGCCCTCAGAGCGTCAACGAGTGGATTACCTCCATTGCCCCGCCGGTGCCCGGAGGCGACGGGAGTTTTCATGCATCGGCAATTCAGAATGAATGGCTCAACTTTTATCCGAACAAAAACTATTTCTACAAATTTGATTCGACAGGTAGTCTGGTCCCGGGCTTTGGAACCAACGGTTATGTGTTTGATCCCAGGCCCGGTTTGGTGAGCAGCCAGTTTACCCATACCATATCCACAGGGCCCGATGGGATGCTTTACATCCTGGGATCTACCGGAAACTACGGGAACATCTGGCTGATGAAAAAGGATCCCGTTACCGGCGCCGACATTCCGGGATTCGGGAACAGTGGTTTAACAGTAAATGATTACACGGTTGCATCCCGCCCTGCCGGTTGCTTTTTCTGGAATGATCACCTTGTGGTTGGTCATCATACACTTTCAGGAGAGTGGTCAGGATCAAGGTTCTCCCTTTCCGATGGCAGCATCGACCCGGGCTTCGGATGGTCCCGCTGGTTGTTGCATGGCGAGTACGATCAACCAGCCGCAATGACCAGTGACCAGCATGGAAATATGATCATGGCCGGAAGCGGCCAATACCCCGAGGGCCAACAGCAGGACGCCATGGTCGTCAAACTCGACACCAACACCTCACGGTACATTCTCAACCAGAACTTCCCCTCAGGTTCCACCACCTGCACCTCCTCCGCCGAAACCATCTATCTTCGCAATACGCAGGTCCAGAACGGAGCATCAACCTCCCTGTATGCCACCCAAAACATCAGGATCTTTGACGGTGTGCAGGTCAAGGCCGGCGGATATCTTCTGGCCCAGATTGATCCTGCGGGATATTATTGTACCAAGGAGGCGCCACTGACATCGTCAGGTTATGACACCCGGAACGAAAAGAGTGACATAATGAAAGAGTCAGCCGTTGACGGCATCAGGATATTCCCCAATCCGGCAAGCTACTATATAAGAGTAGAACTGGAGGAGGAAAGTGCAGACCAGACGGTCAGCCTGACCCTGACCGGTATGACAGGAAACCATATCGGAAGCTGGAGGTTCCCGGAGGCCGGTACAAAAGAGATCGGGCTTTCCGGGTTGCCGGCAGGCATGTACCTGCTGACCGGTACAACATTCCGCGGAACTTTTGTTAAAAAAGTGATCAAATACTAGCTGCTCTCCCGCTTCATCAGTTTCACACAAATTAATCTGACCAGTCGGGTGTTTTCTATGTAGCAAACGGTTTTCATAAAATCAGGATAAAAATTCGGATGAAAAAATCAGTCATAGCGGGGATGAACTGTTTTAAAAAAGTCTTCTATTGACTGCAGGCCCGGATGAATGTTCCTGAGCCCTGGAATATCGGCACGAAACCTGGGTTCCCGGTACCAATCGAACATTTTTCCGATGTCGGGCATAAGGAGCGGGAACATCAGCGCCGCGTAAGATGATTGCCGCGGTTTATCGCCCATAACCCTGATATAAGTATCCAATAACCGGGGATAGGTGACCTCATCGCCGGCGATATCAATAGTCCTGCCGATCCATTGCTCCGGATGCCGGAGGGCATTGGCGGCAAACCAGCCCACATCTTCGGTGGAAATCATTTGCAGGGTGGTTATGGTTCCCAGTTTTCGGGGAAGGATCCCCCAATGAAAAGAGGAACGTTCTTCCCCCGGGATCAGGTTGTCCATGAAATATACCGCACGCAGAAAGGTACACGGAATTCCTGAAGCCTTCACCAATTGCTCGCTTTCATATTTGGAAACAAAATTCGGAAGGTTAGGGTTATCATCGCACCTGGCGATGGAAGCCAGCACCAGATGCCGGACCTGGTGTGCTTTGGCAACGTCGGTAATGTTCCTGCACTGAATCACCTCCTTTTTCCCGGTTCCCATTTCCCAAAAGTTGGTGGTTAGAAAGAGGCCGGTTACATCCTTCATGGCCTTCTCCAGGGAGACCGGATCGTTTAGATCGCCCTGCACCACTTCGCAACCGAGATCAGCCAGTTTATGGGCACGGACTCCGTTTGGTTTCCTCGTGAGGGCCCTCACCTTCGCCCCCGTTCTCAACAACTGCCTGACCGTTGCACCACCCTGCTTTCCGGTC
>CAYLVY010000024.1:0-4199 GCA_964387205.1 uncultured Draconibacterium sp.
ATTTTTTCGGGCCTGCGTTCGCGTGCATAGATGTTATCCTCGCTGCTGTCGGCCGATGTACTCAGGTTCTGCAGGATCTCCCGGAGTTTGGCGGCATAAGGGCGCAACTTGATTATGGCTGTCTGGGCCTTGCGCAACTTGGAGGCCGCCACCATTTTCATGGCGTTGGTGATCTGCTGGGTCGATTTGACCGAGGCGATCCTGATTCGTACTTCCTTCAGTCCGGGCATAGCGGTTGTTTATTTCTTTTCCTCGTATTTTTTGGAGAGTTCCCTGGCTGATTTTTCCAGCATCGCAAGGTCTTCGTCCAATAATTTTCCGGCTTTCAGGTTGCCGAGCAGCTCCGGATGTTTTTCTTCGAGGTAATGAAGGAATTCATCCTCGAAGTTGGTAATGCTCCGGATCGGCACATTTCTGAGCAATCCCCTGGTTCCGCAGAAGATGATGGCGATCTGTTTTTCGACTGTCAGGGGTGAATATTGCGGTTGTTTGAGGATTTCCACGTTGCGGGCGCCTTTGTCGAGTACGGCTTTGGTAGCGGCGTCGAGGTCGGAGCCGAACTTGGAAAAGGCTTCCAGTTCGCGGTATTCGGCCTGGTCGAGTTTCAGGGTTCCGGCGATCTTTTTCATCGATTTGATCTGGGCGTTTCCTCCCACGCGCGATACCGAGATACCGACGTTAATGGCGGGGCGTACCCCGGCATTGAACAGACCGGTTTCGAGGAAGATCTGTCCGTCGGTGATAGAGATAACGTTGGTGGGGATATAGGCGGAAACGTCGCCCGCCTGGGTTTCGATGATGGGGAGGGCGGTGAGGGAACCTCCGCCTTTGACCATATCACTGATGCTGGCCGGGAGGTCGTTCATTTTCCGGGCGATCTCATCCGAGGAGATTACCCTTGCGGCGCGCTCCAGGAGTCGCGAGTGCAGGTAGAACACGTCGCCCGGATAGGCTTCGCGGCCCGGTGGGCGGCGGAGCAACAGGGAGACTTCGCGGTAAGCCACGGCCTGTTTCGACAGGTCGTCGTAAACCACCAGTGCAGGGCGTCCGGTATCGCGGAAAAATTCGCCGATGGCAGCGCCCGCGAACGGGGCGTAGTACTGCATGGCCGCAGGGTCAGACGCGGTGGAGGAAACCACCACGGTATAGGCCATGGCGCCTTTCTCTTCCAGGGTTTTCACGATGTTGGCCACGGTAGAGCCTTTCTGTCCGACCGCCACATAGATGCAGTAGACCGGTTCGCCTTTATCGTAGAACTCTTTCTGGTTGATGATGGTATCGATGGCGATGGCGGTTTTGCCCGTCTGTCGGTCGCCGATAATGAGCTCCCTTTGTCCGCGGCCGATCGGTATCATGGCGTCGATGGCTTTGATACCGGTTTGAAGCGGCTGGTTCACCGGCTGGCGGAAGATAACGCCCGGCGCTTTGCGTTCCAACGGCATTTCGTAACGGGTTCCTTCTATTTTACCTTTTCCGTCGAGCGGTTCGCCCAGGGTGTCAACAACCCTGCCCAGCAATCCTTCGCCCACTTCGATGGAAGCGATGCGGCGGGTACGTTTGACCACGTCGCCCTCCTTGATCTCAAAGTAGTCGCCCAGCATTACGGCGCCCACATTATCGGCTTCGAGGTTGAGCACGATCCCTCTCAGGCCGTTTTTCTCAAATTCGATAAGTTCGCCGCTTTCCACGTTGTTAAGTCCGTATATGCGGGCAATCCCGTCACCAACGGTGAGCACGGTGCCCACTTCTTCCAGTTCGGTTTCATTTTGGTAGCCGGCCAGCTCTTTTCGCAGGATGGCCGTAACTTCGGCGGGTTTTATTCCAGACATAGGTTCCTGATATCGGAACAGCGTTGTTTACTATCGGAAAACGGGCTGTTCCCGGTTATTTATTTAAAGTTCTCGTTTGTATAGATTTACTTTTGCCACTTTGTTTCTGATGTTCTCGAGTTCACGGAGGAGGCTGGCATCATATTGTTTGTCGTGCCACCGCAACACGAAACCGCCGATCAGCGAATCATCGGAAACCGGCTGAAGGTCGATTTCGGCTTTAGTATAATGTTTCATCAGGGCGATCACCTGTTGCCGTGTTTCTTCGCCGGGAGGCATTGGCGACCGGTAGACCACCGTCAGGATATTCCTGTATTCCTTATAGATTTCCAGGAATTCAGTTGCAACCCCCATCACAAATTTTTCCCTGCGTTTTCTCACCATGATCTCCAGGTAGCGAAGGGTCAGGTTGTTGAGGTGATGGCCAAAAAGGCTTCTGATGATGGTCAGTTTTTTACCTGTATTGATGATGGGGCTTTTAAGGAATAACCTCAGGTCATGGCTGTTCCGGCAGGTTTCCAGGATGAAACCGGAATCTGTGAATACCTCCTGGACCAGGTTTTTCGCGATGGCCAGTGCAAACAGCGCTGCCGCATACCGTTCCGAAACGAGCGAGAAGTTCATGTTCAGTTGAATTTGGTCTCTTTCAGCAATTGCCTGACGTACTCTTCCTGTTTGGCAGGCTCGGCGAGTTCGCGTTTCAGCACCATACTGGCCAGGGTAAGGGCGCTTTCGGCGATCTGGTTTTTCAGTTCGGTCATCGCGGCCATTTTTTCATTGTGGATGCTGGCCCTGGCTGATTCGACGATCCTGGAGGCCTCCTCGGAGGCTTTCACCCTGGCGTCTTCGATCATTTTTTCCCGAACTTTCCGGGCTTCGTTTAGCAAGGCATCCCGTTCATTTTTAGCTTCCTGGAGCAGCAACTCATTATTGAACCTGAGATCTTTCATCTCTTCCCTTGCTTTGTTGGCAGCGTTGAGCGCCTCATGAATGGAGGTCTCCCTTTCCTTGAGCATTTGCAAAATCGGTTTCCAGGCGAATTTTCCAAGGAGATAGACCAGCAGCAGAAACGCCAGGGTCATCCAGAAAATCAACCCCAATCCGGGTGTGATCAGTTCCATATGGTCAGTTTATCAGTTATTCAACATCATGAAGGGTTCTTCACGGCGCAACCTACCGTTGAACCGTGAAGATCCCGTATCCTGTCAGATAAACAGGATCAGCAGACAGACGACGATGGCGAAGAAGGCTACCCCTTCGACAAGCGCTGCCGCAATGATCATGTTCGACCGGATATCGCCAATGGCTTCCGGCTGACGTGCAATCGATTCCAGCGCACTCTTGCCGATGTTACCGATACCGATACCGGCACCGATCACGGCAATACCGGCGCCCAATCCGGCGCCCATCTTTGCAATAGCGGCAAAATCACCGGCCAGTTGCAATAAAATTGCTAATAACGACATACTTCAATTATTAAGGTTCAACAAAAACTACATTATAAAACACTCACAATCAATATTTTTAATGATGTTCCTCCGTGGCCAGTCCAAAATAGAGGGCCGACAGCAGGGTAAAGACATAAGCCTGGATAAACGCGACCAGCAGTTCGAGCAGCCACATGAAGAGCATGAAAGTGACCGACACCACCGAGACGGAATAGCCCAATAATCCGCTGATGGCGCCGAAAATGAAGATAAGGCTGACAAAACCGAGCACGATGATGTGACCGGCGGTAATATTGGCAAAGAGTCGGACCATCAGCACAAAGGGTTTGGTGATGATGCCGATGATCTCGACGATTGGCATGAGGGGTAACGGGAACTTAAGCCACCAGGGTACACCGGGGGTATTGACGATATGAAGCCAGTATTGTTTGTTGCCGCTGAAGGAGGTGATCAAAAAAGTGAACACCGCTAAAACCAATGTGACCGAGATATTGCCGGTTACATTGGCGCCTCCGGGGAAGAAGGGAATCAGTCCCAGGAGGTTGTTAAAGAAGATAAAGAAGAAGACCGTCAGCAGAAAAGGCATGAATTTTTCATATTTTTTCTCGCCGATAGAACTTTTGGCTATATCGTCGCGGATGAACAGAATGAGCGGCTCCAGCAGCGATTGGAGCCCTTTGGGCGCTTTACCCTTGTTTTTACGGTAATTTTTGGCAATGGTAAGAAAAACCAGCAGCATCAGGGCTACGCTCAGAAAAATACCGAAGACGGTTTTGGTGATGGAAAAATCGTAGACCCCGGGCATTCCGGGAGCGTTCTCGGCTTCATTGGCCCTGACGATCTTTCCTTTGTGCGGGCCGGAGTGGTCCAGTTTAAATCCCTGAAAGGCATGGTATTCGTTGTGAAATTTCGAAGAGCAGAA
>CAYLVY010000024.1:4299-17692 GCA_964387205.1 uncultured Draconibacterium sp.
CAGCGAATATTTTTCTGTTCTTGACGTTATCATAAAACCTTTACAAGTCAGAATTTGAGGTGCAAAAATAGACATTTATCTTAAGATTTGAAAATCACATTCCTCAAATTGTATATAATCAATCCGGTGGAGAATGTAACCAATCCGGATTTTACCCGTCTTAATGTTCCGTTGAGACCCAAAATCATTACTTTTGAACCTTTTTAAACCGATATGCAGATGATGGCCTTTCGTTCCCGGCTCCGCATCACAGGGATGTTTGCGGCATTCATGATCTTTTTCCCGGTGCTGGGCATGACCCAGAAAGTATGGACCCTGGAGGATTGCATCAATTACGCGCTGGAGAATAACCTCGATATCAACCGGCAGATGCTCACGGTGGAGGCCAATAAGGCCACTGTTCTCCAGAGCGGTCTTACCATGCTCCCAAACCTGAACATGGGGGGTACCAACACCTGGAATTTTGGCCAGACCATTGATATGTACACCAATGATTTTGCGACGACCACCGTCCGCTCCAATAATTTTTATATTTCCTCCAACGTGACCCTTTACGGTGGATTTCAGAAAGTGAACACTTACAGGGCGAACCAGATCAACCTGATGGCGAGTCAATATGATCTGAATGTATTGAAAGACAATATCTCCCTTTCCGTTGCCGGGTATTTTCTTGATATTTTATTCAACCGGGAGTTACTGGATATAGCTACGGAACAGTTGCGGATCACCACGTCTCAGGTGGAGCGGGTACAAAAGTTAGTGGATGCCGGATCGGCGGCCCAGGGAGATCTGCTCAACATCCAGGCGCAGAAAGCCGCAGAGGAACTCACCGTGGTGGAGGCAAATAACCGTCTGAAGCTTTCCTATATTTCCCTGCAGCAACTGATCGAGATCCCGGTAAAAGAGGATTTTGCCATTGAAAGGCCTAATCTGAAACAGGTGCATCCTCCTTCGGCCACTGTCAATGCCGATATGATCTTCAACCGTGCCATGGAGGTAAGGCCGGAGATCAAAAGTGCAGAACTGAGGGTGGAATATGCCAAAAAAAGGCTGGCCATTGCCCGTGGATATGTCCAACCGACCCTGACGTTCGGGGGCTCCTGGGGGACAGGCTATTCGGGTGCAGCCAGGGAACTCGATCCCGATGTCAACCCGGAAATCAAATGGCAACCTTCCGGAATAACAAAAATATCAAGGGATACGGTCCTTGTGCCGGTTATAAATTATGGAACCAGGGTTAAATCTTTCAGTGATCAGCTTAACGACAATAACAACCAGTCGGTTGGTTTCAACCTGAATATACCGATTTTCAACGGCTGGTCGGGCCGCACCGCCATTAGGCAGGCTAAAATTCAGGCCTCACAGGCGGAGATCGACCTGGGCATCCAGACACGTAACTTACGGAAGACCATTGAGCAGGCCTATGCCGATGCTGCTGCTTCGTTGCAGAAATACACTGCTTCCGAACAAAGGGTCAGGGCGCAGGGCGAAGCATTTAACTATGCACAGCAGAAGTTTGATGTCGGGATGATGACAGCCTTCGATTACAATACCAGCAAAAAGGATCTCACCCGTTCCGAATCGGAACTGTTGCAGGCCAAATTCGATTTTATTTTCAAAACCACCATACTCGATTTCTATATGGGCAACCCCATCAGGATCGAAAGGGAATAAACTGTTAATCAATCACTCCATGGCGTCTAAATCATCAAAAAAGAAAATGTGGATCACCATTGCCGTGGTGGCAGTGGTGGCACTGATCGTCGTCAGTGCCCTTGTCAAGGGTAAAAAGAACGATGGCATCAGGATAGCGACTGAAAAATCGGCCCTGCGAACCATCATTCAGACGGTATCCTCCAATGGAAAGATCCAACCTGAAAAAGACATCAAGATAAGTCCCTACATCTCCGGGGAGGTTGTGGAACTTTATGTAAAGGAAGGAGACCAGGTAAGGCAGGGGGACCTTCTGGCCAAGATCGATCCTGAAATTTATGAATCCCAGTTCGACCAGGCCGAAGCGTCGCTCAATACACAGAAGGCGAACCTTTCCAATGCAAAGGCCCGGTTGGCGCAGATGAAGGCACAATTCGAGAATTCGAAGCTGACCTATGACCGACAGGAAAAGCTCTATCAGCAGCAGGTAATTTCCAAAGCCGAATATGACCAGGCCAAAGCTGCTTTTCAGGTAGGTCAGGCCCAGGTGTCAGCCAGCGAAGAGGATATCCGGGCTTCGGAGTTCATGGTTAAAAGTGCAGAGGCTGCGCTCAAGCGGTCGCGGGAAGACCTGACCCGCACAGCGATCTTCTCCCCGAACGACGGAACGGTATCTAAGCTCAGCGTGCTGAAAGGGGAGAGGGTTACCGGCGCATCCCAGTTCTCCAGCGGGACGGAGATCATGCGCATAGCCAATCTCAATGAAATGGAGGCCCTCGTACAGGTGAACGAAAATGATATCGTCCGCGTGAAGATGGGGGATACTGCCCTGATTGAGGTCGACGCCTACCTGAACCGGAAATTCAAAGGATTGGTGACCGAAATTGCCACCTCAGCCAACAGCACCGGCACGGGGGTGGATCAGGTAACCAATTTCAATGTGAAGATCCATCTGATCAAGGAGTCCTATCAGGACCTTCTGCACAATGCCGACTCCTCCTACTCTCCATTCCGGCCGGGAATGTCGTGTACTGTGGATATCCAGACCGAAACAGCCGTGAATACCCTCACCGTCCCCATCCAGGCGGTGACCACACGGGCGGATAAGGACAGCCTCGAAAAGATCAACGAGGCCAATAAAAGCAAGCGACAGACCGATAACAACCGCGAGATCGAGGTGGTCGGCAATCAGAAGAAAAATGGCAAGATCAGGGAGTGTGTCTTTTTGTATCATGACGGGGTGGCAAAAAAAGTGGATGTGACCACAGGGATCCAGGATAATACCTACATACAGATTCTGACAGGGTTAAAAGCGGGTGAGGAAGTGATCAGCGCGCCATACAGCGCTGTCTCCAAAACGCTGAATGACGGTGACAAGGTGAAGAAGGTTGACCGTAAAGAACTGTTTACCATGGAGAAAGAGAAATAGTTGGTATGGGGTTGCTGCTATGTCTTGAAACCGCTACCCGTATCTGTTCGGTAGCCTTGTACAGCGGCCATCATCTTCTCGCTTTCCGGGAGTCTGACGTTCCGAATATCCATTCAGCGAAGTTGACGGTTTTCATTGACGAGGTCCTAAGGGAATCCGGTGTTTTATACCATGATCTTGAAGCGGTGGCGGTCAGTATGGGCCCCGGTTCCTATACCGGGCTGAGGATCGGCGTGGCGGCGGCCAAAGGGCTTTGTTACGCTTTGGGGAAACCACTCATAGCAGTACCCACTCTGCAGGCCATGGCCTCAGGCATGTCCGGAAGCGAGGCCATCCGAAGTATTGTGTCCGGCAGAACTTCGTTTTTGTGCTGCCCGATGATCGATGCCCGCCGGATGGAGGTTTACTGCGGGATTTATGATCAGGATAACCGTGAGGTCAGAGAGGTGAGGGCAGAAATCGTGGATGGCAAATCTTTTGGAGAATTTCTTCAGAAAGAGGTAATTCTTTTTGCCGGTGACGGCTCAGGGAAGTGCCGGGAGGTGTTGGGGAGCCATCCCAACGCTTTTTTTGATGACAGTTTCACGGCTTCAGCATTGTATATGCAACCGATTGCCAAACAGAGGATTGATGCAGGTCAAACGGAAAATGTTGCCTATTTCGAACCTTTTTATCTGAAGGAATTTGTGGCCGGCAAACCGTATGTCAAAGGGCTGAGGCCAACCCAGGATTAAGAAAAACCGAATGGCAAATAGAGACAATTTTCAACGCTTCAGCACCAGAGTGGTTTATATCGGAAATCACCCCGTGGGGGGAGATCATCCCGTCAGGGTACAGTCGATGACCAATACCGACACGCTTGATGTAAAAGCCACGGTAGCTCAGTCGATAAGGATGATCGAAGCGGGTTGTGAATATGTAAGGATTGCCGTACCTTTTATGCGGGAGATCAGCAGCCTGAAAGAGATCCGAAAGAGACTGCGCAAGGCAGGATTTGAAACGCCGCTCATCGCCGATGTCCATTTCAATGCCAACATAGCCCTGGAGGCGGCCCGTGTGGTGGAAAAGGTGAGGATCAACCCCGGAAATTTTCTTCCTCCCCATACTGTAATGTCAGGAGGAAAGTCACTTTCGGATAGCGCTGTTTTCGAGATGATCAGCGACCGGCTGAGGCCGTTGCTGGAGGTGTGCCGTCAGAATGGTACGGCGCTGCGGATTGGCGTAAACCATGGCTCGCTCTCGGAGAGGATCATGGAAAAGTTTGGAGACACACCTGACGGGATGGTGGAATCGGCACTCGAGTTTGCCAGGATCTGCGAAGCCAACTCATTCCGGAACCTGATCCTTTCGATGAAAGCAAGCAACACCCGTGTGATGATCGCTGCCAACCGGCTGCTGGTCGAAAGGATGCAGGAAAACGGGATGGATTATCCCTTGCATCTCGGGGTTACCGAAGCCGGGGCGGGAGAGGACGGCAGGATCCGCTCGGCAGTTGGTATAGGAAGTTTGCTCGCCGACGGCATCGGGGATACCATCAGGGTATCGCTGACGGAAGACCCGGAATATGAGATCCCGGTAGCCTATAATATCCTTCAGGCTACAGGGCGCCGGATATCGAGGGTGGAGTTGATCGCCTGTCCATCGTGTGCCCGTACGCAATATGACATTCAGGGGACGCTGGAAAAGATCCGCTTCAGAACAGTGCATTTGAAGGGTATAAAGATAGCGGTCATGGGGTGTATCGTCAACGGACCCGGTGAAATGGCCGATGCCCATTATGGCTATGTGGGTGCAGGCAAAGGAAAAATCACCTTGTATAAAGGGAGAATACCGGTCAGAAAAAGCATCGACGAATCCCTTGCCGTGGAAGCATTGATCGATCTGATCAGGAAGTCAGGGGATTGGGTGGAACCTCCGGTGGCTGACTAAGTAGTCAATCCCGGGCATTATGCAGGTTCCACTCCATGTCCCAATTGCTGCCCATATTTCACCCCTCCGGGATTCTGGGCCCTCGGTTTGAGATATCTATCAAAAGGATCAATGACCAAAGGTCAGAAGTAGAATGTCAGGTTAATAGCCCCGTAGGTGTTGTTATTGTCGATGCCAAAAAATGTAGATCCGGCATTCTCCAGTTCATAGGTTGAAACCGTGTGCCAGCGGTGATATGGACTTGAGGTCACATTCTCCTTTACATACTCATATTTTTCCTTTGATTTTCCCTGAATATCCAGCATGACTCCCCAGGAAAACTCACCGCCAACAGACATTTTTGGTGCAAAAAAATATTCGACCCCTACAAAGATATTAGCCCCTATACCGAAGTTAAAACCATCCGAACTTTTAAGAATCCTGTTTCCGGTCCAATCAGAACTTGAAAATGAAGAGCCCGTGGTGGTGATAGCCCCTCTTCTGAAAGAGATACTGCTGGTATCAGGTACAAGACCGGCTGTCTGGATATAATAATACCCTGTGTCCATGGAATTTCCGTAGGTATATTTCTGACTTCCAGATCCCAGCATCACATTGATCATTGCTCCATAAACACCCTGAACACGGCCTTTTCCCCGTCGTTTTTCGAGTCCCGCACCGAGTACAATATCAAGGGAGGAGGTGGTTCGTTTGTCCTGGACCGTGGAGAGAGGAAAACTGACAGCTGGACTTTTGTACGTATTAGTTCCGGTTCTGATGGTGCGGATTACATTTTGGTCCACCACAAGGTTCTTGTCAGTTTGCGAATTGTAACCAATCCGGATCCTTCCCCGGATGGCTTTGTCGGATTCCAGAAAATACTTTCCCTGCAATGTCCACATTGAATTGGGAAAGTCCCAGGTTGGGCCGGAAGTCTTATTGTCTCCATGGAACATATTCCCCAGGTATTCAAAAAAAGGAACGGCATCAATGGATAACGCATAATCGCCTTTTTCAGGCAGGATGGGTGTGCCTTTTTTGGAAGTGAGCTCCTGGGCAAAAGACCAACCAGAAATGATCGTGCAAGCGAGAACTGAAATGATAAATTTTTTCATGGTGCTTGATTTATTGGTTTGATTACTGATATTAGGTGGAATATACCACCGTTTTGTCGGGCAAATATATAAAAAGACTTTCCGAACAATTACCATAATCATTAATATTTGTTAACAAATATTGTTCATACCGATGTGTTCTGTTGTAAATACTAGAAAAGGAATTTAAATATCTCCCCCGGAATGCGCATTCCGGGGGGCGGAAACGCTTGTAAAACTGGTCAGGTCACTTCATGTCACCTGTGACAATGCGTAACCTGTTCCGATCGATGTCAAAGGAAAACGGAGAATGGCCGAGTGATTCACCATCGGTTTCGAGATAAATTTTTCCGACCGACCGGATACGGATCGATCTGCCGCGTGCGGTCATCACGATCGGCAAATGTACCAGGGTACCATCGTACAATTTATTGGCATACCGGACAACCATCCATTTCGGGGCTTTTTTAATGAGCATGATATCCAGGAACCCGTCATCCGGAATCGCGAACGGGACCTGCATCATTCCTCCGCCGTTGTATTTGCAGATGCCGATATTCATGGAGAAAATATCGCCTTTGTACATGATCTCCCCATCCACTTCGATCACTGCTTCCATGAATTTGTATTGCATCAGACCGGCAAAAACAAAATAGAGATAGGTCAATGGGCCGCCCTTTCCTTTCTCCTTCAGCAGGTTGGTCTTTTTGGCCACCAGGGCGTCATAGCCCATCCCGGCCACATTGATGAACCAACGGTGACAGACATCTCCGTGGTGATGGTAGGTCACTTTCCCGATATCCTGCACGAATACTTTTTCTGCTTTCAGCAACCTTATCGCTGCCGGGTAGTCGAAGGGAATCTGGTACATTCTGCACCAATCGTTGCCTGTCCCGACCGGGATCATTCCGATCAGCAAGTCAGCGGGATCAATGTCCGGAACCTTCATGAGGCCGTTTAAAACTTCATTCAGGCTGCCGTCGCCTCCGACGATACAGAACTTTCTGTATCCGGCGGCAGCTGCTTCCGATGCCAGGGTGATGGCGTGTGATCGGCCTTTGGTTATCAGTGTCTCAAAACAGATACCTTCAGCTTTCAGCAAGCGGCTGATGACCGGCCAGTCGCGGGTTCCTTTTTTCACCCCTGCATTGGGATTGACGATCATCATCCAGGTTTGCTGACTGTCGGATGGTGGCGGGATGCCCGGATGATTGCTCATGGAGGATCGGTTTTCGGCATGGTTCCCGTTTTTTCAGGATAGTTGAAACGGGCAAACAAAAAAAGTGAATAAAACAACACGAAAAACGTAATACCTGTCTGGGATTCGATCGTGTCTTCGGCGAGCATGGCCAACATGCAGATCATCAGGTGAATCAGAATGAAGAAATCCTGTTGCTTTTTCATCATGAAAAGGGGAAACCAGATAGCGGCAAGGAACCAGAGGAGCCCAAACACACCAAATCCAACCACGACAGACAGGAATTGATTGTGCGAACGCCACCGCTGTCCAGGCTCCAGCAGGGAGTTCATTTTTTCATATTGTTGTTCAAAGGCTATGTTCATATCCCCGGTCCCAACCCCTGTGAGCCAGTGGTCGCGGATTATTCCTGCAGAGGCCTTCCAGAATTCAAACCGCTGCATTATGGTGGAGCCTGTCGGGTTTCCTGTTTCCCGGTAGATGTCGTATCCTTTCAGAAACTCATATATCCTTCCCCTGATACCAGGCCCGTCAATGAAAAGATAGTTTGATATCCCTTTTTCGATGGCCGATATTTCCCGGCTGGTGAGTCGCCGGATGGCATCGCCGTCTTTTCTCCATCCTTTGGAGGTCAGAAAGTGCACCGTGGTATAAGCCAGCGTATGATGGCTCCGGTCGAGGCTGTCGAAAGGGATATTGCTGCGGCGGTTCCACTCCTCCCTCATCTCGTCCCATTGCACATAAATCCAAAGGAGATGGCCGTTTTCTGTTCCTGAGGCTTCGTAGTTGTGGGTATAGGGTTTACCGCCGGAAGTGAACATTTCCAGGGCAGACAGATCGACCGGGTGAATCTGGTAATGGTCTTTGATAATATCCCTCAGGTACCACGCGGGAAGCAGCACCAGCAGGATGGCGGCTGCCGCAGCTACCCAACGTACCCTCCTTTTGATGGCTTTCATAATCAGGAACGGGGTGAGGAACAGCAATATGAAAAGGCTGATAATTAAACCCGTAAAGGAGGCGGAAATTATCAGATAGGTTATAAACCAGACAATTACAAGGAAACACGCTACCCGAAAGATTGTCTTTCTGTTGTTCTTTTCGAAGAGGAAATACCCTGAAACAAAGATGCCGAGTGCCAGCATCAAACTCAGGATAATGTGGGATACATTCCTTGAAACCTCCCGCAGATCCACGAAATCCCGGGTTTCGATCGCCCATGTGTTGAAAAGCGTGCGTACCAGCAAGGCCAGCACCATCAAAAAGAGGTACCGGCGAAACATAGTCTTTTGGATCGGTGTGGTAGTCGCCAACACCAACGGGATGATCAGCAACGGGAGTTTGGTACGCAGGTCTTTGAAAGCATATTGAAAATCGGTGGTAAACAGGAGACCGGCAAGGTGCATCAGGAGGATCGAAGAGAAGAGCAGGGCTGCCCGGTGACGGAAAAAATCCCTGAAACCGCTGGTTATTCCCCTTAGCATCAACATTATCGAAAGGGGAAAGATACGGATGATCCGTATGCCGGTTGAGAGGGGGCGCATTGTTTCCATCCATTGATGGTAATCAAAACGCCCGACTATCCATCCCCCGATGAGCATGAACTGCCCCATGCTGATCAGGAATTTGGAAAAGGGCATCGCTGCGATGATCACCCCTATCGAAAGCAGGTACCAGAACCGTTCAAATTGTGGCCAGGTTATCTTCATACGGTCAGGCAAACATTTTGGCACGCCCTTTCTTTACTTTGATCCCGAAGATGAACAACGGGTCGGTTCCCCGTATATCGATCCGCTGAATTTCATAAGGATTGACCAGGGGCCACCGATTGATCCTGTTGCCGATCCTCAGGGCAAAACTGAGTTTTGATTGCCGGAAAACCTCAAACAAAGCCGCTTTTCTCTCTTCATGTTTGCGCGGAAAAGCGCCATAAGGATAGGCAAGCACAGGAACATAAGGGATCCCTTCGGATTCAAGCACCCTGCGGCACATTTCCAGGTCGCCCCTGATCTCTTCCGGGCCCATATCATTGAAATTCCGGTGCAGAAAAGAGTGAAGCCCGATTTCCGCTTCACAGTCCAAAGCCAGTCCTTTCAATGCAACGGCATCAAGAATGGGTTCCATGCCCTTATCCCAGGCATTGACTTTGCCCATCCAGGCAACCGGGACCATCACCGAGGCGGTGAATCCGTATTTTTTCAGCAAAGGGATCGCGAAATCGCGGAAATTGGTATAGGCATCATCAAAGGTTATAATCAGGCTCCGGGGGGGTAACGGATCGTGGTTCCGCCACAAGGCCAGGAGGGCGCTGAAAGTTATGGTATGGTAACCATGTTTTTTCAGATACCGAAGATGGGCATCAAATTGGCCGGGGGTGACACTGAGTCCGTCCGGTTCAGCCGGGCTGACCTTATGATACATCAGCACCGGTAATCCCTTCCGGGGAGGAACCAGGATACTGTATTCCAGTGTAAGCCAGATCATGGCAACCATCACAACCGCCAAGGCCGTTATCAGAAAAGGTGTCATTTTTGCCCGGTCATTTCAATGGTTTTGGCAATCTTCAGGGAAGCATAGAAAGCTGCCAGAAATGACCACATAAATCCCTGGTAACCATCCAGAATTCCTCCCTTCAGGATATAGAACGAAAAAAAGCTGAATGGGAACTTAAACGCCACCCAGATTTTTGGAAAATGTTTTCCCCGGTGATGATATCCGGTGGCAGCCTGTGTGGTATAGATATTGATTTTTTTAAGATGATGACTGATATCACGGTAGGAATAATGGATGATACGCTCCTTCAGGGTGCCGCATGGCCCCTGAATTTCAATGCCCTCATGTACAGGAACAGTGGTAAACCGACCCTGTCTGCGGTTGAAAAGCCGGAGATGAAACTCGTTCCCCAGGCCGCTGTGCTTCATGATCCGTCCCATGAAATAAAGGGAAAACGGCATCCTGAAGCCATTCAGGAGGGGCTCCTGTTTCAGCAGTTCACGGATCTCATCGATCAGTTCAGGAGTTGCCACCTCATCGGCATCTATAGAGAAGATCCAGTCGTGTGTGGCCTGATCCACTGCGAATTGTTTCTGCGGGCCATAGCCTTCAAATGGTTTCCGGAAGACCCTGCAGCCGAAGTCAGTGCAAATCCCGACGGTATTATCGGTAGACATGGAATCCACCACCACTATTTCTGCTGCCACGTGTTTGACCGATTCCAGGCAACGGAGAATGGTTCTTTCTTCATTACGGGTGATTACGGTAACGCTCAGGGGGATCATGACCTGGTTTTTACTTTGATGGTGAACTGGTCCCAATCCATCCCGACGGTAAATGATTCTCTGAAAAGTTTGAGGCTTTCTGCCGAAAGGGAGACTGTCCGGATATCTTCGGTGTTGGTGGGGGCGATATAAAGAAGATTTCCCTTGGCATCGGCAACCATGGAATCTCCGGTATGGGTTGTTCCGTGCCCGTCAGGGCCAATACGGTTGACACCGGCCACATAAGCCTGATTTTCAATGGCCCGCGCGGGCAGTAAGGTTTTCCACACCTGCGATCGACTCGCAGGCCAGTTGGCATGGTAGATCAGGAGGTCATATCCATACACACCGTTATCGTAACTGTTTTTGCTCCATACCGGGAAACGCAGGTCATAGCAGATCTGAGGGAAGATTTTCCAACCGTTTACTTCAAATACCATCCGCGTGGTTCCCTGGCTGAACAGTTTGTATTCATCGCTCAGCCGGAAAAGGTGGCGTTTGTTGTACGTTTCAAAATGGCCATCGGGGTACATGCAGACCAGCCGGTTGAAGAACTGTTTGTCTTCGGCGATCAGCAAGGTCGTCATGATCGCGGTATTGGTGGATCGGGCCATCCGGTTCAGAAACTGCATCGTCTTTCCGTGGATATCTTCGGCACACAACGCCGGATTGATGGAAAAACCCGTGTTGAAGGTCTCGGGAAGCAGGATCAGATCTGTCGGTTCATTAATTCTGGCGATCAGGTGGCCGTACCGGTCGAGGTTCGCTGGTGTGTCTTCCCAGAAAATATCGGACTGTACCAGGGTTATGTGCAAATCATTCATTGATCGGATGTAAAAATCAAGGTAAAGATAGAAATATCCTCGTTTCAACACCGGAAAATTTTAACTTTGCAAGATCAAATACAAAAATCCCGATCATGCAAACGATTGATAATTTTAATTTTACAGGTAAGAGAGTTTTGATCCGCGTGGACTTTAACGTGCCCATGGACAACGCCTGCCAGATTACTGATACTACACGAATCGATGCCACGATACCCACGATAACAAAAATCCTTGACGGCCACGGATCGGTGATCCTGATGTCACACCTGGGCCGGCCGAAAAGTGGCCCCGAAGATAAATTCTCGCTGAAACACCTGGTGAATTACCTCTCCGGAAAGCTTGGCCGCGAAGTAAAATTTGCCGATGACTGTATCGGTGTTTCTGCCGTTTCCAGGGCAGCAGACTTAAAACCTGGTGAAGTGTTGCTGCTGGAAAATTTGCGATTTTACAAAGAAGAGGAAAAAGGGGATGCCGCTTTTGCGCAAAAACTGGCTTCACTGGGTGACGTGTATGTCAACGACGCTTTTGGCACAGCCCATCGGGCCCATGCTTCCACGGCCATCATTGCCGATTATTTTCCGGAAGCAAAAATGTTCGGGTATGTGATGGGCAACGAGATAGAGGCGATCGATAAATGCCTGAAAGACGGACGAAGGCCATTTACGGCAATTCTCGGAGGCGCAAAGGTCTCCACCAAGATAGAGATCATCAACCATCTGATGGACAAAGTAGATAACCTGATCATCGGGGGCGGTATGATGTTCACATTCATCAAAGCGCTCGGCGGTGAAACCGGTGCCAGCATGGTGGAAGACGAATTTGTGGAAATGGCGAAGAGTATTCTGGACAAAGCCGAAGACAAGGGGATTAATCTGATGATCCCCGTGGATGCCATTTTGGCCGATGCGTTCTCCAATGATGCCAATAAACGCACCAGCAGCGCCTTTGAAATTCAGGTTCCCTGGATGGGCCTCGATATCGGTCCCAACACCCGGGTGAAATTCGCCCATGCCATCGACCAGTCGAAAACAATTCTCTGGAATGGGCCCATGGGGGTGTTCGAGATGAACAACTTTGAAGAAGGAACCCGCTTTATCGCCGAAGAGCTGGCCAAAGCAACGGCCAACGGCTCATTTACCCTGGTTGGTGGCGGTGATTCCGTTGCAGCGGTCAATAAGTACAATCTCGCCGATAAAGTCAGTTATGTCTCCACCGGCGGCGGCGCCATGCTGGAATATATCGAAGGAAAAGAGCTACCCGGCATTAAAGCCATCAGGGGATAATGCGCATAATCCTGAGCCGCACCGACAGTATCGGGGATGTGGTGCTCACCCTCCCCATGGCTGCGGCACTAAAAAGTGAAATTCCCGGCTGTACCGTCGTCTTTCTCGGACGTGAATATACCCGACCAGTGGTGGAAGCATGTATCCATGTCGATGAATTTCTCTCATGGGAGATGCCTTTCCCCAAACTGAAGGCCGATGCGGTTATCCATGTTTTTCCTGTCCCTGCGGTTTGCCGGGCGGCGAAAAACGCGGGAATACCCCTCCGGATCGCTACGTCAGGAAGGATATATACCTGGTTTACCTGCAATAAGCTGTTGCGGATACCCCGGAAAAATTCCGATCTTCATGAAGCGCAACTGAACCTTCGGATGCTTCAGGGCCTTGGACTCCGGGATAGTTATAGTCCGGAAGAGATCAGGCATATGTATGGGCTGAAGCTGCCGCAGAACATGGATAATTCAGCACCGTTTTCTAAAAAAAGACATATCCGGGTCATCCTTCACCCAAAATCCAAAGGAAGTGCCCGCGAGTGGGGGCTGGATAACTTTTCCGGACTTGTCCGCCTGCTGCCCCCGGAGAAATTTGAGATCTTCATTACCGGGACCCGCGAGGAAGGTGGGATGATGTCGGTGTTTCTTGATCAACACAGGAGCCGCGTGACCGACATGACCGGAAAACTGACTTTACCGGAACTGATGCAGTTCATTGCCGGATCCGATATTCTCGTGGCCGCCAGTACAG
>CAYLVY010000024.1:17702-35786 GCA_964387205.1 uncultured Draconibacterium sp.
GCCGTTGCACCTTGCTGCTGCCCTCGGGATCGGGGCCATCGGCCTATATGCCCCAATGCGTCCCATTTTCCCTAAACGATGGGCACCTTTAGGGCCCGGCGCCTCTTTTCTGGTATTGGATAAGGAATGCGACGATTGCCGGAAATCCGGAGATTGTGCTTGTATCCGAACCATTACCCCTGAGCAGGTAGCTGCAGAGATATGCCGCGCTACGACCGGTTTGATATTCGGTAAAGACCTTTGGTAACATAGTTTGCTTCTGCCATCCGGAAGATGCCACCAACTAAAATATTGCGCTCTTTGGAGAGAAGGAAGCGGGCGGAATTGTGCTGCTAAAAACTTTTGAGGAGTATTACAGCGGATACAAGAGGGTGAAAAAGAAGTACCCGGATACGCAGAGTTGGCAGGTACGTTGATCGAAAAAATTAAAGAATTCTTTAACAGGTTTTGGGATATTTCGGGCAGCAGGTTTTAAAGAATTATTTTTGTATGTAAGATGAAAAACTTCCTGATTTTTTTCCTGTCTCTCTTTGGTTTTCTTTTTTCACACAGCCAGGAAATGGTTCCCGCTCCCTCCCCGGTTTATCCTTTGCCTTCGGAAGCGCAACTGAACTGGCACAGGATGGAGATGAACGCGTTTATCCATTTCAGCATCAATACCTTTACAGACCGGGAATGGGGGTTCGGAGATGAAACTCCCATGCTTTTTAATCCATCACAGGCCGACCCCGGACAATGGGTCAAAGTGTTGAAAAATGCAGGTTTCAGAGGGGTTATTCTGACGGCGAAGCATCATGACGGATTCTGTTTATGGCCCTCCCGGTTCACGGAGCATAGTGTAAGGAATGCCCCCTGGCTTGACGGCCACGGCGATGTGGTGGGAGCACTCTCCCAGGCCTGCCGGAAACACGGAATGCGTTTTGGCATCTACCTCTCGCCATGGGACCGCCACCATTCCCGCTACAGCTTCCCTGAATATCTTCAGTATTATCGTGACCAACTCACAGAACTGATCACTCTTTACGGGCCTTTTTTTGAAATCTGGTTCGATGGCGCCAACGGTGGCGACGGTTATTATGGAGGCGCCCGGGAGACACGCAGGATTGACGGGAAAACCTACTATGACTGGCCTGGTGTGATCCGTATGACCGATAGCCTGCAACCGGGTGCGATCTTTTTCAGCGATGCCGGTCCGGGATGCCGGTGGGTAGGGAATGAAAGCGGTGTAGCCGGGGAGACCAATTTTAATACAATCACCACCGATACGCTGTATGCCGGAAAGCCGGGGATATGCGGGCTTTTAGCCACCGGCTCACCCGATGGCAAGCAATGGGTGCCCGCAGAAGCCGATGTTTCGATCCGTCCCGGATGGTTTTGGCATGAAAAAGAGGACAGTTTGGTAAAAACCCCGGAAGAGCTTTTCGACATCTACCTGAAATCGGTCGGACGAGGCGCTTTGCTGCTCCTTAACATCCCACCCGACCGGCGGGGTTTGCTGCATGAAAACGATATTCAATCGCTTCAGGGATTCCGGCAACTGCTGGATGAAGCATTTGATACGAACCTCTTGGCCAATGCCACCGTCACAGCCAGCCGGATCAGGGGAAACAGCCCACGGTTTGCCCCCGACAACCTGCTGGACAACGATACTGAAACTTATTGGGCATTGAATGACGATGAGGATACCGCCTCGGTGGTATTCACCCTCGACAGTGCCAGGGTCTTACGGTACATCGTGATCAAAGAGCATATTGCCCTGGGGCAACGGGTCACCGCTTTCAGCGTGGATGCCCTGACCGGAGAACATTGGGAGACCCTGGCCAGTGCGACCACTATTGGTTATAAACGTATCCTGAGGCTGCCCGGGGTGGTCGCCGGCAGGATCAGGATCACCATAACCGGCTCCAGGGCCACTCCACTGATCTCCGAAACGGAACTCTATTGAACAACAACCAGACACCTGCCGGGCGACATATTTCCTTTGTTCGGGGGAAATATCTCTTCGTCACCAAGTTATTTTTCCTTCCATACCAGCACTATTCATTCTGTAGATAATTGATTATCAGTATTTAAAATCCTACCTTGCCTCTCAATAAACCGGGGATTTTCATTTTCGTATTCAGGAATGAAAACACCTAAAAATGAATCATTTAAAAAGGAGGATTGTATGAAAAGAACTCTATTGGTTATGTCAGGAAAAGCTCATTCCCCGGTCAGGGAATGGCTCATGACGGTCAGGGCAGCTATGGCCGTTTGTACCCTGGTTTTGATGTTTCCGGGACTTGTTGCCCGGGCTACCACTTTTACCTGCCAGACCCCTGCCAAAGGGGGGAAGTTTACGATTTCGATAAAATCACTGACTGATAAATGTGAAGGTATTGTGGTACAGATACCAGAGGGAAAAACAGCGGCGGAGAAAGCCCAGTTGATTGCCGACAGGATCAATAATTCCTGCGCGGGAGTTTTCACTGCCACTGCAAGCGGCGCTAATGTTACCGTTGACAATACTGCCCACGAAAATCAGCGGGTATTTTTTAAATTCGGACCTGACGATACTGGTGAAAAGGATCAGATCGAAAAGGATCTGCAGCCGGGGTTCTGGTCAGAACTTTTCGGAGGGACCGCTCCCCTTTATACCTGCCATACGCCGGCCAGCGGAAAAACAGTCACGGGGGAATCGCCCGGGATGATCTATATCGGAACCTCCGCCTGTGTTGCCCAGGTGGCTACCTTTGAGGGCATGAGCCCTTATGACATACTGAACAACGCGCGTAATCAATTGATCAACAACGGAGTTTCCGGAGTGGTGCTGGCCGAGGTCAGCCCGGGGGTTTATGGCCTCAGTTTTCAGGTAAAGGAATCCGATACCCTTGTGCAGTGGGGAGATAACGATTCGGGGGTGGAATGTGTTTTTGAAATGTTTGAACCCCCGGTACCGGTATTTCACCAACTCAATTTCAACCTGGATGGCACCCTGACACAATATTCGGATTGGGGTGCAGTAGATCTGGCGTTCGTTGGTTTTGAAAACATCATGTATCTTAATCTTGCCATCGACACCGCGTGGGTCATCGAAAACATGCCGGTTGTAACCACCCGCGGATACGGAATGATGCAAACCCAGCGCTTCTGGTTCGACATCGGAAGCGCCGGCGATGTGGTAACCGGCATCCATTACGGTTTGACCCTGACCCCTACGATCCAGGGAAAGCCACTGGCCAATACCATTGATACCGTCACACAGGATAATATTGTGCTCTTCACCGGCCTTTTCGCTCCGGGGACCGGTGGTGTATTCCCGGCTCCGGCGAGGAAGCAGGTTGGGGGACAAGCTGTCGATAATATCCCGAAAACACACCAGGACTTCCCCAACCAGGAAAGCCCGCACAATTTCTGCGTCCCCGCAGGGGTCTCCAATTCACTACACTGGCTGAACGATAAATACAACCTGGGGATGAAGGCGGAGGATATCTCCATTAACCGTCTCGGGCAGTCGTTTGGCACCACACCGGGCAACGGCACCCTGGAAAGCAACATCTATCCGGCCAAAAAGGAGCATTGTAAAAAGAAAAAGTTACCGGTCACTACCCGTAAGTTTTCGGGTAACCGTTTCGGGGATGTCATGAAGGAGATCAAAAATGGTCAGGATGTTGAAATGACGGTACGATGGAAGAACCAAAACGGAAAAGGACATTGCGTTGCGGTTACCGGCATGACCGATCTGGGCAACGGGAAATATGGCCTGGTGATCACCCACGACAAGGAGCAGGGGATACCAGGGGGTACGGTGGATGAGAATGCCACTTACGACAAAAATAAAAATGAATGGGGAGGCGCTCTGTCCAATGCGATGGGTGGCGCCGGCGATATCATGTTCATTGTCGAATGCCCGGTCACCAGGAGCAAGCAATCCGTCAATTACCTCCCCGGCGGAACCAGCCACCGGACCATCGACGATGCAGTAATGAGTTTTGACAACGGCAGGTTTCAGGTGACCAACCTGGTACTTTCCGGCTATGATAATATCATCCCGCCTCCGGGTTATCAGGAAACCCTGGATTATTCATGGTTTTCGCCTGTGACATTTGATTATTCCTGCGATTCCGGTCACACATTTCTTCCTTATTCCGCGATGTGCAATGTGGTGAGCCGTGTGTCGCATATGCTGGATTCGGCCGGAAAATCCTTTTTTAACACCGGGATCATCTCCATGCAACTCCAGGGGGGGAACCTTCCTCCCGGGTTCATCATGACGGAGTCGGGTGCACCACAGGACAGTTCTACCGGAATCATGACGCTGGCAGAGGTTCCGGGAGGTTACCGCATCGACAGTTTTTTCGATATTTTCTTTACGATCAGTACTGACGGAGGTAATACCTGGTACCCTGATGACAATCAGACAACGGTACTCTTTGCCGACGGACCTGCCATTCTGCCTTTTCTGAACCTTCAGAATATGTTTTTCGAAGCGCCCTATTCACCTTGCTTCGATGCAACGGAAACCATCACCACAGGCGGGGATGCCCCCTTCATGGTTTTCTGGGGTTCTTACGTGTCACTCATTGCCGGACAATCGATCCATATGCTGGAAGGAACCGTGGTGACCAACGGCGGATCTTTAACGGCCCGCATTGCGCAGGATGGCGTGTACTGCCCTGAAGATAGCACCATTCCTTATACTTCAGTAGCGGCCATTACCGGCGACATCCGGGCTCATGGACCGCAGGGAGGGGATCTGTACAGGGTTTATCCCAATCCATTCAGCCAATCATTTATTATTGAATTGAATTTATCGGGAGAAGATCCGGCACAATCCATGGCGGTATTTGATATCAGGGGCAACCGGGTTGCTTTCACCGTCAATCGACAGGAGAATGGTGTCAGCGTAGACGGTTCAGGATGGCAGCCAGGGGTCTATTTCCTTCAGATCGTATCGGGACAACAGAGCCGGACCATCAAACTGATCCGGTACTGATCCAGGCCTGTTCATAGATTTTTTGAAAACCTTACCATACCGGGGAGGAGGCGGTCCTGCACCTTCCCGGTGTTTTCATATTAATCGGCAGGAACGGATTTTTATTTCCGTTTTTGGTGAATTTGTCATAATTTTACCTGTCTAACCAAACCTCGCAATTATGAAGACCATGCTGAAATCTATCCGATTCTTGCTGCTGACAGGACTGATCATCTGGATAACGGCCTGCACCAAGGATGGCGACCCGGCCCCCATCACGATTTTCTCCTTAAGCGACGACATAGCACTCGGTAAGCAGATCGATCAGGAGATCATGAGCAAACCGGGCGAATATCCGGTTCTTGACTCGGCTACCCATAAAGCCGCGTATGAACATCTTTACCGGGTGAGGAATACCGTACTGGCATCCGGCAAGCTCTCTTATGCCGGCACTTTTCAATGGAAATGCAGGATCATAAAAAATGACAGCATTGTGAATGCTTTTTGTGTGCCCGGAGGTAACCTCTATTTTTACACCGGCCTGATCCGTTTTCTCGACAATGAAGCTCAGTTTGCAGGGATCATGGCCCATGAGATGGCCCATGCCGACCGTCGCCACACCTCCCAGCAAATGACCGTCCAATACGGTGAAGCCTTTCTTCTTGGCCTGATATTGGGGAATAATCCCTCCCAACTGACCCAGATCATCGCCGATTTGGCCCTGGGGCTCGGTAACCTGGCCTATAGCCGCGAACATGAATATTCCGCCGATTCCTATGCGGTAAAATACCTCTACGTTACCGAATACGACGCTGCATCAGTTGGTGCTTTTTTTGAGAAAATGGCCGGTGAACCTTATCCGCCTGTATTTTTGAGCACCCATCCCTCTCCGCCCGACAGGCTGGAGAAGATCAACGAGGTCTTCCAGTCGTTGGGGGGAGTACACGGACAATATTTTCCCGATCGTTATCAGCAATTCAAGAATTCCCTTCCATAGGGATTTCAGGGGAATAATAAAAAAGCTGGCCTGTGTTTCAGGCCAGCCTTTTTTTATAATGAAATTACCGGTTATTTCTGCACTTTCACCGAAATGGTGATGGTTCCGCTGTTTGTCCCGGTAATGCTTTCAACCCTTATCAAACCTTTCTTTCCTGAAGCGGTAATAAAGGCGAGGATGTTGTTGGCGGCGAGGTTGTTGACCTTGGTGTTGGTGACACCGGAGGCGGTCTGGGCCACGATCACTTCATCGTTGGTAATGCTGTTCCAGTCGATGACGTCGGATACCTTTTTGAACAGGGTATTGTTCCTGACACTCCAGGTGGCGAGACCGTTGGTGGGGTCGTTGAATACCGAAGCAGCGTCGTTATCTTTCGGGCTGGCCAGGGTAGCGAAGTTGGTGGCGCCGTAGAAATAGAGCCAGTCGATTATGGCTGCGCTGTCTTTGGCTTTGGCCAGAGAATAAATGTTACCATTCACAGAAGCAAACGAGCTACCGGTTGTACTTCCCTGTGCCCCCATGATCTTCATGGAATAGCTCTCGATGGGGTTGCTTGGTGCTGTAGTGGTGATGGTAAAACTGATTTTTTTGCTGAATCCGTCTTTGTCCGTTACTTCGAAGAACCAGTTTTCCTGGCCCGCCAGATTGCTGGAAACAGCATTAATTACAACATTCAGAGAATTGGAACTGAACGTTGTGTCCTGGGTAACAGGGATGCTGTTGAAGACACGGGTTATGGTAAGTTTGACCAGTTTGGCATTGGAGTTGGTGTTCGATAAACCGACGATGCCCACTTTAAAATCGGTGCTGGTGGTCATTGTAGTATTTCCCGAAACGAAACCTTGTTCAACTTTAAAGGTCAGCGTTGGGGTTTTGTCCACGGGAATTTCAGGATCTTCGTCTTTGGAGCAGGAACTCAGGAATGCAACCACCATCATCAGGCCGAGAATTAATCTTAGTGCTTTCATAGTTTTTTGTTTTTAATTTAAACAATGATGTAATTTATTTTTGCAAAAGTAATGCATTTTTTACCATTTAGGAATGTTACAAATGGATAACTGCCGGCGAAACCGGGTCAATTGATTGAAAATAAATATTATACTGATTAAATATTTACCACCGGCAGGGAAAATCTGAAAACCGATCCCTTTTCGGGTTCGGATTCAGCCCAAATCTTCCCGTGGTGTTTTTCGATAAATTCACGGCAAAGGATAAGCCCGAGGCCTGTACCTTTTTCGTTGTGGGTACCCGGTGTGGAAAAGGTTTCACCGATGTGGAAAAGGGTGGTCATCCGATCGGGCTCAATGCCGATACCGGTATCTGAAACGCTGATGATAACCTGGTCTTTTTCCTCCGACAGCGAGATTTGAATCTGTCCGCCGGGATGGGTATATTTGAGTGCATTGGAGATAAGGTTCCGGAGAATGGTGCCGATCATGGATTTATCGCAGTACACAAGGGATGCCGGCGGCAAATGCTTTTCAATCCGGATCGATTTGAGGGAAGCCTGCGCCGATGCCAGTTCAAGGCTGTCATCAATCAGGGAGACAAATTCCTGAAAACCCGGTTCAAATGGAATGGTTCCGGTTTGTGCGCGTGACCATTCCAGCAGGTTGGTCAGCAGGTCGAGCGCCCGGTGCGAGGAACCGACGATCAGTTCGCCTATTTTTTCGATATTTTCGAAATCTTTCTCTTTCACCTGTTCGGCAAGGATCTCTGTAAGACCGACAATGCTGTTGAACGGGCTTTTCAGATCATGGGCCATGATCGAGAAAAATTTATCCTTGGTGGCGTTTAGTTCTTTCAACCGGGCTTCGCTCCGGGCAAGGTTTGTTTCATACAACCTCTGTTCGGTGATATCCTCTGAAAATACCGCCACCCTGTCGGCAATGCCGTTCACATTTTTCACCGGGTAAATGGCGAATTTACTCCACCTTCCGTTTCTTTCATCTTCAGCCAGAACAGGTTCACCAGATTGCAGCACCTGGTTAACCCATCCTGCACGTCTTGCAGCGATTTCGGTTGGGAGGAACTGGTCAATGGTTTTACCGATCATCTCCTGCCGTGTCAGGCCAAAACGGCTGGCGTGGGACTCATTGGTGTCAATTACCCGCATATGCTGGTCGATCAGGATGATCACATCAGCGGTCGCCTCCATGATGGCCCGTGCATTGGCGTTGGCTTCGGCGATGGTCCGTTCGGTTTGCTTTCGTGCGGTAATATTCCGCACAATGGCCACGATCTCAGTTGGAGAGGAGGGTACCATCCTGGCCTCATAATCCTGAACTCCCATACCGGGAATGGGCAGGCAGTATTCAAACTCCTGCATCCGGCCTGTTTTCAGCGCGAGCTTCATGTTTTTCTGCAGCACAATGTTGAATTCCGGAGGGGTAATGTCCCTGGTATTCAAACCGACGATGTCAGCCTCCTGATAATACAACTCTCCGGGAGGGACTTTGTAATCGAGGTATACTCCGGAAGCATCCAACCGGAACATCAGGTCGGGAATGGCTTCCAGCAGGGCACGCGCCTGGGCATCTTTGGCACGGAGCGACTCCTCCGCCCTTTTTTTCTCCACAATCTCCCATGCCAGGTCTGCCAGGGTTGAGATTGCCACCACGTCCGGTTGATGATAATCAAGTTTCTTATTTCCAACTCCGAGGATCGCTACTACCTGATTGTCTCTTACTACCGGAACTATCAACTCCCTGGATAATAAAGCGTGCCCTTCAGGAAAGCCTTTCCGATGGGGTTCAGAATCATATCTGTTATGGATAACAGGTTTGCGCTCTTTCAGACAATCAACCCATATCCCTGCCTGGTCAACCGGATAATGCATACTATCCGGACTGGCTTTGCACATATGTTCCACCGTATTGGCCGACCACGCCTGGAGCGAGATCGTCTTTCCGTCGTTTTCCAGAAAATGGTAGAAACTGATTTCACTTCTGCTGATGATTTCGGCTTCATTCAGGGTGGCCACCAGCAGTTCATGGAGGGTAAGTTTTCCCGATTGTTCGAGGATCCTGAGCCTGGCGGCCATGATCCGTTCCATCTGCTTTTGTTCGGTAATGTCCTGGATGGTAACCAGAACCCTGAACGGAATATCATTATCCGGGTACGTCTGTGGAATGGAGTTGATGATTAACCACTTATAATCCCGTATCCGTTTGTTATAGAGCGCAATAACTTTGTTTTGTATGGTTTTTCGTGTCTGGAATGCCTCTCTGGAGGGTAGTCTGTCCAAAGGGATTGGCTGCATGTTTTCATCGAGGGCATCCCAGGAAGCCGTTACCGGATCGATCTGCAGCAACTCCTCGCGGTCAACCCCCAGGATATCCAATGCAGCCGCATTGGCATCGATAAAACGGAAATCAGGGCCCTGATAAAATGCCCCCTGGCTCATGTTTTCAAACATGGAGCGATATTTCTCCTCGGTCTTTTCCGCTTCTATCCTTTTCAGGGTCACCGCAGCGTTGATCAGAAAGGTATTGATGGTTCCGATTTGCCGGAGGCTTTTACCTTCAGGCAGGATCTGGATGGCCAAAGCGTAAATCCTGGCCCCGACGCGGAAGGAAATACCATAAATGGCAGCCAACGGGCAATGATGTTTCTGATGGAGCAGCATCAACACTATAGTTTCTGTTATGCCCCCGGTAATCTTTTGAATACTAGTTTCAAAGAGTGGTTTAATGTCATCGTTATAAGAGAATATGCGACCATTCCGGCCCACTTCCGTAAAGGGTTTGAGCATCTCCGGGATTTCGTCAGGCTCTATATATGCTTCATCCCGGATGATCTGGTTTTCCTGGTCCACTGAATGAATGAAGACAATGGAAGCCGGGTTCAGCCGGTGAAGGCATTCGGCAATATAGGCATAGATATGGCTTCTGATCTCTGAAGAAATCAGACGAACGGCTGTTTCTGCAAGAAAGGCCAGACTGTCAGGTTCAGCGTGATCAGAAGTGGGTTTTCCGGGTTGGGCACAGGGATCCATATGATATGGAATTAGTAAGATATAGAACATTTCAAATATACATCAAAACGGAAATAGTTGGACAGGTATCAATTTTTTTTCTTCATTGCAGGTTTCTGCCGGAATATATAGTTTTGCATCCATGTCACATGGTCGCTTCGATAATCCCGTGATTGCCTCCCTGGCAGGCTTCGCAGATCGTTTCAGAAAACAGGATAACGAACTAAGGTTCAGTGAAAAAGAGAGGTTTGACGGAAAAATTTGCCTTATTACCGGGGCCAATTCGGGACTGGGTTATGCCCTTGCCGTTGAGATGGCGCGTCGCGGGGCGAAGGTGGTGATGGCGAACCGCACACGCAGTGAGGGAGCGCTGCACAAAGCCCGGCGTGAGAGTGGATCGGCATTCATTGAGCAATGGTATGTCGACCTGTCGGAGATAAGCACCGTGTATGCCTTTGCCGACCTGATGGCCGCGAAGGGGTTACATCCCGATGTGACCATTCTGAACGCCGGGGTGGCGTTGCCCAAACCCAGGATGACTTCATCCGGCCAGGAGGAGATGTTCCAGGTGAATTACCTCTCAAACGTAATCCTGACCAATCTAATGGTGGAAAAAGGAATTATTCCCCTCCGTGATGATGCATCATTTCTCCCCAGGATCATATTTATCTCCTCCGACTCCCACCAGGGGTGTTCGGCCATCGATTATGCTGAATTCGGAAAGTATTACGACTACGGGGTCTCCAAAGGGATCGAGAACTACAGTTATTTCAAACTGATCCTGAATACGTATGCCGTCGAATGGTCGCGAAGGATCAACCGCGACAAGATATGTGTCGGGGTGAATGTGATCTGTCCGGGACCCGTGCATACCAACATTACCCGTGCCGCCCCCTTTTTCCTGCGCCAGGTGCTGAACCTGATCTTCAGCCTGATCTTCCGCCCTGCCGGGAAAGCGGCCCTGCCTGTGGTTTATATGGCCATTTCGCCGGATTATGAAAGAAAAACCGGAGAGTACCTTCACATGTTCAAACCCAAAAAGATGGATCCGAAAGTGTATGATCCCCTGGAGGGGAAAAAGCTCTGGGAAGCATCGATAACACTATGGAAAAGTATTGCGCCGGACGATCACCGGGGCTGAAAGCAGGAATTTTTCTTTGCCTGGCTGCCCTGATCTCCTTTCAGGTATTTTCCCAGGACAGCCTTTCCCGGAAATTTCGATGGAAGGGGTATCTGAGCGACTTGCAAATGGTGCAGGTTTCCGACATCGAAAAGCCCTGGGTAACGGACAATGAATTTCAAAACCGACTGGATCTCTCGTGGAAACCTGCAGGTTTTTTAGGTGTTGAAGCCGGGATGAGAAACCGTTTTCTGTTTGGGCAGTCACTTCAAACCAATCCGGCCTATCGCGAGCTCCTTTTCAGCGATAACGGATTGATCGGGATGACCTGGAATATTGCTTCCGGAAGTTCTTACGCACTGGTTTCACAGTTCGACAGAGCATTTATTACAATATCACACGGAAAAGCAGAGCTGACCGCCGGCCGTCAGCGCATAAACTGGGGTCAGGCCATAGTCTGGAACCCCAATGATATCTTCAATACTTATTCGTGGTATGATTTTGATTATCCCGAGCGGCCCGGAAGTGATGCCCTGAGGCTTCAGTACCATCCGTCGGGCACTTCTGCGGTGGAGCTGGCCGCCGGATGGAATGCGGAAGGGCGCCTCACGATGGCCGGCCTTGGACGCTTCAATACCGCAGGATACGATATTCAGTTCCTCGCCGGGCTTGCCGACGACCGGGACTATGTTGCCGGTGCCGGCTGGTCGGGCAACCTTGCAGGGGCTGCCTTCCGCGGAGAGGTTACATATTATCATCCCAAAAAGAACTGTTTCGATACTGCGGGGACATTTCTGGCCACTATTGGCGCCGACTACACCTTTCCTAATTCGCTATACCTGGCTTTGCAGGTTTTCTACAACCAGTTGCCCGGCCAGACCCTCCCGGCCGACATGGTCAATGTGGTCCGCCTGCCTGCCTCCCCGAAAATGCTCTCCTTTACCGAATGGAACCTGTTTATTTCCGGTTCTTATCCGGTAACCCCGCTTTTTGATATCACCCTCTCCGGTATATATTTTCCCGACATGAACGGCTATTTTCTCGGCCCCACCGTAGGTTATAGTCTGGGAGAAAATATGGAACTGGGTCTTTTTGTTCAATATTTCAATGGCAGGACAATGGTGGTCCTGCCGCCTTTGCAGAAATGGTACTACTTCAGTTCCTTCTCGGGTGCTTTAAGGCTGAAGTGGAGTTTCTGATACAGGATCGGAGTGCCTGGCAATAACTTATGGCGACAGGAGCGCCATCACGACCGGATAGGCAGTGGCAGCGATCAGCAACAGCGTTATAAAAGGCCGGTTGATATTCTGCCATGAATAATTCCGGTTCCGGATGGCATCCCTGGCGTGGTTCATTCCAGAAAAAACAAGGAAAAAGAGAAAGGCAAAATAGATGGTCAGCTCTGCATAGAGCCCCCAGCCGGAGATGGTGACCCATACCGCGATGCAGGCGTAGGAAAGCAGGGCTATGGCCGACTGGCGCTGGTAATTGCTTCCGGTCTCATATCCCTTCGCCTCTGCAGCCTGTTGTGGCCAGATCAATCCCTCCGCTCCGGAAATCCCTGCCACGGCCACAATAATGAGAGGAATCATGAAATGAAGCTGCGCCTCCGGATCATACCCTTCACGGAACCCAATCTGGTATCCAAAAAAAATAGCAGCAGCGACCAGCAAAATCCGGCTGATATCCAAAAGATTAAAGAAAATGTGGTTTTTCATGGGGCCAAAAACTTGGAATTTTCATACTCAAAATCGGTCGTAAACTTACGAAAATCATCTTCAACTAAATCTAGCCGGGTTTTGTTTTGTTGAAGGTAAATTTATTACTTTTACCCCTGTCTGTTGAAGCCAGGCTACAATGGCCGGTTTAATCCTGATGATTTCTGCAGGAAAGGATGACTGGTCTGTTAAAAGGATGTCAAGAGGCTATCATGAACCGGATCGTCATGAGTAACCAGTATCATTTGTTCCGTTTTTCTATCTGCCTGATCATTTTTTTTGGGTTAACAAGCCTGTTATGGGGACAATCGCTTCAGGTCATCCGCTATTCCGAAGACAACGGTCTCTCCAACAGTCTGGCCAAATCGGTCGCAACCGATTCCAGGGGGCTGATCTGGGTGGCTACCGACGGGGGACTTTTTTTATTTGACGGTCATGAGTTTACCCATTATGAAGGGGAGATGCCCAGCCCCTATATCAAAAGCGTTTTTACCAGAAAAAACGGCGATATGGTGGTGGTGACCGATATGGGGTTAATGACCTCCCGCAAAGGGGAACGGCCGGTAAAGCTGGAAATGCAATTGCGCGGATCGGTCCAGCCGGTCGATTCATTGCTCTGGTTTCCAAAAAGATGCTATGAAGACGCTTCCGGGAAACTTTGGCTGGGCGATAACCGAAAGATCCATTGTTTCACCGGAGATAGTGTAAAATCCTATTTTCTGGGTGAAAAGGCAGTGACCAATGATTACCACCGCTCTTTTTCATTCGCGGAAGATGGGCACGGGCATCTTTTCGGCTTTGCCGAGCCGGGTTTTATCTTCCTTTATGATCCGGATCAGGACCTTTTCCGCGAAGTTGTCCTGCCAGGGCCATTGTCCAATATTCAGGCCACCCTCACCCTTGATGACCACACCATTCTGATCGCCACCCGCGCCGGCCTGGTGGAGTTCGTAACTGGACCGAAGGGGAACTGCGAATCCCTGAAAAAAGTGGAAGACAGTCCCGAAGCAGCCTGTCTCTTTCAGTACGCTCCCGGAAGGATCTACGCAGGGACGTGGGCATCAGGCCTTTATGAAGTCGAACGTCATTCTTCTGGTTACCGAATCCGACACGTTGCAGAGGTAAAGGAAAAAAACATCAACAGTATTGTGGAGGGATTACAGGGCAACATATGGCTTACCTCCGACAACGGTCTGTTACTGCTTCAAAGGAACCTTTTCTACTCACCCTTTCGCGAAACCACCATCGACTACATCCAGTGCATTGCGGAGGACCAGAACGGAAACATTCTGTTTTCCGACGGCAGGAACGTGTTCCGGGCCGCATCGGGCCAGGGTGTCATTCAGGGAAGCGGGATTTCCGTCGTGAAACGTTCCCGGGTTACCATACTGCAGGCTGTACCTTCCGACGGGGGAACATGGTTTTCTGATACGCGGGCCGGGGTTTGGTTTGAAAAACCTGACGGAAATGTGGTCAGGAAATTCGATCTCTCAGGTTCCGGCCAGTCGGTATTTTTTCTTCAGGCCGACACCGATGGCAACCTGTGGGCCTGCCAGGATCAAAACCCATCCCTGATCCGGATTTCTCCCTCATTCGGGATCCGAATGTATGGTGTGCGGGAGGGGCTTACTTCCCGGCCGCTCGTCACAATTCCCGGGAAATACGGCAGCCTCTATGTAGGGTGCATGACCGACACCGCCTATCTGTTCAGGTATGATCCCGCCATGGATGGGTTTATAAATATAAGCCAACCTGTTGATTTTGAGCGAAACATTGATTTAAATATCAACGATATGGCCTTCGATGGCAAGGGGATCCTCTGGCTGGGTTCTTCTTTTGGCTTGCTGAAGTATGAGCATGGAACAATAACGAGGACGGATCTGGGGCCGCTGACCAAATCATCGGTCAAAGCGATAGCCGCTGACCGGAACGGAAATATATGGATGGGTAACAGCATGGGACTGCACCTGTACACCGGAAGTGAAGTGCTTTCCTTTGACGACCGTTCAGGGATGTCGTCCAGGATCATCAACTATCGTGGGTTGCATACCGACCGTTCCAACCGCATCTGGGCCGGAACGGTGGAGGGCATCTGGGTTTCCATGCCCCTGCCCGTGCCTTCAAAAACCGAAACGCCGGTTATTTTCAGTATTTTATTGAATAATGATCAGGAGATACCTTATCACTCCTCGGGAGCCGCTTTTCACAACCGCTCGTTCGCTTCATTGAAGGTAGGAGTGTTGGATTACCCCTATGTCAACTTCCGCCTGGAGATGTTTCTGGAGGGGAGAGATACTGCCTGGCAGCCGGTTTCGCGGTCGGGCTCAATAATCCTGGCCAACCTGGAACCCGGTGAATATACCTTACTGTTACGCGCCAAAAAGACCGGGAATTTTCTGACCAGCGAGTCGCTGAAGTGGAGCTTCACCGTAACACGTATCTGGTACACCCGCCCGTGGGTGATCCTTCTGATGACCGTCGTGGTGCTGTTACTGTTCTGGCTGGGATTACATCTGTACACCCTGAGCCTGAAACGCAGCAATGAAAGGCTGGAGCATGCCGTTCAGGAGCGTACCCGTGAAACCATTTCCCAGAAGGAACGTATTGAAGCCCAGAATGCCAGTATTCTGCAGAAAAACGAGGAGTTGAAGGAGGCTATCATCGGGCTGGAAAAGGCGAAGATCATCGCAGAGGAGGCTTCGGAAGCCCAGAAGAAATTTCTTTCGGTGATGACCCATGAGCTCCGGACCCCGCTCAATGCCGTAATCGGAGCTGCCCATCTGCTGATCAGGAACAATCCCCGCAAGGATCAGTTTGAAGAGTTGCAGATCCTGCGGTTTTCGGCCGAAAACCTGCTTGGCCTGATTAATAATATTCTTGATTTTCAAAAGATTGAAAGTGGAAAGGTGTCGTTGGAACAGATCGGATTCAACCTTCGTAACCTGGTGGAGGAGATCGTGGCGGCCATGAAGATCAGGGCAAAAGAGAAGAATTTGCGGCTGGATTGTACTGTCGATGAACAACTCCCCGAGATGGTAACCGGTGATCCCCTGCGGCTGTCCCAGATCATCAACAACCTCATGGGCAACGCCATGAAGTTTACTGAAAGGGGGTCTATCGGTATCGAACTGAAACTGAACGGGCGGACCGGTTCCGATGTGGTGATTGATTTTTTTATAAGGGATACGGGTATCGGAATGTCGCAAGAGACCATGAACAATATTTTTGAGGTATTTGTGCAGGGAAGTTCAGAAACCACGCGAAAATATGGCGGTACCGGCCTCGGATTGGTCATCACCCGGAAACTGCTGGAACTTTATGGCAGTGAGATCAGGGTGAAAAGTGAACCGGACCAGGGTACATGCTTCACGTTTACCATCAGTTTCGGCGGATTTGATGCAGCAGAAGGAACCGGAACGGTAGACAGGGGCGCATATGAATACACTGCATTTCATGGACAACAGATTTTGCTGGTGGAGGATAATAAGGTCAACAAGCTGATTGCCACTAAGTTTTTAACGGAGTGGAACCTGAAAGTGGATGGTGCTGAAAATGGCCTTATTGCTTTGGAGAAGGTCAGGAGTCATCATTACGATTTGATCCTGATGGATATTCAGATGCCGGAGATGGACGGGTACCAGACATCGGCCGGGATCCGGGCCCTGGGGGAGGAACCTTACACTTCCATTCCCATCGTGGCCCTTACTGCCGCGATCCGATCAGATGTTTCGGCCATGATCTTCCGTTCCGGGATGAATGATTATATATCGAAACCCTTCAATCCTGTCGATCTTCACATGAAGATCAGAAAGTACCTGGGTTAGAAAGCCTGTTCTGACTGCAAAATACACTGAATTATGATCTGGAGAGGATTAAGACAAAGCAGCAATGTCGAGGACCGAAGAAAAGCCGGCATGGGGAAAATCGCGTTTGGCGGAGGTATCGGTACCATCGTGATCGTTATAATCATTCTTTTTATGGGGGGAGATCCGTTGCAGGTATTGAATTTTACAGGCAGTGAAGGGGCCACGGAGGAGCCCGCGGGAGAGATCCCTGCCGATGATACCCTGGCACAGTTTGTTGCCGTGGTTCTGGCCGAAACAGAGGATACCTGGAGCGAGTTGTTCAGACGATCGGGGATGACTTACAGGGAACCGAAACTCGTACTCTACAGCGGGCAGATCAATTCGGCCTGCGGGTTGAGCAGTTCCGCAACCGGGCCTTTTTATTGCCCGGGAGATGAGAAGGTGTATATCGACCTCGATTTTTTCAGGGAGATGGGGAGCAGGCTTGGCGCTTCGGGAGATTTTGCCATGGCCTACGTGGTGGCCCACGAGGTAGGGCACCATGTCCAGAAGCTTTTGGGGACCCTGGATGAAGTGAATGAACTGCGTTCGAAACAGGATGAGGTCACTTTCAACAGCACCATGGTAAGGCTGGAGTTGCAGGCCGATTATTATGCCGGGATCTGGGCGCATTATGCCGGCAAATGGAAAAACATCCTGCACCCCGGAGATATTCAGGAAGCGATGGATGCAGCCGGAGCGGTGGGAGACGATCGCCTGCAGAAGCAGTCTCGGGGATATGTGGTTCCCGACTCCTTCACCCACGGAACGTCGGCACAGCGAATGCAATGGTTAAAAATGGGTTATGAAACCGGGGATCCCATGGCCGCCGATCCCTTCACCAGCAGATCAATTTAAGATAAATCGTAGTAATTTGGGCATTAGTCCCGATATACGAAGGAATTCAGGATATTGGTATTTTGCAGGTGAATTCAGATCCCTTCCCTTTTTCCTGGCTTTGACACAGGGACACCCATTTGAAGGATACCGAACATCATATATGCATATTGCTAATTGCTGAAAATAGACTGTCTATACCAGGTTCCGAATATATCATCCTCCCATGCTTTCGCGAAGTGAATGTTTTCACTGTTAAAATTGAGTGGTTTGCTTGACGGGAATTAGGCGACTGATCGAAGTTCAAGGTTCGAAAAATTTTCAACAATCGCTTTACTTTTCATTATTAAAATGATTAAACAACAGGATTAAACATTTCGTGTCTTTCGTGTTTATTTCGTGTCTTTCGTGATATCCATTTATATTATTTCACGAAATGCACGAAAGTATCACGAAATGCACGAAAAAAAAGTAAAAAATTTTACAATTCAATGATTTATCAGGGGTTATCATCGGCTGTGCCATTGAGGTTCATAAACAACCGGGGGCAGCATTACTCGAGTCTGCTTATGAAGAATGCCTTCATTATGAATTACTTCAAAAAGGATTAATTGTGGAGCGACAAAATCCAATTCCT
>CAYLVY010000025.1:0-33171 GCA_964387205.1 uncultured Draconibacterium sp.
ACCTTCGAGTTTTATCTGAAACATGAAATAATCCCCGGATTCTTTATCCAACCCGATATTCAATATATCCTCCATCCGGGCGGGGCAGAGCCGGTGGCCAATCATGCCTTTGCCTTTCTGATCAGGACAGGATTTCAATTGTAATAAACTTTCGGAGTAACCAGACCTGATCTCCACCGGAATTCGTATCTTTGCATGCTTAATTTGATCTAAATTAAATGCTTACACTCGCAGACCTCAAGCAGGGAGAAATTGCCGTCATCACCAAAGTAAAAGGCAGGGGTGCATTCCGAAAAAGGATCACCGAAATGGGATTTATCAAAGGGAAGGAGGTACTGGTTATCAAAGCGGCACCTTTGCAGGATCCGATCGAATACAGGATCATGGGGAGTCACGTATCGCTGCGGCAGAGTGAAGCACGTCTGATTGAAGTGTACCGGGGTTCCGAAGAGCATCTCCCGGCCGGTGAAGGCCCCCGGCTGTATGATTACCAGGGGACGATGACCGGTGAAGCCCTCAGATCGAGATCCCTCGAAAAAGAGAAAGAGATCGAGATAGTGCTTGTGGGAAATCCCAACTGCGGAAAAACAACCTTGTTCAACCAGGCCTCCGGGTCGCGGGAAAGGGTTGGCAATTTCAGCGGAGTGACGGTCGACTCCAAGATGGCATCTTTTAAATATGGCGGATATACGTTCCATATCACCGATCTTCCGGGTACATATTCCCTGACTGCTTATTCACCCGAAGAACTCTATGTCAGGAAACACATACTGGAAAAGGCCCCTGACATAGTAGTCAATGTGGTGGATGCCTCAAACCTGGAAAGGAACCTTTACCTTACCACGCAGTTGATTGACATGGACATTCGGGTGGTAATCGCGTTAAATATGTACGATGAATTCAGGCTCCAGGGAAATGTACTCAAACATGAGGAACTGGCCAGCCTTTTCGGCATACCGGTGGTACCGACCGTCGGATCGCGGCGTGAAGGTATGACAGAACTTTTTGATACGCTGATTGAAGTGTATGAAGAACGCAATCAGTTTGTCCGCCACGTTCATATCAACTACGGTCACGAGCTGGAGCGTTCGATACAGCGGTTGCAGGAGGAGATTTGGAAAGATAAATCGCTTACCGACCGCTATTCCTCCCGATATCTCAGCATCAAATTGCTGGAAAAAGACACCGACATTCTTGAAAGCATTGTGTCTGCATACCGGAAAAAGCAGATTACCGCGATTTCCGGTGCGGAAATCAACAGGCTTGAATCAACATTCCGTGATGATACGGCGACACTGATCACGGATGCCAAGTACGGTTTCATCGCCGGCGCCCTTCGTGAAACCATGAAACCAGGGGCCAAGGTGAAGCAGAGTCATACGATGACCGAAAAAATTGATCATATCCTTACCCACCGCATTCTTGGTTTTCCCCTCTTCATCCTTTTCCTTTGGGTCATGTTTCAAAGCACTTTTACCTTCGGGGCTTATCCCCAGGAATGGATCGAATGGGGAGTCGCATGGATCGGAACCCAGGTCAGCGCAATACTATCGGACGGCCCGCTGAAAGACCTGATCACCGATGGTATTATCGAAGGCGTGGGCAGCGTCATTGTCTTTCTTCCTAACATTTTAATCCTTTTCTTCTTCATATCACTGATGGAAGATACCGGGTATATGGCGAGGGCTGCTTTCATCATGGATAAACTGATGCACAAGATGGGGCTTCACGGGCAATCCTTCATCCCCCTGATCATGGGGTTTGGATGCAACGTACCGGCTATCATGGTGACCAGAACACTCAAGGACCGCAACGACCGGTTGCTTACCATGCTGATCAACCCATTCATGTCGTGCAGTGCCCGTCTTCCGGTTTACATCCTGATCGCGGGGGCAGTCTTCCCCGACCAGGCCGGGAATGTGATATTCGGATTGTATCTTACCGGCGTGTTGCTCGCCATTCTCATCTCCCTGGTATTTAAAAAAACTCTGTTCAAAAGCAGTGAAGCTCCTTTTGTCATGGAGTTGCCCCCATACCGGATGCCTACGATCAAAGTTGTGTTCATTCACCTGTGGGACAAGGGGCGCCAGTATCTGAGTAAAATGGGCGGTATCATTTTGATAGCCGTGATCCTGATATGGGCGCTGGAGTATTTTCCCGGTGGAAGCAATGCCTCGGAAGAAGAGAGGCTGGAGCAGTCATACATTTCCCGGATCGGGAAAACCATTGAACCGGTTTTGGAACCCCTCGGATTCGACTGGCGGATGGGAATCAGCCTCCTGACCGGAGCTGCGGCAAAGGAAGTTGTAGTCTCCACCATGGGAGTACTCTTTGGAACTGGTATCGAAGACCCCGAAACAGATGCCGCCCCACTGACCAAAGAGTTGCAGTCGGCCACCTACCAGCATGGGCCAAAGAAAGGCGAAAAACTGTTTACGCCGCTGGTGGGCATCTCCTACCTGCTTTTCATACTGATCTACATGCCTTGTGTTGCCGTGGTTGCTACAGTAAGCAGGGAATCGGGCAGTTGGAAATGGGCCCTGTTTCTGATCGGGTACACCACCGTTCTGGCATGGTTATTGTCATTTGCCGTTTACCAAATTGGTTCATTAATTGTTTAGACCATGATAATCCAACTCTTCCTCGTATATATCATCATAATGTGGGCAGCAGGCATGACGCTCTACCGGATATTCCATTTCTTCAGGCCAGCCGGCACCAAATGCCAGGGATGTTCCGGTTGCGCGGTGAAAACCATTCACGCGCGAAAAACCGCTGCAGAAAAGGTTAACAGGTCGCGTTTTCGCTGAAATTAATACCTTTACGGGAAATTTGCCTTTTTATGGAATATGGTATCGCTGCCCAGGCTATCATCCCGGTTCGTGCTGAACCTTCGCACCGCGCTGAAATGGTCACCCAGGTCTTGTTCGGCGAAATGTTCAGGATTACTGCTCAAGAAGGCTCCTGGTGCGGAGTGTCACTGATCTTTGATGGTTATGAAGGATGGATGGAGCAAAAGCAGATTTCGGTCTTATCGGCTTCCGAATTCCTGACCCTGGAGCAAGTTCACTCCCCTGTTTGCATGGACCTGGTCCAACTAATTTTTCGCGAAAAACATCAGGACATGATGCCTGTTGTGCTCGGGAGTTCATTACCCGGGTTTCAGGATGGTCATTTTTCTTTCGCAGGGGAGACCTACTATTTCGAAGGGAGCCTCCCTGAGCCCAGTACCGATCCATTCATAAACCATGGCGGTGAAGCAGTTTCCATCAGGAAACAGTTGACGGGAAATGCCATGCTTTACCTGAATGCCCCGTACCTGTGGGGAGGAAGAAGTCCCCTGGGGATCGATTGCTCCGGATTGGTCCAGATGGTCTATAAGCTGCTGGACATGCAACTTTACAGGGATGCTTCACGTCAGGCGACACAGGGTGAGGTCATCGGAATGTTGTTTGAAGCCCTGCCCGGAGATCTTGCCTTTTTCGATAACGAAGAGGGCAATATAACCCATGTCGGTGTGTTGCTCGGACAAAACCGGATCATTCACTCTTCGGGTATTGTCCGTATCGATCATATTGATCAGGAAGGCATTTTCGATCAGGAATTGAAAAAATACACCCACCGTTTAAGGCTGATCAAAAGACTCTTTTAGGCTTATTCCTCCAGGTTCCTCAACTCGATTTCGCTCCCTTTTGCTACTTTCGGCTGATTGAATACCCAGGTCAGCCTCAGACTGATCACATTATTATATTGCTTTCGCGTGAATGGATTTCTTGGAAGGCGCGGATCGTCCACCACTACCGAACGGAGTGACGCCAGGGAATACTGATACCGGAGATTGGCCCAGAGTTTGGACCATAGCCTGATCTGAATTTCCCCGATGATCGACACTTCGTTGTTGGCCATAGGGGTCTTGGAGTGAAAGAGTGTATCGAAAAAAGCATTCCTGGTTTCCTTGAAATTGATCAACCCGCCATAACTGAAGCCTACCCCGCCGGATATCAGTTTCTTATCAGTTATTCGCAGCAGCAAGGGAATCTCTGCATAATCCAGGGAAATACTGAACCGTGAACTATCTGAACTGCCGCGATGAACACTTCCTTTCTGGGAATATAAAAGTTCGAGGACGAACGAGAAATTCCGGTTTTTCCCGAAGGGAATGATCACGGATGGCCCGACATTCAACCCAACTTTATGAAATCCGTAAAACTCATCACCATCTACCTGCGACAGATTCATCCCGGCACTCATCGCGCCAAGGATACGCTGTGCTTTTGCCTCCGGCAAAATAACCAGCGATAAAACTGCAACGAACAAAAACAGAATAACTTGATTTCTCATTTGGCTGTCCGAGTAACAAATAACGGTTAATCCACGGGCTTATTTTTCAACCCTTTCATCGACAATTGAATCCTTTTCCGGTCCACATCCACTTCCAGTATCTCCACCATCACTTTCTGATTAAGTTTTACCATGTCATTCGGATCTTTTACAAAACGGTCAGCCAATTGACTGATATGGACCAGGCCGTCCTGATGAACTCCGATATCGACAAATGCACCGAAATTGGTAATATTGGTCACGATACCCGGAAGGTGCATCCCTTTTTGAAGGTCATGGATGGTATGGACGTTGCGGTCGAATTCAAACATTTCGAACTGTTGGCGGGGATCCCTGCCCGGCTTTGCAAGCTCCTGCATGATATCCTGCAGCGTGGGCATCCCGGTGGCAGGGGTGACGAACTCCTGCAGCGGGATCTTTTCCCGGAGTTCCTTCCGGCTGATCAGATCTTCAATGGTGCAACCAAGCTTACCTGCCATTTTTTCAACCACCGGGTAACTCTCCGGATGCACTGCACTTCGGTCGAGCGGATTTTTCGCATCCCTGATCCTTAAAAAGCCGGCCGACTGCTCAAACGCCTTCTCTCCAAAACGAGGTACCTTCATGAGTTCCTTCCGGGAAGAAAAAGGCCCCTTGTGATTACGGTACTCCACAATGTTTTTGGCCAGGGATGGTCCAAGCCCCGACACATAGGTCAACAGTTCCTCACTGGCAGTATTTACCTCCACACCAACCAGGTTCACGCAACTCGAAACCGTATCCTGAAGACTGCTCATCAGCGCATTCTGATCCACATCGTGCTGATATTGACCCACTCCTATCGATTTCGGGTCGATTTTTACCAGTTCTGCCAAAGGATCCATCAATCTTCGGCCGATAGAAACAGATCCGCGGACTGTCACATCAAAATCGGGGAACTCCTTTCGGGCTACAGCAGAGGCGGAATAGACCGAGGCACCGCTTTCATTGACCACCAGTGCAACAATATCCCTTTCGAAAGGAATAGAACGGATCAACCGCTCCGTTTCGCGACCGGCCGTTCCGTTCCCGATGGCTATTGCTTCAATTTTATAAGCATTCACAAGGCTTTTAATTTTGTGAATCGCTTCTTTAACTTCATTTTGCGGCGGATGGGGATAAATGGTTTCATTGTGTAAAAGTTTCCCCTGACGGTCAAGGCATACGACCTTGCACCCTGTTCGAAAACCCGGATCGATGGCCAATACATTCTTTTGCCCCAATGGGGGCGCCAGTAAAAGTTGTCTGACGTTTTCGACAAAAACCCGGATTGCTTCACGATCAGCATTATCCTTGGCCCACTGTCTCATCTCCGTTTCCATGGAGGGAAAAAGGAGACGTTTGCATCCATCCGCGATGGCCTCCCTGACCAGTACCGATGAGGCATTATTCCCCAGGATGAATTGCCGGTGGAGGATTTCATGCGCTTCATTTTCCCCGACTTCAAAAGAAAGACGCAGAAACCCCTCATTTTCACCCCTGAACATTGCTAACAAGCGGTGTGAGGGAGCTTTATACAAGGGTTCGCGGTACTCGAAGTACATATTAAAGTTGATCCCGTCGCTCTCTTTTCCTTTCACCACGCGGGAAGTGACTTGAGATTTCCGCTGGAACAGTGTCCGGATATTTTTCCTGGCCTTACCATCCTCATTGACCTTCTCTGCAATGATATCGCATGCTCCCGCAATCGCTTCCGCTGTGGAGGCGACACCTTTTTCCTCATCCACAAATGCTGCCGCCCGTGATGCTATATCATCAAAACGCTGAGAAAGAATAAGTTCTGCCAAAGGCTCCAGTCCTTTCTCCCTCGCTATTCCGGCCCGGGTCCTTCTTTTCGGGCGATAGGGAAGATAAATATCCTCCAGTTCTGCCATGGTGGAGGCGCCTTCAACAGCCTGTTCCAGTTCAGGGGTCAACTTTTCCTGTTCCTTCAAAGATTTCAGGATAGATTCACGCCGGGCGTCAAGGTCACGCAACTGTGCCAACCGGTCGCGGATATGGGTGATCTCCAACTCATCCATCGATCCTGTCATCTCTTTGCGATACCTCGCGATAAAAGGCACCGTAGCACCGCCTTCGAGCAGAATTATCGTATTTTGTACCAGCGCCTGTGGCCGGTTGATCTCCCCGGAGATCAGTCGCGCATATTTATCTGCATTCATTTTATCAGCGTTACGGTACCTTTAAACCTGAGATCACCGGAGGTGATGATATCGTCCCCTGAAAAAGCAATTTCGACAATCCACACGTAAGCATCCGGCTCACAAAGTTTTCCGGCATAACTGCCATCCCACCCTTTGCTGATATCAGACGACTGAAAAACCATCCTGCCCCACCGATCGTAAACCACCATCCTGAATTTTACCTGCCGGTATAATCCGGATACCCTGAAAACATCATTGATCCCGTCACCATTAGGGGTAAAGGCGTTGGGGATATAATACCCGAAAACTTTAACATAGGTGGTATCGCTGTTTCTGCAACAATTAAAATCCTCGACCTCAACAATGTAAGTGCCCTGAGTTTCGACGGTGATGACAGAATCAACAGATGCGGTACTCCAGAGATACCGCGCAAATCCCTTGCCCGCACGAAGGTTTATCGAGGAACCGGTATAGAGTAAAACCGTGTCGGTGAGGGCGATTTTCGGTAAAGGATAATAAGATACCTTCATGGAGTCGGTAAACATTTCACCCAGGTAATATTGGTTCAGTGCAACGGTATAGACACCGGGAGTGGTGAATGTGTGCGAAGGCAGAAAATCGGATGACCGGCCTCCATCTCCGAAATCCCATCGAACGGAATCGATATTGGCCGTATTGGAAATTTTAAAACCGGTTGATTGCCCTTCGCATACATCTCCCCATGTAAAGGCAGGGACGTTGACGAAACTTTGCACAATATTGGGCAGGCTGTAAACACTTTTTCGGCCCGATAACGGGAAAAGCATACCTTCTGATCCCTCAAGGTGATTGAAATTACAGGCAGTTCCCGGACGATTGGGGTTATAGATTACCTCGAGGGAATCCTTCAGGTTATTGGGAAAAATATTGATCGTGCGTGAAAGGTAGATGCGTCCGTCCGGCGCGAGTTGAATTCCGGCGATCCTGATCCCCGCGACCGAGTCAACCACCGTTGGCGCCGGCAATCCGTTTCTGGTATCAAACTGCAGGATCCTGGAAGGGTAAGAAGGTTTTCCTGTTCCGGTGATTTCAAGGGCAGTGGCATAAAGAAAGCGACTATCCGGAGAAAACTCTATTCCATATGGATGAATGCCGGTAAAGTTTGTCGTATAACTTCTGGGGTTGGAAACAGTACCGCTTTCGTTGTCGAAATCGAACAATTCGATTAATTTCGACTGGGTGACCGCCAGGGCAAGGCGGGTTCCGTCGGGGGAGGCTTTGAGGTATCCAAGGGCATTATTGGCTTCCGTTTTATCGCCGCCATGAAAACCGCCTGTCGAACTCACCACCGGGGGTGCCATGCCATAGCGGGAAATATGCCAGGCATAAAATTCATCACTGTTCCATTTGTGGGCGATAACCCAGTAATCTTTCCCGTTTTGATGCTTTACGGCGGTGATTTTCTGAGTAACCGGAGACAGCAATGGTTTGTTGAGTACCTCCGCCTGCGCATCGCCCAACCCCCCCCTTAATTTGAGATCTATAATCGTGACAGTCAATCCATTGGTCGTATAATTGACATTGTCGGTAAACTTTAGGATATCCACCGTAAAAATGTAATAGAGCGAGGAATCCTCCGGCCATGGTACGATGATACATGGCTGGGTAGCGCCCAGGTCACCCATCAGATCGGTGGCATTGGGCATGAGGGTGAAGGTACGGTCCCACACTTTATCGCCATTGGTAAAAAAGAGAAGATTGCCCATGCTGTCGCATATAGCGGATGTGGCTTTGATCGCGCTCATCACATTCTGGTCGGTGAGCGGAGAGGCAGGGCCAGAAAGAAAACTGATCCCGGCTTTTTCCCCGAAGTACCAGACATGAGCCTCTTTGCGCGATTGCGGGCAATTGGTCGTACTCCATTGCTGCTGACCAAAAAGTGACCCGCAGAGGAAGCATAAGAGCAAACCAATGCCAGATGGGAAAACGGAGCAGACCGGACGGTAGAACAGCACTATTCGATCATAAGTTTATTAACATAGGAGAAACCCTGACCGGAGAACCTGATCAGGTAAACCCCGGCAGCGAGGCCCCGGAGATCCAAGACTGCCCGGTTATTTTCCCAGGGTTTGACCGAGACCGCATGATCGCGCAACTTTTTCCCCACCGTGGAGAACACTGAAACTCCGATATTTCCGGAAAGATCCTGGAAGTCGATGGTGATTTCATTCCCGGCCGGATTCGGGTAGTAACGGATCCGTCGGGCCAGATAGTTCTCATCGACCCCCACACAATAATCCAGGGAGAAAAAGACATTGATACCTGAGGTCGACCGGCAACCAAACGGATTGATCACCTCCACATCATAATGCTGGGCATCGAAACCAATTCCGGTAGTACCGAAACTGATCGTCCTGGTGATGGCTCCGTTTGACCATAAATAGGCAGCACCCTCATTTCCTGCATCCAGCATGATAGAATCATAGATGCAGATGGTAGTGTCCGGAGGGCCAAGATAAATAACAGGATCGGGATGAATATCGACCTGGGTAGAACCGGAGATCTGATTATACTCATCGGTAACGGTCACCGAATAGGCAGTATTGACCAATGGTTTAACCACAGGATCCGGCAGTGCGGAGGTGAACCCGGGAGGATTAGAACTCCAGGAATAACTGTAATGACCGACATTTCCACCGCCGGCGGAAGCGTGAAGACGCGTTGAATCGCCACGGCAGACGGCATTGGGTGTGGCCACCGGGTTTACATTTAAAGGTCCACCGGTAACTTCAACTGTGACAAGGGCTTCGTTGTTGCTGATGCAATTGGTGTTGAGGTCGGTCACTGTCAGGGAATATACCGTGGTGGCAGACAGATTTACGGTTTGCGGTGTCTGCACCCCTGCATTGATCAGTTTATCCGCGGGGCTCCAACTGTAAAAATAATTCCCGGAGCCCGAAACAACAGTGCCGGAAAGAAATGTATAGGTTCCGAAGGGGATCGACCTGGACGAACCGGCATCCGCCAGGGGAAGGGCGATAACATTTACGGTAACGTTGCCATTGACTGTGTTATAACCGTCAGAGGCGGTTACCTGATATTCGGAGGTAGCGGCTGGTGACACCACGGGGTTCGGGAGGGTAGAACTGAATCCGCCAGGGCCTGTCCACTGATACGAATAATTTCCTGCACCCCCTGTACCGATAGCCTGCAGTTGACTGGTGGCGCCATGACATACCGCGGCAGGTGTGGCAATGGCATTGACAGCCAGAGCGCCTCCCTCCACCGCCACCGTTTTATTGTCAACCGACTGACAATTAGCCGAATCATCGGTCACCGTAAGTGTAAAAACGGTAGTTGAAAAAAGGTTGACGGTCTGGGGATTTTGAACACTATCGTTGATCAGTTTGGAGGATGGGGCCCATTTATAACGATAGGAACCACTGCCTCCGGTGCATCGGCCATGCAGGGTAGTCGACACTCCGTTCATAATGGTGGTATCGGCACCGGCGTTGGCCACAGGTTTATAGACATGCACGAAAGTGTGGGAGGTATCGGCACTGGGTTGCCCATTCACGATGATACGGAGTGAATATTGACCGCTGTGGGCGGTGGTGGCATTCGGTATGGTAGGATTCTGCAGGGTGGAGCTGAAGCCTGCAGGTCCCCACCAGTTATAAGTAGCGTTTCCAACGGCCTGTGCTGCAAGCTGGATAGTTTGACCATTGCATACCGGGCTGTTGCTTGTACAGGGCGGAGGCAGTATCGTGCAATCTGTCGTTCCCGACCCTCCGGTTTGCTGGAAAGTAATGTTACAAGGCTGGTTGGAATAGTTGGTGATCACCAGCATGTAGTATTCTCCTGTCTGTCCGTTGGGAATATTGCAAATTTCGGTAGCGGCGGTGGAATAACTGCATGACACTATTTTGTTGGCAGTCAGTTCACCACAGCAAAACTGGGTGGAAAACGGCCCCCAGCAACAATAGTCAATATCTTTTGCAGGGGTACTGTACATCTGGATAATGATATTACCCGGGTTGGCTACCCTCATATAGTACCAGGCCGGGTTGGGGCGCGTGGTAAGGCACCCGTAATTAGGTCCGGGTTGGCCGGTACCGGAATTCACCCCGGCAGGAAAGGAATACAGGGTCCCGGTACAAAAAGGCGCTGCGGTTTCGCATGTTTGATTTTGTCCGGCTTGCTGTGCGCGGATCACTGTCAGGCACATCATCAAAATCAAAACAAACCAGATTCGTTTCTTCATATCGCGGTTTATTTATATTTATCGTGTTCCTGAAGCCATTTTACCTGTTGTTCTTTACACCATTCCCGGGAAATCTGCCTGGCTTTTTCTTTGCATTCTGCCAGGCGTGCAATTATTGTCGGCCTGACATATTGCTTATCGGCTTTAAAGCAAATACGGTCACAATCAGGGTTGAATCCCATGTTGATTATTTCGCTGGAGGCAAAACTCTGTTCCATGAAATAGACCCTTTCGAACCTGGAGGAAAGGAGAGTTCCATCGACCAGATAATAATTGGAGACACCATCCTCTCTGATATAAATGGCGAAAGCCCCGTCGAAAGAGTATTCGTTGAGCGTTTCATCACACTCAGGTCGTGCATGAATGTTGATTTCCTGTGCGATAGCCGGGGTAAGGATACCAGCAAAAAGGAGATAAAAGAAAAGTTTTCTCATCTTGGTCATCATTCGGGATCACCAGCCTGTGGCCAGCAGATCGATTATATGAATTGTTTTTATCGGCAGATTATTCTTATCGATGTATGATTGCAGATTGATCAGGCAGGATGAGTCGGTAGAGACAATATATTCAGCCCCGGTATCGAGGGCATTTTTCACTTTTTGCTGCGCCATGGCCACCGAAACAGGCTCAAATTTCACGGAGAATGTTCCTCCGAAACCACAGCAAACGTCGTGATCCTTCATTTCACGCAGGGTGAGCCCGGCAACGTTTTCAAGGAGGCGTCTTGGCTGGTCAGTGAGCCGGTACTCCCGCAATGCGGCACAAGAATCATGATAAGTCACCACATGCGGGAACCTTGCACCAACATCTTCCACTTTAACCTCGTTAACCAGGAAATCAGTGAATTCGAAGATGTTCCGGGTCATCTGTTTATATTCAAGGTGGTTGGCTGTATTATGGAAGAGCCAGCCGTAATAGTTTCTGATAAAACCGATGCAGGAGGCCGAAGGACCGACGATCTTGCGGTCCTGGGGAAAATCTTTCAGAAACTTCTCCCCCATTTTTTTCGCTTCATCCCAGAAACCGCTGTTAAAGGCCATCTGGCCGCAACAGGTCTGGTTAGGATTATAATTGACGGCAATATCGAACTTTTCGAGAATCCTGACCATATTCATCCCGGTATGGGGATGGACCTGGTCTACAAAACAGGGTATAAAAATATCAACCAGCACAGATAGATAATAATGTCGTTGTACCTGACAAATTTACGGCTTTTCAGCTTTCGGGGCAACAGGGAAGGAAAAATCTGCCACAGTCATGAAAAAGAAAAACCCGGCCAATAAGGCCGGGCCAGTTGAAATAATTTTCGTCCAAACAAGGTTAGTCTGCCCAGACACTTACATCGGCGGGCCAATTGCAATCTACCCTTACACCCCAACGGCTGTTGTCAATGGGAACCTTGAGCAGTTGTCCGGAAAGTACCTGATAGGGCCCCAGCACTTTATTGGGCTTTATTTTAAACACATACACTGTAGCGTAAAAGGGAATAACACTGGTGGAGCGGGATGTGACTACCACATCCATATCTCTTTTTTCCCGTAACAACATTCCATGTTTTTGATTTTCATAGAAATACTCAATCTGATTGCTCATCTGATAATTGTAAGACGGAATTGGATTCACCGGCGGATTTTGCGCCTCCACCCTGGTCATCCCGATCAAAATAATGACGACGGCGAAAAAAAAGATCTTTTTCATAGGAATGTATTATTATATTGTGAGTACAATGATGGTTTGGCGCAAAGTTACGGCAACAAAATCAACTATGCAATAGCGGATATCCATTACCATATTTACGGGTTTCCTCTATCATATTCCCGTGTACTGATCTCTTAAATTCTCTATATCAATACATTAAAAATAAATAGGGGCGTGCAATCCGGCCGCAAACATTTTATAAATAACCTTTTTCGATCAGATTTCTTATCAATTCCGCATTGTTTTTTGCACCGCATTTTTCACGAATGTGTTTCAGGGTCTTTTCAACCGTGGAGAGCGATGTTTTTTTGGCATCCGCGATCTGCTGCTGGGTGAGGCCGGAAGAGAGGAGGGTAACCAGTTCCTTCTGATTATCGGTAAGGTGAAAAGTCTGCCCGGAGTATAACATGGACACGCTGCGATCTTCATCTTCGTCGAAAGTTCCTGAAAACACCATCTGACCCTTGCTCACCTTTTCAAGCGTCAATTTGATCTCAGTTTTTCCTGCACTTTTCAGCATATAACCCATGACGCCTGCTTCAAACATTTTCCGTTGCCAGGAGGAACTGTCTTCAGAGGTGAAAATAACGACCGGTTTGGGGCCGAAGTGCTCCCTTAACTTTCTGACATTCAGCAACGGGTGAGCGTTCGGAATCCATAAGTCAAGCAGGAATATATCAAAAGTGGCGGGATCGGCGGTCGATATGGCTTCATCCACGTCATGGGCGCTTCCCACGATTTCAATGTCATCGCGGGAAGGCCGGAAAAGGTTTTTCAGGCCTGAAACTATAACCGGATGATCTTCAATGGTAAATAGTCTGATCATATTAGACTGCTTTATCTTTTGTTTTTACCACCTGCAGCGGGAAAAGGAGTTCCCATCTGGTACCCACGCCGGGTGTGGAGAACACCTCTGCTTTTCCGTTTACCAGTTTAACCCGCTCAAAAATATTCTGCAACCCCATTCCCTTTTTTTCCTCAGCACCTTCTGGAAATCCCGGGCCATGATCGATGTAACCCAGGGATAGTCCCTCGTTCTGTAAGGAAATATCAATCCCAATCTCTCCCTCACGGGCATATTTGCCGGCATTGGTCAACAACTCCTGCAGTATCCGGTAAAAGTGTAAAACCAATTCATTGGGAAGTTCCGGAAGTTCTTCCGGAATGGTCAACCGGATATTTAACCCAACCAGTTTCTGATAATCCCGGCACAACCCTGTGACCATCTCAGGGAAGGTGAAATGTTCCAGCATGGCACGGTTCATCCGGTGTGATATCTGGCGGATGCTTTTCCCTAAGTCCTTGATTGAATCGGTAATCTGTTGCTTGGTTTCAGGCTCAGGGAAATCCAGGTTCTCAATCATACCGGAGATTCCAAGCACCAACTGGCCGGTAAGATCATGCAATTCCCTTGCCGTCCTTCCTTTTTCACTCTCCTCCATTTCGATGATCCTGCGTGCGGAGGAAATCTTTTCCTGCTGGAATTTAACCTTGTTGCGGTGTTGCAGGTAGATAAGGGTAAATACAGAAAGGATCACCAGCATGGCCGTCACGGCAAGTCCCAGTTCCGTCTTCTGCAACTGGTTGCGCTGCATCAGTACCTTCTTCTCCTCATTCTGGACGGCAAGTTCCATATTCTGCAGGTCGAGTTGGGCGGAAATCAGCCGCACCTGATCGGTAGCTTTCTGCCGGTAATCGGCAACCCTTTCCTTCAATGCCTTTTTCTGAATGGCAAGGGCATTCTTCAGATCACCTTTGGCTTCATAAACATCGGCATACGTATCATACAGTGACGACAACCAGTCGTGGTACTCTCCGTTCAGTGCCATGGGGATAGCATGATCACGGACACAACTTTCGGCACCGGCTATATCTCCCTTATCAAGATAACTGTAAGCCATGTTGTTATAAGCTCCCATAATGATGATCGGAAGAGAAGCAGACTCCCCGATTTCAATGGCAGCCCGGTAATAACTAATGGCAGAATCGGGTATGGTGAACCTGTTCCCGATGTTAATGAGGATATTGGCCATCTCCTCTTCCATGCCCCTGGCCATTTTCAGGTATTGCAAAGCCTGTCGCTGCAATGCCATTGACTTTTCCGGATCAGGTTCAAATTGCGACCTGGCAAGATTCCCAAGGGCAACCCCCATCAAATCGTAAAAATTATGCTCCCGGGCGATCTCCAATGCAGCCATGAAATGCTGCTTTGCACTCTCATATTCATGGGTATTGATCTTGATCATGCCCAGCATATTGGTGGCATTGGACAATCCTTTAAAGTCGTTGTAAACCCTGGCCAATCGAATGGAGGAGTCCAGCAGGGAAACCGCCCTGGTATAATAGTTGGACACAACATGCAGCCACGCCAGATTGTAGAGAATTATTATTAACGGCTCCTCCAGTCCCGCCTCCTGCGCCAGTTTTAACGCACGGTTATAGTAAAAGTAACTCGAATCTTTCTGATGCTGAAAATAGGCAATCCCCATCATTTTGCAGGCGGCTACCATAAACTCCGGATTTTCATGCCTTTTGGCAATCCGAAAGGCCATACGGGCCAACCTGATCGACTCATTATTGTCCGCCACTTTTTTCATGTTCACCAGTGAATCCAATATCCGGACCGAATCAGCCACGGAATAGACCGTACCAGGCGTGGCACTGCCGGATGCTACCATCATGTTGAGAAGCAACCCTAGCGTCATCATCGACCGTATAAAGACAATCCTTACCTTAGCAGAGAACATGTGTACCGTAAAACCCTTTTTATCTGTTGATTATAATTTTTATCCGGATAAGTGGCTGACTTTACCCGTAGGCTTGGCATCCACCTTTCAAAGATATGGAAAAAAATAATGATCGATACAAGTAAAATAATTTCACAATAAATAAAGATATCTATATTTATATCATGGTTAATGGAAAAAAAATCCGCTTTGCCTCAGATGTTCCCAGTAATCAGGATACGACTTTAGCACTACTTCAGGATTCCGGATTTTCAGGCTACCGGTTTTCAGCACCAGCGGGGCAAAAGCCATGGCCATCCGGTGGTCGCCGTAAGTCTCCACCACTTTGTCGGGATGCAACGGTGCCCTGCGGGAATCCAGTTCCAAGCTCGAATTACCGCTGCTTCCTGAATAGGTCCTGACGGTAACCCCTAGTTTTTCAAGTTCATTCTTCATGGCACGCAGCCGATCGGTTTCCTTGATATGCAGACTCTTCATCCCTTCAAAAGTGCCCCTTATGCCTATCCCGGCACATGTGGCGATTACCGCCTGAGCCAGATCGGGATGATCGGAAAAATCGTAGAAAAAACCGTCTATTTTCTGCGCTCTCCGCTTCAGATGCAAACCTTCGGGTGTAAACTCCGATTCGACACCGAAATTGGCAAAAATCTCCACGAGCACATTGTCGCCCTGCAAACTGCAGCGATCCAATCCTTCCAGAAAAATATCCGCCTCGTCCGCCAGCGCCACCGCTTCAAACCAGAAAGCAGCCGCACTCCAGTCAGACTCCACCGTGAATGTACCCGGAAAATATTGACCAGGATAGACCCTGATGCGGTTTTTGCCGCTCTCGATCCTGATACCACATTGCTCCATCAACCTGACAGTCATTGTGATATAAGGAGCAGAAACCGGAACTCCTTTAAACCGGAGTACCAGCCCACCGGGAAACAGCGGGGCAACCAGCAGCAATGCCGATGCATACTGGCTGCTGACACCCGGATCGATCACCACTTCGCCGCCCGATGGGTTGTGCCCGTTGATTAGCAGAGGGGGGTATCCTGGCTTGGCCAGGTAATCAATCCTCGCACCAAGTTCCCTGAGGGCTTCGACTAAAATTCCGACTGGTCGTTGTTTCATGCGGTAGGAGCCGGTCAACATCCATCTTCCCGGCCGGAAGGCCAGAAATGCCGTCAAAAACCGGAAAACAGTTCCTGCGTTGGCTGTGTCCAGCTCCGTTACCTTTTTACCGTTATTCGCCTGCCCGATAGCATCCAATAATTTGATTAGCAATTGCGTATCATCCGCTTTTGAGAGATTTTCAATGGTCATTGATCCTCCTGCCAGGGTACTGATCATCAGCAAGCGGTTACTGATACTTTTGGATGAAGGCAAGCGGATTACCCCTGATAAACGGCCTTCAGATGCAGTGATGGCAAGGGTCCTCATGCTACAGGACTTAACGTATTCCGGTAATAAAGAAGGGCATCGGTAATTTCGTCCAGGGTGCATGGGACATTTATCACCGGTTTTCCTGGTTGCTCCAACAATGAAAAGGCCGTTTGGCCATTCCTGTTTTTTTTATCCGAACGAAGATATTGAAGAATTTCCGGAATATCTTCCGCTGCCAGGTTGATCATCGGAAAGCCGTTTTTTACAAAGGCCGATATCTCCGCGAGATGGATAGCGGGAAGCCCTGTTTTAATGAAGGATAACCTGGAGGCGCATACCATCCCCGCCGCTACAGCTTCGCCATGGGTCAGCGGCCCGGAGTCCCGCTCAAGACTCATGGTTTCAAAGGCATGTCCCAGGGTATGTCCGAAGTTTAGCGCTTTTCGGAGGTTGCGTTCCCGGAAATCCCGTCTGACGATCGAAATTTTATATTGTATCGCCGGAAGCACCCATTTTCGCCATCCCTGAACATCCGGAACTTCAGTGGCAATCTGTTCCATATTCAGCCTTTTAATCCGTTTCCATGCTTCCGGATTTCCGAGGAGATAGCTCTTGACCATTTCTGCAATACCGGAACGGAGCTGCCGTGGTGGAAGGGTATTCAGAAAAGGCGGATAGATCAGTACAAAATCAGGCATATGGAAAAATCCTACCTGATTTTTCATATGCTCAAGATTCACCGCAGTTTTACCGCCGATGGCAGCATCCAGTTGCCCGATCAGGGAGGTTGGGATATGGATCAATGGCAGTCCGCGATGATAGGCCGCCGCGACAAATCCCCCCAGGTCGGTGACCATTCCTCCTCCCAGGCAGATGATCTGACCGGAGCGTCCGGCTCCTGCGGCATTCAATTCGCTCCATATCCGGATTGCCCTATCCGGCGTCTTCTCCTGTTCTCCGGCGGCAATTGCCAAAACCAGGGCATTTTCAAATTCCGGCAGCAGTTCGAGGAGCAAAGGCAGACAATGAACCCTGGTATTTTCATCGGTCAGGATCACCCGCAGTCCATGGGAATGATGGCTCAGCCGGGCCAGCTTACGAAACCGGTCAAACACATCTTCCCCGGTCATTAAAACGGTTCTTTCTGTCGTGACGGTTCTGAACGTGATCTTCATCCGGGAGATTAATGATAGGCAGCCAGCAGCAACCCGATATCCTGAAACGGGATATTGTAAGTGTTGCTGATAAACCTGTTGGTCAAGATCCCGTTATAACTGTAAACGCCCTGGCGCACCCCGTAATCGCGCTTGATCAGGTTTTCCACCCCGCCTTCGACACCGATTTCCATAATGATCGGGACAATGATATTGTTCAATGCCTGCGATGCTGTTTTGGGCACTTTGGAGGGTATGTTCGGTACCGCGTAATGAATGACACCATGTTCTTTGAACACCGGGGATTGGTGGGTGGTTGGCCTGGAGGTTTCGAAGCAACCTCCCTGATCAATGCTTACATCGATCACTACTGCACCCTCTTTCATCTGGCGTATCATCTCTTCGCTGATGATGCAGGGGGTCCGCCCATCCCGGGCATGAACGGCTCCAATCAGGACATCGGTGGAGCGAAGGGCATCGAGAAGCACTTTTGGATGAAGGATTGAAGAATAGATCCTCATGCCGAGATTACTTTGAAGCCGGCGGAGCCGGTACACGGAATTATCGAAAACCTTTACCTGGGCGCCCAGGCCGATGGCCGACCGGGCAGCAAACTCCCCCACTGTCCCGGCGCCGATTATGACCACCTCCGTGGGTGTGATCCCCGTGAACCCGCCAAACATTTTACCGCTTCCATAATCAGGATCGGCAAGGTATTCGGCGGCAATGAAGATGGAGGTACAGCCGGCTATTTCACTCATGGCCCGGATCACTGCCAGTTGGTTGGTCTTGTCCCGGATATTTTCATAAGCCAGTGCGGTTACTTTTTTCGATAGCAGGATCCGGAAGTAATCTTCGCACTGCATTCCGGCCTGAACGGCTGAGATCAGGGTTTGCCTGGGCCGGAGCCATTCCATCTCCTCAAAGGTAATAGGACTGACTTTCAGCAATATATCACTTTTAAAGACCTCCTGGCGTTGTTGAATAATGCGGGCTCCGGCTTCGCTGTAGTCATGGTCTGAAAAATGGGCATTCATGCCGGCACCCTCTTCCAGCCAAACCTGGTGCCCTTCGCTGCATAAAAGTGCAACACCGTCGGGAACCAGGCTGACCCTGTTTTCCTGAGAGGGAATCTCCCTGGGTACCCCAATGATCAACTCACTCTTCGGGCGTTTGACCTCCAGCATCTCCTCCTGCGGTATCAGGTGCTCCATTGCCTGAAAACGCGAATAGTCCTTCAGGGATTCTTCCATAAAAAGGAATTTGAAGCGAAGATACAAAAAGAGATAATAATAAATCAAGGCTCCGGCGAAAAGGAAACAGTTCCCGGGGGAACAGCTTATAACCTGCCGAGGCTGATGGTCCTGGCGTCCTGCCCCGATATCCTGACCACTACCGTATCCGACGGAAGAAGTTCATCCATCATCCCGGGCCATTCGATGAAACACCAGAATCCAGAGTATAAATAATCTTCATAACCGATATCATATACCTCCTCTGTTTTGCGTATCCTGTAGAAATCAAAGTGATAAAGAGGATCACCGGACGAAGTATGATATTCGTTGATAATGGAAAATGTGGGGCTCTGAACGGTATCGACCACCCCTAAATGCTGACACAAATAACGGACGAAAGTTGTTTTGCCGGCCCCCATTTCGCCATACAGGGCTACTACCCTTTTGTCGCCACAGGCAGTTATCAACTCTCCGGCTATTCCCTTCAGTTCCTCTTCCGATGCTGCCACCCACTCCAACATACCCGGAAGTTATTTCGGTTTCATGACGATAAAAGGGACCATCATCTCTTCCATGGAGATGCCACCATGCTGGAAGGTATTCCGGTAGTAATTCACATAATGGTTATAATTGTTGGGATAGGCAAAAAAATCGTTCTTCCGGCAGAAAACAAAGGAGGCATTGACATGTGTTCTCGGAAGGTAAACGTCGGCGGGGTTCCTCACTTCAAAAACTTCGTTTTGTTCGAATTTAAGTGCACGACCGGTCTTATATCGCAGATTGGTATTGGTATTGCGGTCGCCAAGGATCTTGACCGGGTTATCCACCCTGATCGATCCGTGGTCGGTGGTAATGATGACATTCACATCCTTTTCGGCGAGATACTTCAGGATATCCAGCAGGGGGGAATATTTGAACCAGCTCAGGGTTATCGACCGGTAAGCCTTTTCATCGTTGGCCAGTTCGCGGATGATCTCCATCTCGGTCCGTGCATGCGAAAGCATATCGACGAAATTATAGACGATGAAGTTGAGTTTATTGACCATCAGGTTGGGCATCAACTCCACCAGTTTCTTTCCGTAAGTCTGGTTCAGCACTTTATAATAGGAGTACTTCACGTCCCGGCCGTACCTCTTCAGCAATTCCCCGAGCAAATCGCTCTCCGAGTTGTTTTTCGGGCCTTCTTCATCTTCATTAACCCATAATTTCGGGTATTTCTTCTCGATTTCTGTAGGGAGAAGCCCGGCAAAAAGCGAATTACGCGCATATTGGGTAACGGTGGGCAGGATGCTGTAATAGATCTCTTCCCGTTCAACGCGGTAAAAGTCTTCCAGCACAGGCTGGATCACTTTCCACTGGTCAAATCGGAGGTTGTCGATCAGGATCACAAAAACCGGACGGTTTTCCGACATCACGGGAAATACCTTGTCCCGGATCAGGGTATGCGACAACACCGGCCTGCTCTGGTTACGGCCCCCGATCCAATCAAGATAATTCCGCTCCACATATTTACAGAACAACTGGTTAGCTTCACTTTTCTGCATCTCCAGAACCTGGTTCATCCCATCATCCATCAGGGAGCCAAGTTTAAGTTCCCAGTAGATCAGTTTGCGGTAAACATCGGCCCACTCCTCATGGTTCAGTTTGTTGCTGATCTCCATTCCTATATTGCGAAACTCCTGCTGATACTGATAAGTAGTTTTTTCACTGACGAGTTTCCTGTTTTCAAGATTTTTTTTGAGGCACAGCAGTATCTGGTTGGGCTTGACCGGTTTGATAAGGTAATCAGCAATACTTGAACCTATGGCATCCTCCATGATCGTCTCTTCCTCACTTTTGGTGATCATGACCACCGGCAGCGAAGGCTGAAGTTCCTTGATGCGTGCCAGGGTCTCGATACCTGACAACCCCGGCATCTGCTCATCCAGAAAGACAATATCCAGTTTCCGGGTCCTGATGATATCCAAAGCGTCATTACCATTATTAATAGTGGAGACATCGTAACCTTTTTCCTTCAGAAAAATGATGTGGGGTTTGAGCAGGTCGATCTCATCGTCAACCCAGAGGATGGTGATTTTATCCATAAATAACGTTTGATAATAAAAATGGATTAAGTTTGCTTTTATTGTGCATTTGCTGCTAATTTTACATTTCTTTAACAATTGATCCGTGGCTTCACTCAACAAACTCAAGATCATCAACGATCCGGTTTACGGCTTTATCACCATTCCCACACCGCTTATTTTTGACCTGATCGAACACCCCTGGTTTCAGCGGCTGAGACGGATCAGGCAACTGGGGCTGACGTGTTACACCTATCCTTCGGCCCATCACACCAGGTTTCAGCACGCACTCGGGGCGATGCACCTTATGAACCAGGCCATTGGTGTACTCCGTTCCAAAGGATTGCATATCCCGGATCATGAGGCGGAAGCCCTATGCATTGCCATTCTCCTTCATGACATCGGTCACGGGCCCTATTCCCATACCCTGGAACAAACCCTGGTCAGGGAGCTTTCACATGAGGATTTATCTGAAATGTTCATCCATGGTTTGAACCTTCAATTTAACGAAAAGCTCGGTACCGCCCTGGCCATTTTCCGCAACAGCCACCCAAAGCCATTTCTGCACCAGCTTGTCTCCAGCCAACTCGATATGGACCGCCTTGACTATCTGGCCAGGGACAGTTTCTTTACCGGTGTGGCAGAAGGAGTTATCAGCCACCACCGGATCATTAACATGCTGACGGTTTCGGATGGCGAACTGGTGGTGGAAGAAAAAGGGATCTATTCGATCGAAAAATTTCTCATCTCGAGAAGATTGATGTACTGGCAGGTGTATCTTCACAAAACGGTGATCGCTGCCGACCAGTTGCTGCTGAATATACTCCGGCGCGCCCAGTCGGTGGTGGTAAAAAACAGCGGCGAAATATCATCACGGGCACTCGAACAATTCCTGCTGAATCCCCCCGGCCGGCAGGATTTTCTACATGAACCCCATTTGCTGGACATATTTGCCTCCTTAGACGATTCCGACATTCTGGCTGCCATAAAAAACTGGCAGTTCCATTCCGACCCTATCCTGGCAGAACTGTCGCGAAACCTCATCAACCGCAGGTTGCCCGGAATCGAAATGCAAAGCAAACCTTTCAGTCAACCATATATCCGCAAAATCTGCCAAACTATCAAAAAACAGATGCACATCAAAGATTCTGACCTTTCCTATTATTTCACCAGCGGCAAGGTTGAAAACAAAGCCTATAATCCGCTGTGCGATAAGATTATGATAAAAAGAAAGGACGATACCCTCACCGATATCTTCACCCTTTCCGAGCAACTCAATAAAGCCTCCATGCCCACCACGGTCAGTAAATACTACCTCTGCTATCCAAAAGACATAAGGCACTGATATTCTGTTTGTTTCATTTTTTACCTGTCGGGATGGAGTTTTTTTGGTAACTTGCGCCACTTTTTGGAATCAGATATCCGTTTCAACCCTGTTCATGGAATTTTCAGCACGCCAGATTGCCGGTTTTCTCGATGGTACTGTTGATGGAAACCCCGAAGTGACGGTTGGCAATGTATCGAAAATTGAGGAAGGCACTCCGGGCACGCTCACTTTTCTTGCCAATCCCAAATACACACCATTTATTTACCATACCGGGGCATCGATCGTGGTAGTTAATCATGATTTTCAACCTACCCAGCCGGTGACCGTTACCCTGATCAGGGTTCCGGACGCATATGCTGCCTTTGCACGCCTTCTTTCCATGTTCGATCAGACCCTGAAAGCGCCCGGCGGGATCTCTGCCAAGGCTTCGGTCGATCCTTCAGCCACTCTCGGGGAAGGGGTGACGGCAGGCGATTTTTCGTTCATTGGTGCGCGTTGCCGGATCGGAAAAAATGTGTATATCCATCCTCAGGTACATATCGGGGAGGATGTTTCGATTGGGGATGATACCCTGATCTATCCGGGCGTCAGGATATTGCGCCAATCGGTGATCGGCAGGAATTGTATCCTCCATTCCGGCGTCGTGATCGGCTCAGACGGATTTGGTTTCGCCCCTGAGGGTGAAAACGGGTACCGCAAAATACCGCAACTCGGAAACGTCATCCTCGAAGATTATGTAGAGATCGGATCCAACACTACCATTGACCGTGCCACCATGGGATCGACCCGAATCGGTGAAGGGGTAAAACTTGACAACCTGATCCAGATCGCCCACAATGTGGAAATCGGCGCCCATACCGTCATCGCTGCCCAGACCGGTATCAGTGGATCCACCAAAATAGGGATCCGTTGCATGATCGGGGGTCAGGTGGGGATTGTCGGACACATTACCATCGCTGATGAAGTAAAGATCGGCGCCGGTTCCGGCATCGAAGCAAGCATCACAACCCCCGGGGCCATTATGATGGGATCTCCGGCCATCGAAGCATCCAGGGCCCGCAGAAATTTTATTCACTGGCGTAAACTGGATGAGATTGTTAAAAAAGTGTACGCCCTCGAAAAACAAGTTCAGCCTAAAATATGAGTGATAAACAAAGAACGATAAAAGAACCGGTCAGCATCTCCGGCGTTGGCCTCCATACAGGCAATGAAGTAACCATTACATTTAAACCTGCCCCTGATAATTACGGATTCAAGTTTCACCGGGTTGACCTGAACAATAGCACCCTGGTGGACGCCGATGTGGACAATGTGGTAGATACCTCCCGGGGTACCAGCCTCGAACAGGATGGCGTCAGAATTGATACCGTCGAACACGTCATGGCCTCCCTAACCGGATTAGGCATCGATAACGCGCTCATTGAACTGAACCAGTCCGAAACGCCCATCCTCGACGGCAGCGCCCGCTTCTATGTGGAAGCGCTGCAAAAAGCAGGGATCCAGGAACAAAAGGCACTGCGCAACTACTACGAGATCACTTCCAATATCACCTATACCAATCCTGATAAGAAGGTTGAGATCATCGCGGTACCCTCCCCCGATTACCGGATCTCGGTGATGATCGATTATGAGTCTAAAATCCTCCGGTCGCAGAATGCATTGATGAACCACCTCCATGATTTTGCAGATGAATTTGCTACCTGTCGTACCTTTGTGTTTCTCCATGAACTCGAATACCTGGTCAATAACAACCTCATCAAGGGCGGAGACCTGAGTAACGCCATCGTTTTTGTCGACCGGGATATGTCGCGGGAAGAACTCGACCGACTTGCCCATCTTTTTAACAAACCCAGGATCGAAGTGCTGCGTGAAGGTATCCTGAACAACCTCGAACTGCAGTTCCCCAATGAACCGGCCCGGCACAAGCTGCTCGATGTGGTGGGCGATCTCTCCCTCATCGGCATGCCGATCAAAGGACATATTTTCGCCACCCGGCCAGGTCACTACTCCAATATACAATTTGCCAAACTGGTTAAGAAACAGATCCTGAAAGAGCGGAAACATGAGGAGGGGTTCAGGTTTGACCCCAATAAACCACCCCTTTATGACATCAACCAGATAAAATCGATCCTGCCGCATCGCCCTCCTTTCCTGTTCATCGACAAGATCGTCGAAATGGGAAAGGATTATGTGGTCGGCGTCAAAAATGTCACCATCAACGAAGCATTTTTTGTCGGACATTTTCCTGCTGAGCCCGTACTGCCCGGTGTGATCCAGATCGAAGCCATGGCACAAACCGGTGGTATCCTCGCCCTCAACATGGTGGATGACCCTCAGAATTATACCACCCTTTTTGTGAAGATCGACAGCGTTAAATTCCGGCAGAAGGTAGTTCCCGGCGATACTATCGTCTTTTTCAACCAGTTGACTGCACCTATGAGACGGGGGCTTATTTGTATGAAAGGTGTGGCTTATGTGGGCGATAAAATTGTGATGGAAGCTGAAATGATGGCCCAGATTCAAAGAAAATAATACCGCAATCATGAATCAACCGCTTGCTTATGTTAATCCTCAGGCAAAAATTGCCTCCAATGTAGTGATCGAACCATTTGTTTCGATCGATAAAAATGTCATTATCGACGAAGGCACATGGATCGGTTCAAATGTAACCATCATGGAAGGTGCCCGGATCGGAAAAAACTGCAAGATATTTCCGGGCGCGGTGATCTCTGCTATTCCGCAGGACCTGAAATTTGCCGGCGAGGAGACCATTGTAAAGATTGGCAACAATGTAATTATCAGAGAGTTTGCAACAATTAACCGCGGCACGAAAGCCAGTTATGAAACAGTGGTAGGCGACAACACCCTGCTTATGGCCTATGTGCACATTGCGCATGACTGTGTGGTCGGGAACAACGTCATCATTGCCAATGCCGCAATGCTGGCCGGGCATGTTCTGGTAGACGACTGGGCCATCATCGGCGGTATGGTACCCATTCATCAGTTCTGCCACATCGGCTCCCACAGCATAGTCGGAGGTGGATCCGGAGTAAGCAAGGATGTTCCGCCTTATACCAAAGCCGCCCGGGAGCCCCTTTCCTATGTCGGCGTGAATTCGATCGGATTGCGTCGCAGAGGCTTCAGTACTCAGGTAATCAACAAAATACAGGACATCTACCGGATAATTTACCTGAAAGGATACAACGTATCACAAGCGGTGGAGATAATCGAAGCCAAGGTGGAAGCCACCCCGGAGCGCGATGAGATCCTTTCATTCATTGCCAATTCCAGCCGGGGGATCATGAAAGGATACAGCCGGATGCGGGATAAGTAGCCCGAACCGATACCGGCGACTCATGGAGATCAGATTGGCCAACATCGGAAAGCAGTTTAACCGGGAGTGGATCTTCCGGGACCTGACATGTACTTTTCCTTCCGGATCCATTACTGCGATTGCAGGCAGAAACGGGTCAGGCAAATCGACCCTTTTACAGGTAATTGCCGGCAGCCTGGCCGCCACCGAAGGGACCGTGAGTTTTACTGACCACAAAACGGTGATCCCCCCCGAATTGCATTTCCGCCATCTTTGTATGGTCGCACCCTACATGGAACTTGTCGAAGAATTTACCCTTCCCGAGATGATCAGGTTTCATTTCTCCTTCAAGAAATATCTTCACCAGCACAATCAAAAAACGCTCCTCGACCGGCTGGGGTTCGGCCCTTTACCCTCCAAACCCATCCGTAATTTTTCCAGCGGGATGAAACAGCGGGTAAAACTGGCCCTGGCTTTTATGAGCGACGTATCCTTGCTCCTGCTGGATGAACCCTCCATGAACCTGGATCAGGATGGAATTGAATGGTATCACCGGTTGCTGACCGATCTGCGGAATGACCGCACGGTGGTCATTTGTTCCAATCTGCTGCAAACAGAGGCTTCCCCCGCTGAAATGATCATCCGGGTGGAGGAATATAAAATCAGGGATACGCGATAAAGTAATACTCCCGGCCTGTGGTGAAGAATTCACGAAACTTGTCGGCTGAGATGGGTGGCCTGTTTTTTAGAAAACCTTTTAATGTATTGATTTTCAATTCACAATTATCTGTTAAATAAGAAAATAACTGGCCTGGTTCGGCTCCGTAATAATCCGCGGCCCCGATCCCGAATTCGAAAATCACCAGAGGACGGGCAGTTTTCAGTATCTTTCCTGCCCCGAGTAGAACCCTGTATTCGGCCCCTTCCACATCAATTTTGATCAGGTCAGGTTTTAATCCCGGAGGAAGTACCTCATCCAGCCTGGCGGTCTGAACTTTGATTTCGCTGATTTCCACACGGGAAGAGTCGTACCTCCTCTTTTTTATCCCACTGTATGCCGGATCATTAACCACAAACTGAAAGGTTGTTTCACCATTCTGGTCGTACAGGGCAAGGGGGCTGATTTCCACATTATCGTGATGCCTGAATTTCTCCACTAGTTGACGGTAAAACGGTGGCAAAGGTTCAAACCCGAACTTCCGTCCCATAGGTGCATGCTGAAGCATTAGGTCCATGATCTCTCCTTTGTGACAACCGATATCGACACAAACCGAATCGGGGGTGAGCACCCGGGCGAGGATCTGCCGGGTCCGGGCATCATAAAGCTGGTTTCGGGTAATGGAGATATGAAGGAGTGACAGAAGGTGTTTGATCAGTTCTTTCATCAGGTAAAACTACCCTGTTTTTTAGGGCGCCGCAAATTTAAGACATTTCGTTCAAGATTTTTGACTATTTTTGCAGCCCTTTAAATCCAAACCTCAACACCTTTTTATGGCTACAACAGCAGATATCCGCAACGGGCTGGTAATTGAATTCAACAATGACCTTTACAGTGTTGTCGAATTTCAACATGTAAAACCCGGCAAAGGCCCGGCTTTCATCCGTACAAAACTGAAAAACCTCAGGCATGGGAGGGTGATCGCCAATACTTTTGACTCGGGTGCCAAAATCGAAATTGCACGGGTAGAACGGAGAAAATATCAGTATCTTTTTAAAGATGAATCGGGTTGCCATTTCATGCACATGGAAACTTACGAACAGATCTATATTCCTGAAGACCTGATCAATGCCCCCCAGTTTATGAAAGAGGGACAGGAGGTTGAGATTTTATTTCATGCCGATACCGAAACTGCCCTTACCTGTGAACTCCCCCCGTTTGTCAACCTGCTGATCACTTATGCAGAGCCGGGTATGCGGGGCAATACGGCTACGAATGCATTGAAGGATTGCACCGTGGAAACGGGCGCCACGGTAAAAGTGCCGCTCTTCATCAACGAAGGAGAGATCATCAAGGTAGATACCCGTACCGGTGAATACTCTGAAAGGGTAAAAGCTTAGAGTCCCAAAATCCCGCCTCATGAAATTCGCACAAGCCAAATCACTGTCGGAACTGGCTGAAAAGCTGGGGGCCAGACCAGTGGGCGACCCCGATTTCCCGGTCCTGGGAATCAATGAAATCCACATGGTGGAGCCAGGCGACCTTACCTTTGTCGATCACCCCAAATATTACCAAAAGGCCCTGAACTCCAAAGCCACAACGATCCTCATCAATAAAGAAGTGGAATGCCCGGCCGGGAAAGCTTTACTGATCAGTGACCATCCTTTCGACGATTATGTCTCCCTCGCCAGGGCGGAACGTCCCTTTTCAGCCTCCGCGGCTATGGTCAGTTCGAGCGCGGAGATTGGTGAAGGCACGGTTATCCAGCCAGGGGCTTTTGTCGGACACCATGTGAAAATCGGGAAAAACTGTATCGTTCACGCCAATGTCAGCATTTACGACCACTCGGTCATCGGTGACGACGTCATCCTCCATTCCGGAGCGGTGATCGGTGCCGATGCCTATTATTTCCAGCGCCGTCCTGATGGGTGGAAAAAACTCGAATCCTGCGGCAGGGTCATTCTTGGCGACCGTGTGGAGGTAGGGGCCGCCACCACTATCGACAAAGGGGTTTCAGGTGATACCACCATTTCTGAGGGCACCAAACTGGACAACCATGTGCAGATCGGGCACGACACCTTTGTGGGCCGTCATTGCCTGATTGGCGCCCATTGCGCCATTGCAGGTGTCACAAGGATCGAAGACCATGTCATTCTCTGGGCCCGGGTATCGGTGAACAAGGATCTGGTCATCGGCGAAAAAGCCATCGTACTGGCCATGTCGGGAGTGGATAAATCGCTGGAAGGGGGAAAGACCTATTGGGGTGTTCCTGCCGATGAAGCCCGGAAAAAATGGCGCGAACTGGCCGTCCTGAAACAGTTGGGAAGCAAGTGACCATTCAGAGGGCTTTGCCCTCTTTCTCTGTCAATTTTCTTCGCTCCTGGTTGTATATATCCAGGGCTACGATGGCTGCAATGAAAGCCCACACCGGCACCGCTGCTTTGTCGGTGTCCAGGAAATTGTTCATAATTCCGTGGACGAAATAGGAGATCAGCGAAAGCATCAGGGAGAGGCTCAATATCTTCACCTGTCTTTCATCACTGTGCTTATAAATTCTCATGGCCACTATCGTAAAAGCTACCACTATTGCCAAAACGAGCAGCATCCCGGGCAATCCCTGTTCGGCCAAAGGGCCGATATATTCACTGTGGGCATTGCCCTTATCCCCGGCATTGGTGCTGATCAGGGTTTTCTCCTGGGACCGCTGGAACGGTGCATATTCAAACTGGTAGGTTCCCGGCCCCCATCCCAGTAGCGGTCGCTCCTGAAATAAACGCAATGCTGATTGCCAACGATTTATCCTTTCCAGATTGGAACTGTTGGTCGATATATTGGAGACACTCCGCAGATGTTCCACAAAATTGGCTGAGGGCCCCTGCTGGTTCTTTTCCAACCTGTCAAGGATTTCAAAGGAGAAGAGATAGAACACTGCACCTGAAAGTATTCCGGCAATGGCAATCCATCTGAATTTAATTTTGAATATTACCAACAGGAACACTCCGAAGACAAAGCCCAGGCTGATCCATGCCGCCCTGCTGAACGACAGCACCAGGGCCACCAATAGTATCAACAATACAATAAAACTGAAGAAACGATGGGTGTGGCTGAATTCCCTTATCAGCACAAATCCGGCAAACATCGGGATAAAAAGTGCGATAATGGCGCCATAGATCGTATGATCGTTATAAAAGGGCTCCATCACCCAGTGTCCCGCCTCTTCGCTGAAACCGAATGAAGCGTGGTGAATAATGGTATAGCCTATTACAATGAGGAAAGGAAGGGTATAAGCCCAGATAAAAGCCGGGATGTTGGACCTTTTTTTAAACAGGATGATTCCCAGGATATAAAATGGGACAACAAACCAAAGCCGGGCAATAAGCTGTTTGAAGGAGACAACCGGCAGGTCGCTGGTGATGCTGGTCACCAGCATCCAGAAGAGTTGAATGCCGATCACCACGGTCATAGGATGACGCCAGACCCTCTGGTCAGGGCGGTCGGAAAAGAAAAGTTTGACAATAAAGAGCATCAGTACCCCCAGCATCAGTGGTTCCGAAGGGATCGAAATCCCGACATTGAATTCGAACTGCCGGAAATTGATCGCCAGCGGAGTCACCATGGTGATCAGCAAAAGGATCTTATCAAGGGAATAAAAATAAAGATAGAGGATAACCAAAAAAACCGGGAAGAACAGCAGATAATAGATATCCCGGTATATCAGGTAGCAGTTCAGCCCGATAAAAACGGCGCTAATCAGGTACAGAAGGGTTATATGCCTGTTTTCGCCGTTGAGGTAACTTTTTATTTCAACGATCCTGTCCTTCATGAATGATATGTCCGGTCCGGAATCTTGTTCTTTCAATGATGCCAATAACGAGAACCGCCATGAAAAAAGCGGCTAAAGTGCTGAAAACGACGATCAGCCAACGTACCGGATAACTTTTCTTATCGGCAACGAAAGGTTTGCTCAGGATATTCACATAGGTATAATCACGGTTATAATCGAGCAATGCCCGGTCGGCATCCAGTTTCATGGTACTGAACGCATCCGATTCGGCCCGCATCATTTCCGACAACAGCAGCATCTCCCCGCCTTTTTCCTCGAGTTGCTTCTTCATGGCTTTAATCTCCGCCGACCGCACCGATCCTCCGCCGGTACTCAGGTAGGCCCGGGTCACCTCCCTTGTCTGCCCCATAAAATCGAGCAGACCGTGTTGCATCCCCAGATCCTGTGCCCGGCTTTTCAGCGAATCAAGGTATCCTTTCTTCATCCCCATGATAAAGGAATAATTCTTCACCACCTCTCCGAATTTCGATTTATGCATTGCCTTTATCTTGTTGTTATATGCATCGATCATTCCAATGATCAAATCCCTCGCCATGATCGGGTCGTGGTCGAGGATTTCGATCTCCACCGCCTCAAACTGGGTTTTGTTCACGTGAACCTTCTGGCTGTATTCCCAAACCAAGGTACTCTCGAAATACCGGTATCCGGAATCGATTCCCCAATGCCGGGCCAGGTTAAACCTTTTTACAAGGCTGTCACGGATGTCCCTCGACTGAAATATCTGCACGCTCTGCTCCGTCTCACTTTCATCGGAGTATGGCGAGATATTGGAAGGATAAAGCAGGCAGGTGGATTTAAAAAGCGGAGTAATGAAGATCGGACTGGAGAAAAGGGCCGATAGAAGCACTGCCGCCACTACAACCACGATGAGCTGCTTTTTCCATCGAAGGATGATTTCAATGATATTCTTGCTGTCGAAAAAGTTGTCCATATAATGGTATGTTGTATTTATGATTGCCCCAACTGAAATTGCTTGTGTGCATGGTAACCGGAAACCTTCTCCCTGATTATGATGAAAATGACAGCCAGAAAGAGGGCTGAGAAGGTGGAGACCAGCACGATCAGCCAGCGGATAGGGTAGGATTTCCGCTCTGCACTGAAAGCGTCGCTGACCACAAACTTCTGAGGCAGGTTCTCCTCCGCGTCAACTTTTGCCTGTTTATACTTGGTCTCCAAAAGGATAAGTTGTTCCGTCTTGAACTCAAGCGCATTCTTTAGTGCCATGTAAATACCGCCATACTGTCCAAGAATATCCAGCCGCTTCTTAAGCTCCGCCTGGGCAGGCCGGTTGCCGTTCATGATAGCTATGGCATATTGCTGATTCAGAACCTGTGACTGATATTCAACATCATTCACCCCAAGACTTCCCAGAACGACCAGTGAATCGACAATTTTGTTTTTTTCAGATTTTGCAGCTTCGTATTCCGATTTTACCACTTCAAATCCCTTCACCGATCGCTGCCTGATCATATCATTCTTAGTGGAATCGAGCAACGCAGCGATGGCATTGGCAATATCGGCAGCGACCTGGGCATCCTTGTCATACACTGTGATCTGCACCGCCATGAACTCCGTTCTGCGGAACGAAATGTTATCCTCGTACTCCTGAAACAATTTGGAATACTTAACCTTCGAACCGGCATCAATTCCGTAGTGTTCCATCAGGTTAAACCGCTGGATGATCCTGTCCCTGATCTTGTTCGAGTGCAGTATCTGGAGCAACTGCTCCGCCTGGTCATCCTCGCCATAAGCGGTAATATCCTGCCCTTTCACAGGTTGCTCATTCAACAACGACTGGGCGATGGAGGCGCTGCTGGCAGGGAACATGATCACCGTCGATTTAAACTTCGGGGTTATAAACCACGGCAGGGAAAAGAACCATGAGCCGGCAAATGCGATCAGCATCACTATTAACAAAGGCTTTCGCCATTTGTAGAGAAAGATGACCAGATTCGATGAATCAAAATCATCCCCTTTGTGTAATTCATGGGTCATGGATAAAAATCAATTTGGTGGTCAAAGGTAGGCAATTCTGCCTAAATATAAAGGGCCGGCCAAGGATTTCTCACTTAAAACCTGTCCTGCCGGATAATCCTGATGAACTGACCGATGTTCCACAGTCGTAACACCATTGCCAGCAATGCGGAGGATATCAGCATCAGCAGCAGGTTGCCCAGCCAGTGCATGTGGTGAGGGACAAATGGCAGGGAAATCGCCACCTGACGGGAAAGCCAGCTGATAATGATCACACCCGGGATAAAAGCGATTACTGCTGCGAGATAAAAAAAGTCAAACCTGAAACGGAAGATCCGCTGAACCAGTACCACCTGGAGTATGGCCATGGTAAACTGGGTCACAAGGCTGGCGATGGCAGATCCGGTAGCCAGCAACACAGGTATGAGAAAGATGTTCAGGGAAAAATTGATGACCAGACCCAGAAGGGCAATCAGGTTGAGATATCTGAAATTACCGTTGGCCGTGAGCAGGGTCCCGAAAATATTGACGGCAGAGACCGCTACAAAGGCAGGCATCAGCAACCGGAATACCGCAGAAGACTCCTCCAGGTGGGAATCATAGAGCCAACTGATTATCTCATGGCTGTAAAAGAAAGAACCGGCCGACACAATGGTCGCCATGCTCAGCAGCATGGTGGAGCTAAGTTTTACCATTTTTTCAACCGACTGTTTATCCTTCAGCATCCTGCTGAATATGGGTATGAGCAATACCGCAAAGAGAAAAGCGAACATGTTGGCTGCATCCAGCAATCGGAAACCGGCGGCGTATATTCCAGCCTGTTCGTTGCCGGTTTGCTCCGGCAGGAGTTTTTCCAACATTACCGGATCGAGCCGGTTATAGAACGACATCAGAAGGGCCAGCAAGGCAAAGGGTGCGCTCTGCTTGATGATCATCAAAAAAAACGGGAAGTTCCAGGACAATTTCCGGAAACGGGCTTTGCGGACCACAATCAGAAATGCGATGGCCGCCGTGATGCCGTATGCGGCCGTTTGCGCGTAC
>CAYLVY010000025.1:33181-34940 GCA_964387205.1 uncultured Draconibacterium sp.
AATCCGGAATGGCGTATCGGTGACTCTTCCCCATAAAAGGTATCCACAGATCAGGATCATCAGCATCCGGTCAAGAATGGATAAAAAACTATCGGTCCGGAAGAGTAAAAAACCGGAAATATTGGAGCGCAGGTAAAGGATAAAAGATAGCAGGAACTGATTGAAAGCCAGCCATCCCAGCAGTTTAAGCTGTGCTTCGTTATAGTGAAGGATAACGGCTGCGAAAAAGATCACCAGCAGGTATACCCCTCCCAGCATCATTTTCAGAATCAGCAATCCTGAAAAATGCTTGTTCAGCAGTTGGTTGTTCTGGGCAATGTTCCGGTTGTTGAAATTGGTGATCCCCAGGTCAAGCAGAATATTGAAAAGATAGGACAGGTTGAGGACTACCGAATAAAAACCATAGTCAACCACACCGACCGTTCGCTGAACCGTAAGGTCAATACCGAATATCCATGCAGGTTTGATCAGCAGATTCAGAAAAAGGAGCAAACCCAGGTTTGTCAGGAATTTTCGCTGCATGAATGTGGCTAAGGATTGGGCCGACCGGTATCTTTTTCTTACTACTCGAAAAAATATTCGGATATTTGCTACAAAGTTAAACATTTAATGAACATCGCGGTCAACACCAGGTTACTGATCAGCAACAAGCTGGAAGGGATCGGCTGGTTCACTTTTGAATCGCTGAAACGGATCACGACACAGCACCCGGAGCACCATTTCTATTTCATTTTCGACCGGGAGTATGACCCGCAGTTCATCTTTTCCGGTAATGTCAGCCCGGTAGTATTGTACCCTCAGGCCCGGCATCCTGCATTATACTTCACCTGGTTTGAGATCGCCATTCCGAGCCTGTTCAAAAAAATCAGGCCCGATGTTTTTCTTTCGCCCGACGGATTTCTTTCGATGAAAACACAGGTCAGATCACTGACGGTTTTTCATGATCTGAACTTCGAACACTATCCTCAGGATATTCCATACTGGACCAGAAAATATTACCGTTATTATTTCCCGAGATATGCCCGGAAAGCCGTCCGGATCGCAACGGTTTCGGAATTTTCCAAATCCGATATTGTGAAGCAGTACCACATTGATCCTGAAAGGATTGATGTGGTTTACGACGGTTACAACGAAGCTTATCGCCCCCTCTCACCGGCGGAAATTCGGAAGACCCGTGAAATGTATACCAAAGGGATGCCCTATTTCGTCTTTATCGGGGCTTTGCACCCCAGAAAAAACCTGGTTAACCTTTTCCAGGCTTTTGATCTGTATAAAAAATCGCATCCTTCCGATAGTAAACTGCTGATTGTTGGTGCAAAAAAATGGTGGACCAATGAAATTGAAACGGCATTCAACCAAATGCATTTTTCTCATGATGTGATATTTACCGGAAGACTGAATATCGAAGAACTTACCATGGTACTTGGTTCGGCGCTTGCACTTGCCTATGTCTCTTATTTTGAAGGATTTGGCATTCCAATCGTCGAAGCATTCCGTGCGGAGGTGCCGGTGATTACCTCCAACGTAACTTCCATGCCGGAGGTAGCCGGAGATGCCGCGCTGCTGGTTGATCCGTTCCATCCTGAATCCATCGCGGATGCCCTCTACAAGGTAGCCCATTATGAGAGCATGAGGGAAGAACTGATCGTTCGGGGACGCCGACAATCCCTGCTCTTTTCGTGGCAGCAGACAGCCGACAAGCTCTGGAATTCGATCTTACAAACCTATAACTCCTGACCCCTATGAACATCCTGATCTT
>CAYLVY010000026.1:0-34144 GCA_964387205.1 uncultured Draconibacterium sp.
TCTACCTGCTCACCCTGAAAATCGGCGGAGAACAGTATACCAGAAAAATGGTGGTGAACTAAAATTATCAGCATCCGCCTGTTTATTCCCTCAGGCCACCATGGAGGAGATCCGGTCGTGTATGCATCCGCATATCGCCCTTCTTTCATGGTGGCTTGTTGATTGTATCAATATCCTCACTCCATAATCTGACTGCGGTATGATCTGGTCTGAAGTTAATGCCCTGGTATTAAAAGAAATACGCCTTGAGCTGAAACAAAAGTATGTCCTGAACGGGATACTGTTGTACCTGGTCTCTACCGTTTTCGTTACCTATCTGGCCTTCGGCGAAGTGATCAATGCAGAGACCTGGAATGCGCTGTTTTGGATCATCCTGCTTTTTGTAGCGGTAAACGGGATTTCCAAGAGTTTTCTGCAGGAAAGCCGTGGCCGGTATCTCTATTATTATACCATCGCTTCGCCCCAGGCCATCGTCCTTTCGAAAATAGGCTACAACCTCTTGCTGATGCTGCTGCTCTCGGTTATAGCCTTTGGCGTTTTTCTGGTGCTGATGGGAAACAGGATCATGAACCTCCCCTTGTTCCTGGCAGCGCTGTTGCTGGGCAGCATGGGCCTTTCCGCTATTCTGACCATGGTAGCGGCTATCGCCTCAAGGGCGAGTCAGAACTTCTCCCTGATGGCCATCCTGAGTTTTCCCATCATTCTTCCACTGCTTCATATGCTGATGAAAATCTCAGGAAATGCAATGCAAGGATATGATGCTGATGGAGTTACAGGAGCATTGGTCATTCTGGTAACCATCAATTTTTCGGTAATTCTCCTGGCTTATCTTTTATTTCCGTACCTTTGGAAAGATTAACCGGATTGATTAAAAATTACGATTCAAACCGATTTTGACTGACCATGCGTGTGTACTGGTGGAAATTGTTATCAGGAGTTTTATTATTGTACGCCGTTATCGGCGGTTTTCTGATTCCTGTTCCCGACACCATGATCGGGGAGACGATGAGGAATCTCTTTTTCCACGTAGGCATGTGGTTTGGCATGTTTTCCATGTTGATCACCGGATTTATTTTCAGCCTTGCTTATCTTAAAAAATTTGATGAGGTCAAGGATATAAAGGCGGTGGAGGCGGTGAATGTTGGTTTGCTCTTTGGCATTCTTGGCATCATCACCGGGATGGTCTGGGCCAATTTCACATGGGGATCACCATGGGTGAAGGATCCGAAACTGAACGGCGCTGCCGTCGGGATTTTTATCTACCTGGCTTACCTGATTCTGCGGGGGTCGATCGACGATGTTCATAAAAGGGCAAAAGTAGCGGCAGTTTATAACATTCTGGCCTTTTTTCTGTGGATCGTCTTTGTCATGATCCTGCCAAAGATGGCCGGCGAGAGTATTCATCCCGGTCAGGATTCAGCACCGGTTCTTCCCATGAACCTCGATCCCTCCATGCGCATTGTGTTCTATCCCGCGATGCTCGGATGGATTTTACTGGGATTCTGGGTGTTTCAGCTCCGGGTCAGGATGAGGATACTGAAACTTCGGATTGAACAATGATGAGTTAACAATTATGAAGAGGAGAGAGTGATGGATTCATTTGGAAAAATTATGGTGGTTGTGGCCGTACTATCGGTTATCCTGATCGGCTTCTATGTTTACATGTTTTTGATCGACAGGAAGTTGTCACACATGGAAAAAGAATTGTCAGAAAAAAAGGAGAGATCGGGATCATGAAAACCATTCATATCATTCTTATCCTCGTCTTGTTGGGTGCGGTTGCCGTGGTTGTTTCGACCATGGCTGATTCCGGTACTTACTCCGATTTTACGCAGGCGCAGGCTAAACCGGGCAAAGAGATGCATATCATAGGAACCCTGAACCGGGAAAAACCAATCCTGTATGATCCGCAGCAGAATGCCAACGAATTCTCCTTTTATATGTTTGATGAAAAAGGTACCGAATGTCACGTGGTCTATCATGATGCGAAACCACAGGATTTTGAGAAATCGGAGAAGGTGGTGATCATCGGCGCCATGGAGGGTAATCAGTTCATTGCCCGCAGCCTGCTGCTGAAATGTCCCTCCAAGTATAATGATAAACAGCCAACCCGGTTTGGCGAGAAAACCTTTGGCGAATAGATGGCATACAGGTCGCTTTCAGATTTTATCCAGGCCCTGGAGCGTGCCGATGAGTTGATACGGATTTCAGAACACGTTTCACCCAGGCTCGAAATATCGGAAATCGCCGACCGGATGGTCAAAAATGGGGGAAAGGCCCTTCTGTTTGAGGACACCGGAACAGAATTTCCCCTTCTCATCAATGCCATGGCTTCTGATCGCAGGATCTGCCTGGCCCTTGGAGTCGAAAACCTGGAGGATATCGGCGATTTTATGACCTCCCTTTTTACGGAATTGACTTCACCGCGTCACGGCTGGATGGATAAACTGCGGCTATTGCCCTCACTGAAGGATATTGCTTCCTGGTTCCCTTCCAGAAAACGTCAAAGGGGTGAATGTCAGGAGGTGGTCATGGATCCTCCCGACCTCGGCCGTCTTCCTGTTCTTACCTGCTGGCCGTTCGACGGAGGCCCATTTATCACCCTTCCCTGTGTCCATACAAAGGATCCGAATACCGGAGCAAAAAACCTTGGAATGTACCGAATGCAGGTTTTTGGCCCGGAAATGACAGGGATGCACTGGCATCTCCATAAAGGCTCAGCGAACCACTACATGAAATACCGGGAGGCCGGGAAAATAATGCCCGTTACCGTCACCCTTGGCGGCGACCCGGCTTATAGCTATGCAGCCACAGCACCACTTCCGGAGAATGTGGATGAATATCTGCTTGCCGGGTTTCTTCGAAAAAAGAAAGTTGAACTGGTCAAATGCCTGACCAATGACCTCGAGGTGCCCTCTGATGTCGATTTCGTGATCGAAGGATATGTTGACCCGATGGAGGCCCTGGTACTGGAAGGTCCTTTCGGCGACCATACGGGCTTTTACTCCCTGGCCGATCATTATCCTGCTTTTCATGTAACATGCATCACCCATCGGCGCGACGCGGTCTATCCGGCTACCATCGTGGGAATACCTCCGCAGGAGGATGGCTGGATCGGTAAAGCGACCGAACGCATCTTTCTTTCACCCATCCGGATGACGGTAGCCCCGGAAATCACCGATATGCATATGCCTGTCGAGGGCGTTTTCCACAATATCACATTGGTGGGCATCCGGAAGCGTTTTCCGGGCCATGGCGCCAAGATCATCAATTCCCTTTGGGGAGCGGGTCAGATGATGTTTAACAAGATACTGGTCGTAGCTGATCACCATGCCAACCTGAGCAATTATGAGGAAATTGGCAGGCTGCTGACCCGGAACTGCGATCCCCTCCACGATATCCACCTGATGCGGGGGCCACTTGATGTACTGGACCATGCCAGCAGCAATTATGCCTATGGGAGCAAGATAGGATTTGATGTGACTTCCGTAACCCCTGATGAACGGCCCCCCGTAACTGCCGAACCAAAAACCGGAGACGGGCAAAGTGCAGATGATGTTTTTTTTATCGATATGCAGTCTGTTTCATCACTCTTTCCCGGTATTAAATCAATCAGGAGCGACCTGCCTTCCCGTGGCATATCTGTGCTGATCCTCGGTGTAGAGAAATCAGCCGATCAACCGCTGAAAAGTATCATGGAAGAGGTTTTCCGCGCCGGACTGATCAAGGGGGTAAAATTCGTTGTGCTGGTTGATCATCTCGTTAATATTAATGATACTGCGCAGGTGGTTTGGCTGGCTGCCAACAACCTTGATCCCATACGGGATACTTTTTATCCTCAGCATGCCGATGGTTTCCCTTTGCCTGTCCTGTGTCTCGACGGGACCTCCAAACGCAGGGAAACGGACAACTTTAACCGCGACTGGCCCAACGTGATCGTGATGGATGATCAGACGATCCAAACCATCGACCAGCGTTGGAATTCCCTGAACCTTGGGCCCATTATCCCATCGCCATCCCTGCAATATAAAAATCTGGTTACCCGGCCCGGGGCGGTGGCTAAACCCGGAACATTATAACAAATTCTCTTTTTTTTCATAATTTTGCGGGTTAAATGCTGACCATGAAATATGTCCATACCCTGTTATTGTTTTTTCTTTCCACGGGATTTTTCCTCTCGTTGACAGCACAGACAGCACTGGTGAAAGGAGTGGTGAAAGATTCTGAAAACGGCGACCCGATGCCTTTTGTGAATATCGGAGTGTCGGGAAATGCCCATGGCACTTTCTCAGACCAGAAAGGATCTTTCAGGCTCGAATTGCAAGCCGGGGATCATCTCCTGGTCTTTTCATGCGTTGGTTATCAGAAATTCGAACATAGCATCCGGATAGAGGGACGCAAAACGGTAGATCTGGATATCAGGATGGTCCCCATTTCCCATGAATTAAATACCGTCATCGTTTCGGCATCCAAATACGCACAGAAAATCCAGGAGTCGATATCTTCCATCGAAGTAATCAAGGCAAAAACCATTGAGACGGGTAACCTTCCCAGCGCCGACAGGGCGATCGATAAAATGCCCGGCATATCGATCGTGAATAATGAGCCCCAGATCCGGGCAGGAAGCGGTTTCAGTTCGGGATTGGGTTCGCGGGTAATGATCATGGTGGATGAAATCCCATTATTGCGCGGCGATGCCGGACGGCCAGATTGGGCGCTGTTGCCAATCGATGACATTGAACAGATTGAACTGGTCAAAGGGGCCTCTTCAGTTGTCTTCGGATCATCTGCCATCAATGGGGCCGTTAACGTAAGGACTGCATGGCCGGGGGATGATCCGTCCACAAAAGTCACTACCTTTATCGGGACCTATAGCAAACCTCTTCGAAAGTACGCAACACCCTGGACCGGAATGAACCCGCTGACCTATGGCCTGAGCCTCACCCATTCCCAGAAATTTGACAATATCGATGTGTCTGGCGGATTGAACTATTTCAATGACAAGGGATACATTGGCGGAACCCCGGAAGACCGGGTTTCTGATACGATTTTCAACCGGGGGGCCTATGCAAACCGGTTGAAGGTGTACTTTAATACCCGGGTTCGCTCCAATAAAGTCGATGGGCTTCATTATGGCCTGAACGGCAATTTTATGTATCAGGAAAGTGCGGAAGCTTTTTTCTGGTATGATGCCGATACCAATATTTATCGTGCATTTCCGGGATCGTTATCCCGGTTCAAAACACTTACGGGTTATGCCGATCCGTTCGTCAAATACTTTGCCCCCAATGGCGATATCCATTCCCTGAAAAACCGTGTGTATTACCTCCGGACCGATGGGTTGTACAATCAGTCGTCTGTGAGTGTAACCCTCTTCAATGAGTATCAATATACCAGAAAATTTAAGAAATTCAGGGACATGCACCTGGTTGCAGGGATTTCCAACATTTATGCCTATGCCTTTGGGAAAGTTTTTTCCGGACAACTGGCTCCCGATGGTACCCCGACCCTGGGCGACAATGGCACCTATCATTCCGAAAATCTCTCTGTTTACGCCCAATTGGAAAAGAAGTTCTTTAAACGGCTTACGGTTTTGGCAGGTGCCCGGTATGAGTATTATCAGCTTGCCGAACTCCATGAAAGCAAACCGGTTTTCAGGGCCGGAATAAATTTTCAGGCCTTCACGGGCACTTTCATCCGGTTGTCGGCCGGCCAGGGATACAGGGTGCCCAGCATCGGCGAGCGATATATCACCACCACCTCAGGTAACTTCGGTTTCTATCCCAACCCGGACCTTGCTTCCGAAACCAGCATCTCTTACGAGCTGGGGTTCAAGCAATTGTTCAAGATCGGAAAATTTGTCGGCATGGTGGATGCGGCAGGTTTTTATGAAGATTATCAGCGATATGTAGAGTTTAATTTCGGAACCTGGGGTATGAACCTGGTTAATCCTACAAAAAATGTGGGCTTCAAATTTTTCAATACCGGCCCGGCCCGGATTTACGGCATCGATCTCTCCGCAGCCGGTGAGGGCGATATTTTCAACGGGGTAAATTTAGGGTTGTTGCTGGGTTATACCTATGCCATACCGCAAGCCCTCGAACCAGACCTGATTTTTTATAATGATCCCTATAAACCTGCCAATTCATTGACTTATAATAATACTTCATCCGATCCGTCCCAACAGATACTCAAATACCGCGTCCAAACCATGTTCAAAGGTGATGTACAAGTTACCTGGAAACAGTTTTCCACCGGTGTCGGTGGCAAATATTACGGCTTTATGAAGAATATCGACAAGTTCTTTGAAGAGATACTTGATGGTCAGATGTTTGGAGTGAATACGGGAATTAAAAAATACCGGGAGGAGCACCATACCGGTACTTTGATCCTTGATTACCGCCTGAGTTATATGCTCAGCCATTTCAAGTTTTCAGTGATTATCAATAACCTTCTCAATACGGAGTTTTCTCTCCGGCCACTCACCATCGAACCTACCAGGCTGACCCAGTTCCAGGTGGTTTATACAATTTGAACTTATTCATTATGTAATCCTTAAATACAAATCATTATGAAAAAAATCTTTACGCTTGCTCTGGTCATTTTTGTTCTGGGTGGACTTAACGCCCAACAGGCAATTCCCAACGGGGATTTTGAAACATGGTACACCGTGCCGGTTAGTCAAACGGTTAACTATGAGGATATCGGTAGTGGCCCTGCCGACAACTGGCTTGGGACACTGAACGCGTTGGCCGCAGTTCCTGCAATAGCCGGTGGCCCCGGACCGGTAACAGTGTTTAAAACTACCTATAAGCATGGTGGTACTTATGCAGCCAGGGCGGTGGCCGCCAATTTCCAGCTTGGGCCGGTCACCATATTTATTCCCGGGATGATCGGTACAGCGGTATTGGACATGGCCAATATCCGCGCACTGATCGGAAAACCATGCGCCGATTGCCGGCCGGTAAAACTGAAGGGATACTTCAAATTTGAACCGGTCAATGGCGATTCATGTTCCGCTGCCGTTTTATTATCCAAGTGGAATACTGCCTCAGGTAAAAGAGATACTGTCGGTTTTGGCAAATTGGTTCAGAAAGAGGCCGTCGACAGTTGGAAGGAATTTGAAGTGCCTGTCAATTACACCAGCGCAGGCCCTATTGATAGCATCAGTGTACTGGTTGTTGCCGGTGCCGGATACAACCTTAACAGTTTTATGGAGTGCGTGGGACAGCCCGGGACTACAATGTACGTGGATGACCTGATGCTGGAATATGCTGCAGGATTCCTGGAACCTGTGAATTCACAGGTATCGGTAAAGGCTTATCCCAACCCAGCCTCCGATCTTCTTTATATTGAAGTGGAACGCCAGATTTCCGGGGCACGGCTGGAAATTTTCAACAACATGGGGATAAAGGTGCAGGCTACTCCGATGACCGGTACTCGCAAAACCCTGTCCGTCAATGGACTACCTTCAGGCCTTTACCATTACCGTCTCTCCGGTCAAAGCGGAATGCTGGGCTCCGGTACTTTCGTGATCAACCAATAACTCATTTTAAACCTATACATCATGACTGAAGTAAAAACCTCACAGCAGGCCATCGACCTCGAAGATAAATACGGGGCCCACAATTATCATCCGTTGCCTGTTGTTCTGGCTAAAGGAAAAGGCGTTTTCATGTGGGACGTGGAAGGAAAGCGCTATTACGATTTTCTCTCTGCTTATTCGGCGGTCAACCAGGGCCATTGCCACCCCAAAATTATCGCCGCCCTTACCGAGCAGGCCCAGACCCTTGAACTTACTTCCCGGGCATTTTACAATAACGTCCTGGGTGTTTATGAGAAATATATCACAGAGTACTTTGGATATCAACGGGTACTTCCGATGAATTCAGGTGCCGAAGGAGACGAAACGGCCCTTAAACTGACCCGAAAGTGGGGTTACAAGGTGAAGGGAATTCCCGAAAACCAGGCTAAGATCATATGCTGCCGCGAAAACTTTCATGGTCGTACCATTACGGTGATCTCCATGTCGACCGATCCTGATGCTCGCAATGATTTCGGCCCCTTTACCCCCGGCTTTGTGCAGATTCCCTACAATGACCTGCATGCGCTGGAAGAAGCGCTGAAGGATCCCAATGTGGCCGGGTTCCTGGTTGAACCTATCCAGGGTGAAGCCGGTGTGTTTGTTCCTGATGAAGGATACCTGAAAAAAGCCTATGCCCTTTGCAAGACAAACAATGTCCTGTTCATTGCCGACGAGGTTCAGACCGGTATTGCCCGTACCGGGCGACTGCTGGCCTGTGACTGGGAAGGGGTGCGACCGGATGTGCTGATCCTGGGCAAAGCACTGTCCGGTGGCGTTTATCCGATCTCCGCCGTACTGGCCGATGACCATATCATGCTGACTATCCATCCGGGTGAACATGGTTCAACCTTTGGCGGTAATCCTATTGCGGCGCGCGTGGCCATGGCTGCCCTCGAAGTGGTGAAGGAAGAAAAGCTTGCTGAAAATGCTGAAAAACTCGGACGATTGTTCAGGGATGAATTGAAGAAAATTCAATCGCCATTCATCGAACTGGTGAGGGGTAAAGGCCTTCTCAATGCCATCGTGATCAAACCGCATAACGGCAAGACTGCCTGGGATGTTTGTCTGAAGATGAGGGACAACGGACTTCTTGCCAAGCCGACCCACCAGCACATCATCCGCTTTGCACCTCCCCTGGTCATCAACGAGGATCAAATCCGGGAAGCTGTTGGGATCATCGCTGGGTCATTGAAAGAACTCGAATAACCATTGTATGAAATACATCGGAGCCCATGTCAGTGCAGCGGGAGGGGTAGAGAATGCCCCGGTCAATGCCTATGAAATCGGAGCGCGTGCCTTTGCCCTGTTTACCAAAAATCAGCGGCAATGGAAATCTGCGCCCCTGACCAGTGAGAGTATCCGACGGTTCAGGGAAAATTGTGAAAAATATGATTTCAGGCCATTCCAGATTCTTCCCCACGATAGTTACCTGATCAACCTTGGCCATCCCGAAAAGGATGGACTGGAAAAATCAAGGGAGGCATTTCTCGATGAAATGCAACGCTGTGAACAACTCGGGCTCGACCGGCTGAACTTTCATCCCGGAGGCACCCTCGGAAAGATATCCGACGAGGAGTGCCTCCGGCTGATCGCCGAATCAGTAAATATCGCCCTGGATAAGACCAAAGGGGTCATTGCAGTCATAGAAAATACTGCCGGTCAGGGCAGCAACCTGGGGTATAGGTTTGAACACCTTAAATTTATTATCGACCTCGTGGAAGATCAATCGAGGGTGGGTGTCTGTATCGATACCTGCCACTCTTTTGCTGCCGGCTACGATCTGTCGACCGTGGAAGGTTGCCAGGATACCTTCCGGCGGTTTGATGAAATCGTGGGCATTCGCTATCTCCGGGGTATGCACCTCAACGATTGCAAAAAAGGGCTGAATTCCAGGGTTGATCGTCATGACAGCATTGGCAAAGGAACCCTTGGTACCGATGTGTTCAACTGGCTGATCAATGATCCCAGGTTTGATAATATGCCGCTGATCCTCGAAACACCCGATGAGGCGATCTGGAAGGAAGAGATCGCCCAACTCTACGGGTTTCAGAAGTCTTAACGCTCTTCCAGCGGAGTGTACCTGTTCGAAGGCTCCACAGTTTTGTAGGCAGGCCGGATGATCCTTCTGCCACTGATCATCTCCTCGAGCCGGTGGGCGCACCATCCGCTGATCCTGGATATGGCAAACAACGGGGTGTAGAGTTCCTTCGGGATCTTCAGGCATTCATAGACAAATCCTGAATAAAAGTCAACATTGGGACTGATCAGTTTATCTTTTGTCCCTTTGAATTCATAAAAAATCTCCGGGCCGATCCGTTCAATCGCTTCGTAGAGCGCCATCTCTTCCTCCCGTCCTTTCTCCTTCGACAGAAGCCTCGCTTTTTCTTTGAGCAGCAGTGCCCTTGGATCGGAAACCGTGTAGACGGCATGACCGAACCCGAAAATCTTTCCGCTCCGGTCGTGCGCCTCTTTCCTCGTGATCTTTCTCAGATATTCCGCAACTTCGTCATCATTGGACCAGTTTTTAACATTGGTCTTGATATTGTCCATCATCTCGGTCACCTGAAGATTGGCCCCGCCGTGCAACGGGCCCTTCAGGGAGCCGATGGCGGCCACAATGGCTGAGTAGGTGTCGGTACCGCTGGAACTCACTACCCTGGTGGTGAAGGTCGAGTTGTTTCCGCCGCTGTGTTCAGCATGCAACACCAGCGACAGGTCGAGAAGTTCGGCCTCCAGTTTGGTGTAATCATGACCCTTCAGCAAATAGAGGAAATTTTCCGCTGTGCTGAGCCGCTTGTCGGGATATCTCACGGTAAGGGTATCATAATAGATTAGATGGCGCATGGCGTGGTAAGAATAGACCGCGATGGTCGGAAACTTGGCGATCAGACTGATCGATTGTCTGACAATATTCGCGATGGAAGTTTCGTCGGCACGGTCATCCAGGGTATAGAGCGCCAGGATGGAGCGTGCGAGCATATTCATGATATCCTTACCCTTCATGGTGAGGATCATGTCGCGGTTGAAATTTTCAGGCAGGGCGCGCATCTCCGCCAGACTGGACGAAAAGAGGTCCAGTTCTTCCTTTCTTGGCAGTCGGCCGAACAACAAAAGAAATACCGTCTCATCGAAACCGGGTCGTCCGGCGGCCTGACATCCGTGAACCAGGTCATTGATATCGATACCGCGGTAAATCAACTTTCCGTCGATCGCTTGTAACACGCCGTCAACTTTTTCGTACCCTACTACGCTTCCCACCCGGGTCAGCCCGACCAATACACCGGTATGGTCGGCATTGCGGAGGCCACGTTTTACATCAAACTGCTTGAAAAGGGATTCATCTATCTTGCATGACTCTTCGGTCAGTTTGGCAAGGTTTGTTAAAAAATCTGCTTTCATGTACAACGGATTGTTAAAGGGTTTTCATGTAATTCAGGGCGCTTCCTGCCTGAAACCAATTGATTTGCAGGTCGCTGTAACTGTGGTGGAGCAGGATATCCTCTTCAGTGCCATCCGAGTGACGAAGGCGCAGGGTGAGGGGCTTCCCGGGAGCAAATGTATCCAGATTGAGCAGATCGGTCAGGTCATCCTCTCTGATCTTCAGGTAATCATCAGGATGGGCAAAGGTTAGGGCAAGCATCCCCTGTTTTTTCAGGTTTGTTTCATGGATACGGGCAAAGGATTTGACCAGAACCACCCGTACTCCCAGATGGCGGGGCTGCATGGCGGCGTGTTCGCGGGACGATCCCTCGCCGTAGTTTTCATCGCCAACCACCAGGGTAGGGATCGCTTTGGCCTTGTAATAACGGGCGGTTTTTGAAACGGCGCCGTAATCACCGGTTTCTCCGTTCTTAACCAAGTTGGTCTTGTCATTGAAGTAGTTGACCGCTCCCATCAGCAGGTTGTCGGAGATGTTGTCGAGGTGCCCGCGATATTTAAGCCAGGGACCCGCCATCGAGATGTGGTCGGTGGTGCATTTACCTTTTGCCTTGATAAGCAGTCGCATGCCGGTGATATCCTTACCATCCCATGGTTCAAAAGGCTCCAGTCGCTGCAACCTGTCTGATCCGGGATTGATGTTGACTTCAACCCCTGCACTGTTGGCCGGAGGGGGAAGATAGCCCGCGTCTTCCACCGCGAACCCTTTCGGGGGCATTTCCACTCCCCGCGGCTCATCCAGTTTTACCTCCTTCCCCTCCTCGTTGATCAGGGTGTCGGTAAGTGGATTGAAGAGAAGGTTGCCGGCCAGGGTCATGGCGGTGACAATTTCCGGGGAGGAGATAAAGCTGTGGGTGCTGGCATTGCCGTCGTTGCGCTTGGCAAAATTCCGGTTGAAGGAGTTAAGGATGGAGTTCTTCCGGTCGGGATTATCCATGGTTCTCGACCATTGCCCGATGCAGGGGCCGCAGGCATTGGCCATTACCACTCCACCTATGTCGTTGAATACATCCAGCAATCCATCCCTTTCACAGGTAAACCGTATCTGCTCCGAACCAGGGGTGATGATAAAACCGGCTTTTGCTTTCAGTTTTTTCTCCTTTGCCTGTCGCGCCACCGATGCAGCCCTGGAGATATCCTCATACGATGAGTTGGTACAGGAGCCGATAAGCCCCACTTCCAGTGTTTCAGGATATCCGTTTTCCCTGACAAATGCTGCAAATTTGGAAATCGGATGGGCGACATCCGGCGAATAGGGCCCATTGATGTGGGGTTCCAGTTCGGACAGGTTGATCCGGATGCACTGATCATAATATTGTTCAGGATGAAGGAGAACCTCCTGATCAGGCACCAGTGAGGCTGCATGCTGATGCGCGAGGTCGGCTATGGATTTTCTGCCTGTACCTTTCAGATAACTGTGCATTTTTTCGTCATAGGCAAAAAGGCTGCATGTGGCGCCCACTTCGGCCCCCATGTTGCAAATCGTCCCCTTTCCGGTACACGAGAGTGATGTGGCCCCCTCTCCGAAATACTCGATAATAAACCCGGTTCCTCCCTTTACGGTAAGAATACCGGCTACCTTCAGGATGACATCCTTGGCCGAAGCCCATCCGCTCAGACGTCCGGTAAGTTCGATGCCTAATACCTTCGGCATCTTGAGTTCCAAAGGCATGCCCGACATTACATCCACCGCGTCGGCACCCCCCACCCCAATGGCTACCATTCCCAGGCCTCCTGCATTGGGGGTGTGAGAATCGGTGCCAATCATCATACCACCGGGGACCGCATAATTCTCGAACACGACCTGATGAATGATCCCCGCTCCGGGCTTCCAGAAACCAATCCCATACTTGGCTGAAACGGTTTCGAGAAAGTCATAGACCTCTTTATTATGGGATAATGCGTTTGCAAGGTCCTCTTTTACACCTGATTGGGCCAGGATGAGATGATCGCAGTGCACCGTGGAAGGAACGGCTGTAGTCTCCCGCCCGGCTGTCATAAATTGCAGCAATGCCATTTGGGCAGTGGCATCCTGCATCGCAACCCGGTCGGGCTGAAAATTCACATAGTCATGCCCTTTCCGATAGGGCTTATCAGGACCGGCATCGTACAGATGCCCGTATAATATCTTCTCGGTGAGGGTCAACGGACGGCCAAGAATCTGACGCGCGTGCGAAATCCCACGCGACAGTTTTTGATAAGAATTTTGTACAGAATTGAAATCCAATAGCATAGATGAGTTGTTATAAAATGAACAAAATAAAATATTTACACCTTTAAATGTATCAATAATTATTAAAAATAAGGTTATAAATTTATGAAAATTTTTACCGAAAAAAAGATAGGGAATGGCAACGATGGAAAAACTGCTTCAGGAATGGCGGGGCAGCGGGGCGAATGCCGGAAGGAGCGCTGCACTGCCTGAGAAGATGCTCCTTCAGGCATCGAAAGCATTGGAACAAGGGAAATTGGATTCTCTTCCACGTCAGGTCTGGATGGAGTTTCTGGACCTCACCGGCCGGACAAACTTCCTGTCAGCCCTGCCTTCCCCGGCATCACGTTACCAATGGACTGAGGTGGTGTGCGCAGTTATCCGTCATCTTGATTACGGGCTGCTCGACCTGATGGAGCAACGGGTGGCGGAACATCCGCATCTGACCTTATTTAAAGACCAGATTTCCACTCGTCCGGTAGAATGGAGTTATGATCAGATTTATCGTCACCTGCGCGAAATAGCCGCATTTTTCTATCAAAGCCGGGAAGTCCCCCGTGTGGCCCTGTATTCGGAAAATTGCCTTGAGGGTGCTTGTACCGATCTGGCCTGCCTGATGTTTGATATCTACGTTACACCTTTGAGCCCTCATTTTAAACGGGATATCATTCAGGGAATTTTGAGCGAACTGAAAATCAATATTGTATTGTCAGATAACCAGGAGAGGATAACCATGCTGGAAGAGATCAGCAGGGAGCAGGATGAAACTTTTCTCGTGGTTTCATTGCATGACACTACCACCGGGATGTCCGGTGTGCCCAACATCACCGAGGTATCCAAGACTATCTCCCCCGGGAGAATGGAGGAACTGCTCAGCCGCCGGAAACGAAGACCAGTATCAGAGGTAGCGACGACCATGTTTACTTCAGGCAGCACCGGTCTTCCCAAAGGCGTCTCTTTTTCCATATATAATATTATATCCAAGCGTTTTGCCCGTGCAGCCGCCCTGCCATCCGTTGGAGAGGAGGTTTTTCTGAGTTATCTGCCACTTTATCATACATTTGGAAGGTATCTGGAGATGACCGGAGCAATTTACTGGCGAGGTACCTATGTATTTGCCGGAAACACCTCCGCTGAAACTCTGCTCTCCCTCTTTCCGAAGGTCAATCCTACCGGGTTTATCAGTATTCCTTTGCGTTGGCAGGAGTTGTACGAACGGTGTCAGGAGGTAACGGAGGGGATTTCTGATGTCGAACTGAGAAGGGCAGCAGTAAGAGAGGTCACTGGTCATGGACTTCGGTGGGGCTTGTCAGCGGCAGGTTATCTCGACCCATCAGTCTTTCGTTTTTTTAATGAATACGGGATATTGCTGAACAGCGGATTTGGCATGACCGAAGCCACCGGTGGGATCACCATGACCCCTCCCGGTCAATACCGGGATGGTACGGTCGGGCAGCCACTTCCCGGAATCCAATTGCGTCTCACCGAAGAATCGGAGTTGGAACTGAGCGGGCATTATATCGGACGGTACCTCGAGGACGCCGGCCCCGGAGATACTATTGCTCTCCCCGGTTCCCCCGGTGGGGACTATTGGATGAAAACCGGGGATGTATTCACGGTGACACCTGACGGATATTACAGTATTGTAGACCGTCTCAAAGATATTTACAAAAATAACCGGGGACAAACGGTAGCTCCTCAGACCATCGAGAAAAAATTTCACCAGGTACCGGGTATACGCAGGGTATTTCTGGTAGGGGACAACAGACCCTATAATGTACTTCTGATCGTGCCGGATCAGGATGATCCGTTGTTCAGCCTTCCTGGCAAGGAGAATATTCTCGAATATTTTCACCAGATCGTCATGGCGGCAAACATGGATGTAGCACCTTATGAGAGGGTTATCAACTTTACGCTGCTGACCCGGGATTTCTCTGCCGATAAAGGGGAACTGACCCCTAAAGGATCCTACAACAGGAAAGTCATAGAGGAGAATTTCCGGGAAGTAGTGGAATCATTGTACCAGAGTAAAGTAGTTACCATTTCGCTGGATGGGTTCAGCCTGGTGATCCCCAAGTGGTTTTTCCGTGACCTGGGGATTCTGGAAACTGACATCTGTTATGACAGGGGCAGGCTTGTCAATACTGCAAACCGTACTTCACTGGTCATCCGGAAGTCGGGCAGGGAAAGTTACCGAATCGGTAATTTTTTATATCAGTTTACCGGAAATACCATTGATATGGGCGTGCTCACCCGTCAGCCCGGAATTTGGATAGGCAATGCACCTTTGGCAGGGTTCTGTCCGGTAAAGGAGGGTTGGGACCTTTCACCGGGTGGTCTTGGCGCCCGTATCGAGGTCGTCAGATTTGGCCGGAACCACGCTGATGATTTCCCGGATATCCATAACATCAGGAATCCTCAGTTGCAAAGGATGAATAGCCTTCTGTTCCGGGTCATTTCAGCCCCTTTCGATGAAGCATATTCAGCCCTGGATGAACTTGGCAGTTACTTTTCCGGCCCTGACCCGAGGGTGACCTCGGCATTGCGTTTTCGCATAGAAGCGCTGGCCTACCATCCGGAGGAGGAGATCCGGTGCCTCGCCTACCGGTTGATATTGCTTCATGCTCCTAACCCGGAGGATATTCAGTTTTTTCCTTCATTTATCGAATCGGGGCTCACGTTTCTGAATGAAGCATCGATTCATAAGATTGCTGCCGGAAATTTCGGTAAACATCGGCTTGATGCACTGAAACGCCGGATGTACTGGTACAGGACCCAGTTGAAGTGGCCGGCAGGGCTTAAACGCAGGAAGGCTTTTGCTGATGTGCTCGGTATGCTGTATCAATTTGCTTTGCTCCACACGGGGTATTACGTCCCGGTCAGGGCGGAGCTGTCCCGATGGGTACTGCATCGGCAGGACCCATACCTCTCTTCGTTAGCCCGTAATTATTTCGACCAACTAGCCCGGAATTTCGAACATAAAATGGGAGAGATGGTACCGTCTTATAGCCTGAAGTCATGGACGCCACGGTTGGTTTTTGAAAATGGAATCACCGGAACCGAAAAGGAGAGGATCACATCGGTTTTCAAAAATTCCACCTTCCTGCAGGAGAGTATTTTTCTTATTTTTAATGATTGGGATTTTTTGTTGGATGAGGTTCCCGCGCGGGGGATATGGATATTGAGATTACTCGCTTTTAAAGAGTTCCGGCATTATCGGCTCTCTGTCAACACAAATTCTGGCAAACATTTTGACCTGCACCTGGTGATGAGTGAAAATCCTTCCTTTGCGGGTCGTACCGAAACATTTTACTGGCTGGCCTCTTTGGCAGGATTTCCCTATGGTCCATCCGTAGCGCCGTTGCTGGGAAGCAGCCGACCTGCCATGGGGGTACTCAGTACCCAGTATATCGGCGGATTAACCGCCTGGGATAAAATGCGGGAACTGAGTGAAATCCACCGTTCCTCAGGTCTGGTCAAAGGAAATGCCTGGAAGAAGATCTTCGTCAGATCATTTGCCGTAATCCTCACCGCCTGGGAGCACTCCGGAAGGAAAATAGTGCCATGCGCCATCTCTCCGTCAAATATTGTGGTTCCGGAAATGGATTTTCGTGACAGCGCTGTAATACTTTCGCTTGCAGGATGGTATGAATATAAAAATACCCGTTCTCTCATCGGGCCAATGCTGGAGGATTTTTACTGCCGCACCGCTTCTGTTTATCCCTGGAGCAAAGCGCAGTTGTCGGCAGGATGGATTTTCGATGCATGCATGGAAGCATTGGGAACTGAAAAAGCCATCCGTTTTATCAAGCAACTGGAGCACGATCTGAGAGGACATGATGTGACCTGTTTCGACGGGACCAGTTTACATCAGGCTGCCATCGATTATCTCAATGATGAAAACATACAGCGATACCTGCCCCTGGCGCTTCTCAGTGCGATTGACCATTACCAGGAGTGGTACCGGATAAACCCGCTAACCAACATGGAGGCCCGGGAGCAGACAGTACGCGAACTGATCGAACTTTACAAACTGGAGAAGCAAACGGAGTTTAACCGCTATTTTCTGTACCGTCATACTATATTTTCAGATTCCTCCCCGGAAGTGCAGGAGGCATTTGACAAACTGTTGCACCGCATGAAGGAATCGAGCCAACTTCTTGCTATTCAGTTGCCTGAATTATCCGGTTTGCAGGCTGAATTATCCGGCAGGGAGGAGAGAACTGCATTTCCGGGTATGGTTTTTCCCAGGCTCGAAAGGGGCCAGTCCATCGGATTTCTTAAAGTGGGAAGCAGCCGGGGAGAACATGTCGTGGTGCAGTTTACTTTCCGCGACAGGAGCGGACAGGCCTATACCCTGAGGGAGCCTGTAGAACCCCGGGAGACAGGGCAACTTTACCAACTCTTTTTCAGGGAAAAGTATCCAAAGGAGATCAGTGACCATGATCATCAGTATATCCTCACCGATGAACAGGGAAAGATCGTGGGCGGATTGACATACAGGTACATAGAAGACCAGAATATCCTGCTCGATGGCATCGTGGTGATCTCCTCTCTTCAGGGAAAAGGGATTGCTTCGGGTATGATGGAAAAATTCTTTGCCAGCATGGCTGCCCGGGGAGTAGAGGTGGTAAGGGCCCATTTTTTATTTGGCAATTATTATATGAAACACTTTTTCGAGGTGGATCGTAAGTGGGGCGCCCTGATCCGGAAACTGACCAGCGATTAAAGTCCCGTTGGCCCACCTGAGCAGGGTTTTTTGGACCGATCAGGTGTCCTATGGTTCATGTCTATGGATTTATTATTTTTGCAAATTGATTTATAATCATTTACATAAAATAAATAAAAATTTATGACTGGAGAAAAAATTACACTGATAAACGGGAAACTCTCAGTTCCCGACCATCCTGTTATTCCTTTTATAGAGGGCGATGGCACTGGTCCCGATATATGGCGGTCGTCAGTAAGGGTATTTGATGCTGCTGTGGAAAAAGCTTACCAGGGCAGGCGGAAGATCCTCTGGAGAGAAGTTCTGGCCGGAGAAAAAGCCTTCAGCCAAACCGGGGAGTGGCTACCCCAGGAATCGCTTGATATTATTCATGAGCATCTTGTCGCGATCAAGGGACCCTTAACTACACCCGTGGGTGGCGGGATCCGTTCACTCAATGTCGCACTTCGTCAGATCCTCGATCTTTACACGTGTCTCCGTCCGGTCAGGTATTTTCGGGGCGTCCCTTCGCCGGTCAAACATCCGGAAACTACAGACATGGTTATTTTCAGGGAGAATTCCGAGGATATCTATGCCGGAATAGAGTGGATGCAAGGTACTCCTGAGGTCCGGAAGGTGATCGATTTTCTGATCCGGGAGATGGGGGTAAAGAAAATACGTTTTCCGGAGAGTTCCTCCATCGGGGTAAAACCGGTTTCCCTGGAGGGAACTGAGCGTCTGGTCAGGGCCGCGGTACTATACGCGATCCGGCATCGCCGTCCTTCAGTGACACTTGTCCATAAAGGAAACATCATGAAGTTTACCGAAGGCCAGTTTAAACAGTGGGGTTATGAATTATGCGAGCGAGAGTTTGGTGATAAAGTCTTTACCTGGGCGCAATATGATGCGATCAAAGCCACTTCCGGCGAACAAGCCGCCGAAGTTGCGCAGAAAGAGGCCATCACTTCCGGCAGGATCATCATCAAGGATGTGATTGCCGATGCCTTCCTGCAACAGATACTGACCCGTCCGGCCGAATACTCGGTGATCGCTACCCTCAACCTGAACGGAGATTATATCTCGGACGCGCTGGCCGCCATCGTGGGGGGAATTGGCATTGCCCCCGGTGCCAACATCAATTATGAAAGCGGGCATGCCGTTTTTGAGGCCACGCATGGCACGGCACCCAAATATGCCGGTAAAGATCAGGTAAATCCGGGTTCTGTTATTCTCTCGGGGGTGATGATGCTGGAATATATGGGATGGCAGGAAGCGGCTGACCTGATCATCAAAGGATTGGAAGGTGCGATCGCGAAAAAGCGGGTAACCTATGATTTCGAGCGGTTGATGGAAGGCGCTACCAAACTCAGGTGTTCTGAATTCGGAACAGAGATTATCAACAATATGGATTGATTTCCGCGTCGGAGGGCCCGGCTTGATTTTAATAGAAGGTCGGGCACTCTAACGCACCGCCGCGGCGACCAACGCCACCCGGGACAAATCCGCCTCCGCTGCTGCCACCGAAAATTGACCATTTGTCAAGTTCAAGCACCACGCTGATTTCATGAGCCCCGCCGGTTCCCTGTAAAGCCCTGGAAACCTGCAGATCATAGCTATACATGAACTTCAGGTTCATATCCTCGAAAAAGTTGTAGCGATAACCTGCAACGAGGCTCACCGCACTGTTTACGGTACCGGTCATGGTAGTTTTGAACCAACCGCCCAGGTATATATTGTATTTCAATAAATTCAGACCCAGTTGGAGAGAACTGAGTTTACCCTGGTTTTGGTATAATCCGCCGATAAAAAGGCGTAAAGGTTCATTGCTTGCCCGCATGACCGAACCGGGGCCTCCGGGGCCTGTGGTCACGATGATGTCGACCTGACCGACATATTTCCTTGGATAATTGGAAGAGCCGGAAGATAGGTAACTGACATCGGGTTGGAACAGATGATCAACGCCCAGTCCGACATTCCCGCTGATCGTCCCTTCCGGGTTCATGAACTGAATGGCGCCACCGACACCAAAATCGGGAACAGTGCGTTGATTTTCATTGGGCGGAATAAAGGAAGTCTGGTAAATATTTCCGTATTTGCCACTGAGTTGATCTGCAAATACGAGATCTCCCCAATTAACAGTCCGTTGCATGATACCGGCCTTGATCCCCAACTGGGAAACCAGAAACTCGCTCATCGGGATCCGGACGGCAACAGTCAGGGCAGCCCCAAAGTTCTTGATCAGGCCGGGGCCCGGCGTGTCCTGGTTGATCATCAGTCCGATTCCACCCGAACCCGGTAGGTTACGGTCACCAAGGTCTGCAGAAAAATAGTAGGATTTGAACGGACTTGGTAAACTTGGCCATTGATTGCGGTACAGAAACCTGGCCCGTAAACCGGTATTGATGCCGGTATTGGCAGGGTTGTAGAAAATCGGGGTGCTGAGGTACTGGGAATAGTTCATATCCTGTCCGGAAACAGAGGAACTGAAAGCAGAGAAGATCAGCAGGGAGATGAACCAATATATTTGTCGCTTTCTCATCGGAAAAAAATGTTTTCAGATTATCGTATCAGGGTTACATTCCCAATGGTTTTACCGGATTTGCCTACACCGATATCAGATCCGTCCCAGGGGGTTTCATCAATAAACATCGCGTTGATTTTCCACATGTAGTTCCCCTGTGGCATGATCCGCCCTTCAAAGGTGCCGTCCCATCCTTCAGTCGGAGCGCCTTTTTCATCCAACTTTCGCGATTCCCATAACATATGGCCCCAGTTATCAAAGACTTGTACATGATAAAACTTCAGGTTGACACCTGCTGGTTGGAAAAGTCTGATTCCCAGATTGGTACTTGTGGGTGCAAAGGCGTTGGGAACATATAACCCTTTGAAAAGCAGTTTATACTCATAAATGGTGGTGTCGGAGCAATCCCACTGGTTCGTGGCCACCAGTTTGATAGCGTAAGTTCCGTCCTCGGTAAAGGTCGCCACCGGGTTTTCTTCGTTGGAGGTTTTTCCGTTGCTGAACTCCCACTCGTAATTTTCTGCCCCGGTGGAGAGGTTGTTCAGCTTTACCTGTCCCTGTTTGCCGTTGAATTGGTCAACAAGGGTAAAGGCGGAAAGCGGAGTAACATTCACCTTGACGATACTGTCCACCGTGTCCATGCAGCCGTAAAAATCCTTTACGATCATCCGGACGGTAAAATCACCGGTGGATGGATAGCGATAATTGGGGTTTTTCAGGTTGGAACTGTCACGCAAGGACGACGGATCACCGAAGAACCATCTCCAGGTTCCCAGTGTGGTATCCGATTGCATCGATTTATCTGTAAAGAAGGTAGGATCTCCCGTACAAGCCGGAGTGTTGTCGAAATGTGCTATTGGCAGGCCGTAAACCCTGGTTGGTTTGGTCAGCGAGTCGGCACAGCCAAAACGGTTGGCAACCCATAGTTTAACGTCATAAATCCCGGCAGTATCGTATTTGTGTACCGGATTTTTCACGTTGGAGACATCGTCCGGATCCGGTGAGAAATTCCATCTCCACTGTGTGTTATTTTCCCCGTAGGTAACCGAAGTATCCCTGAAAAGGGTCGGTTGGTTCAGACACACAAAAGGATTGGCGAAGTAAGTGACGGGAGTGGGCCTGACCATGACCTGCGCTGATATGTTGTCGATGATGGTGGTCCCACTGACCAGTGCCTGAATCTCCAGAGAAACATTAAAAGTGCCGTGGGTGGGGAAAGTGTGGTATACAGGGGAACTGTGGGTAGTATAAATAGTGTCCGGAGTACCGTCACCCCAACTCCATTTCCACTGCTGAATGCGTTCTACTGGCAGTGAGGTGTCGGCAAAGGCCACCCGGTAACGGGCGCATAAGGTGTCGGAATGGGTAAATCCAGCTGCAATGCAGGGGAAACGCTGAACATTTTTGGTAATGCTGTCCACACAACCGTGAATAGTGGTCATGGCTAGGGTCACCGGGTAAATTCCTGCATTGATGTATAGATGCGAGGTGTCTCCGGGCCCGGGAGATCCTATTGAGGTAACCCCTCCGTCTCCCCATCTCCAGGTCCAGTTGATAATCGGGCCGTCTCCAATGATCTGGGTGGTATCCGTGAAGCGGATTGTACTGTCACAAGGGATGGAGAGGAAACTGAAATTTGGCTGCGGAGGCGCCCAAACCCTGACTTCCCTCAATACGCTGTCGACACAGTTGTCGCTGTTGTATGCCTTCATTTTGACTACGTAGATACCGGGAGCAGTAAATACATGGGTGGGCTTGAACTGATTGGAGGTATTGGCAGATCCTGACATGGGATCACCAAAATTCCATGTAACCGAAAAAAGCGAATCGCCCGGTGTGTTGTTTTTCGGGAAGAACCGCATGGCAAAGCCTTTACAATTATTGGTATCATTATTGAAAGTGAAAGCGAAGGCTGGTTTGACGAAAACCGAATCCCGGATGGTATCCTTGCAACCATAAGTGTCTGTAACAATAAGTTTTACCGTATCCCAAACATTGGTGGTCGGAAACACATACGATGGGTTGGGGGATCCGGTCACCGTCATGGTGGGGAATATCCAGAGGCGCTCTGTTATCGATGCGCCGGTAGCGGTGGATATGTCCTGGAAATCAACTTTGCCGGCAGGACAGAAGTAACTGGTAGAGGTAAAGGCTGCAACTGGTTTAGCCCTTGCGATCACGGGAATGACAACAGAGTCGTAACAGTTCAGAAGGTTTTTAACGGTGAGTTTAACCTGATAGGTGCCCGAGGTAGTAAAAGCATGGGAGGGATGCTGGGCGATTGAGGAACCCCCATCACCGAAGTCCCAGTTCCAGCTTTGTATACTGCTTCCCGGCGCTGTAGAGATGTCGGTGAAATAGGTCGAATCGCCGGTGCAGGCAGCTGTATAAGTGAACATGGCGGCAGGTTTCGGGTTGACCGTTATGGTCATGGAGGTGTCTTTGACACACTGGTTGGAGTTGGTCACAGAGAGGGTTACCGTATACGTTCCCTGAAGGTTATAGGTGTGAGTGGGATGCTGTAATGTGGAGGTATTGTTGGTCCCGCTGCCTGGATCCCCGAAATTCCAGTTCCATGTAAGAATTGTACCACCTGCGGTGGATGATTCATCCGTGAACTGGGTTGGGTATGCCATGCAGGCAGTGTCGTAAGTAAATTGGGCAAGGGGTGCCTCGTTTACTGTAACGGTTTGTCCGTTGGCCACACTGTCAACGCAGCCGTTGGCATTAGTCACGATCAGGCGTACGGTAAAGGTACCGCCGGCTGTGAAGGCGTGCAGGGGATTTTGGGTTGTAGAGGTGTTATTAACGCCGGAGGCCGGATCCCCGAAATTCCAGGCCCAGGTGGTGATGGCCGGACCACCGTTGGTCTGTGTAAGATCGGTAAACTGAACCGGTGAGAGTGCGCAGGAGTTGGCGGCAAACGAGAAATTGGCCAAAGGCCTCGGGCCGATCTGAACCTGGTTGGTTTTAGTTGCCTCACAACCGTCGGATGTCAGGATAGTCAGCGTGACGGCAAAGGTTCCGCCATTCGCAAACAGGTGTTTTACATTTTGATTGGCAGGGAAATTTACAATAACTTCCGGTGTGCCGTCGCCAAAATTCCACTTCCATGTCTGGATCGATCCATGCGGAGTGGAAGAGAGATCGTTGAATTGCACCGAATCACCGGCACAGTTGGGCGAAGCATAACTGAAGGATGCAATCGGTTTACCCAATACCAATACCGGTTTAAGGGTATCCCGTTTACACCCGGAAGAGTTGGTCACCGTGAGTTTGACATTAAACAGACCGGCTGTGGGAAAAAGGTGAGTAGGGTTGTTGGAGGTGGAAGTGGTACCATCACCGAAATCCCAGAGGCTGCTTTGAATGGTCCCTGATACTGCTGTGGATGTGTTGCTGAAAGTTGTTACAGCGCCAAGACAGGCAGTATCCGCCGTGAAATTTGCTACGGGGCGGGCACCGACTGCCACCGTAGTGATGACGGTATCCTTGCAACCGTTGCCGTTGGTCACAATCAGTCGCACACTATACGGGGAATTGGTGGCAGAAGTAAACTGATGCACCGGATTTTGTGAAGTAGAGGTATTGTTCATGCCGGAAGGGGGGTCGCCAAAGTTCCAGTTCCACGATTGAATGCTGCCGCCACCATTGGTCTGGGAGAGGTCGGTGAATTGTACTGGTTGGTTTTCACAGGCATTGGTGGAGAATGAGAAATTGGCCACAGGTGCCGGAACATTGGTTACGGTCTTTTCGATAAAATTGACACAGCCATCCACCGTAGTAACGGTCAGACGTACCACGTAGGTGGTACCGGGGCCGGCATAGGTATGTTGAACATGCGGACTGGCCGGAAATGTGATCACCCCTGAATTGGTATTATCGCCGAATTCCCAGTACCAAGTCTGGATAGCTGCAGAAAATCCTGCCGGTACGAATGACTGGTCGGTGAAGAAAACCGGTGCTCCCAGGCATGGGGAGGCAGAAAATGTAAATGCAGCAACAGGCTTCGGTTTAACCACCACAGGTTTGGTAAAGGTATGGAAGCACCCGTTGGAGTTCATCACCGTCAGTGAAACCTGATAGATGCCGTAAGTAGTATAGGTGTGCTGAGGGGATTCAAGGGTAGAGGTATTGCCGTCGCCAAAACTCCAGGAATAGGAATTGATCTGTGCCGCGTTGGGTGTGGAAGTATTGGTAAAAGTGGTCACACTGCTTTCACAGGCTGTATCATTGGAAAAGTTAGCAACCGGTAACACATTGATAGTCACATTCATGGTTTTGGTATTGACGCAACCGTTGGTGCTCGTGGCTGTCAGGGTAACCGTAAAGGTGCCGCTGTTGGTAAAGGCGTGGGTAGGGTGCTGTAGTGTAGAAGTGTTGTTGGCTCCGGAAAGGGGATCGCCAAAGTTCCAGTTCCAGTTTTGGATACTTCCACCGCCATTGGTCTGAGTGAGATCAGAGAATTGAACCGTTTGTCCGAGACAGGTGGTGGATGAATAGGTGAAATTGGCAATGGGGGATGGGATATTATTGACGGTTTTATTCAGGGAGTCGATACAGCCATCGGAGGTCCTGACAATCAGTTTCACCACATAAGAGGTTGCAGGGCCCGGGAAGGGATGTGATACATTGGGTGAAGCCGGATGGTTGATCACCACCGGAGCGGATCCGTCACCGAAATCCCAGGTCCATTGGTCAATATATCCGGAGAATCCGGCAGGAATATAGGAGAGATCGGTGAAAGTAACGTCATTCCCCAGGCAGTTACCCGCAGAGAAAGTAAAGGATGGAATGGGTTTCGGAGAAACTTTGACCTGTCTGGTAACCGATTTTATACATCCAAGTGAATTGACAATAGTGAGGGTGGCGTTGTAAACTCCATAGGTTGCATAAGTATGAATGGGGGATTGAAGTGAGGAACTATTTCCGTCCCCGAATGTCCAGCTATAGGAAGTGATGGTACTTCCGCTTTGGGTTTGTGACAGATTGGTAAAATTGGTCATACCTCCGGCACAAGCCGTATCGAAGGTAAAGGCGGCAACCGGAAGGTTGTTGATCATTACCGGTACCGTGTCGGAATGGACGCATCCGTTGGCATTTGTGACCTTCAGCACAACGTTGTAGGTTCCGGGGTTGGCAAAAAGATGGGATGGACTGGGCGCTGTGGAGGTGTTATTGGCCCCTGAGCCCGGGTCATCAAAGTTCCATAGCCAGCCCACGATATTTCCACCGCCGTTGGTTTGGGAAAGGTCGGTGAACTGAACTACCTGTGAAGCGCATGTGGGGGTTCCGGGAACCACTTCGAAGGCGGCGACCGGGCCGGGGATCAGGTTCACCTGGCGCGTAATGGAGTCTTTGCATCCAAAACTTGACCGGACAACCAGTTTTACATTAAAATTAAGGATACCCTCAGGGAAAAGATGGCTCAGGTTCGGGCTTGCCGGATGGTTGACTGTATCCCGTGTTCCATCACCCCAAACCCAGATCCATTGGGTAATGAATCCTGGGAAACCAGCAGGTACATAGGATTGATCGGTAAACTGTACCGGGCTTCTGTCGCATACCGGTGAGGCAAAAGTAAATCCCGATACCGGCCTTGGCATTACAGTGACGGGATAAGTTTTTGAATTGCTGCACCCATTCACATCCGTGACAGTTAATGTGACATTGTAAGTCCCGGCTGCAATATACAAATGGGATGTCAGGTTGGGTGCGAAGGAATGGGGGGTGCCGTCGCCGAAATCCCAATCCCAGGTGGCAATATCACCGGTAACCATCCCGGATTGAGTGAACTGAACCACCTGATTGAGGCAGGTGTTGTTGGTAAAGGTGAAATCGACCGGTACGGGAGGATTGACATAAACACTTTTAGTAACGGTATGGGTGCAATTGTTCACATTATCTGTGACTGTCAGGCTGACCTGATAGGTTTGACCTGTGCCTGAAAACGTGTGTTGTGGGTTTTGCAGAACGGAGGTGTTGTTGATCCCTGAAGCCGGATCTCCGAAATTCCAGAACCATTCAATTACATTTCCGGTGGTGGAGAATGACAGATCGGTGAAGAAGACAGGTTGGTTGGCGCAGGCGTAGTTGTTGGGGAAGGTAGCGTTGTTGCTGAAGGTGAAATTTGCCGTAGGCTGAGGATAGACGACCACCTGAAGGCTGAAGGATTCATAGAAATTCGTACTGTAAGTTACGGTCCGCGTGACCGTAAAGGTGCCGGAGGCAGTATACACGTGGGTGGCGAAAACAGGGAATACGGAGGGCGGGTTAAATGTTACAATGGTTCCGTCGCCATAATCCCAAACCTCCTTTACAATATTTCCGCCGGGTATCTGTGGTGTAAAGTGCATGGTATCGCCAATACATTTCGGCGAATCGGTGGTAAAGAAAGCAGAGCCGTTGGATTGCAGGGTGACTTGCTGCTGAATGGAATTGGAACAGCCGTTAGTGGCATCGGTGACGGTCAGTGTAACCAGAAAATTTCCCGGGCCCGGGTAGATATGGGAAGGATTGGGGCCATAACCAAAGGTGCCGTCACCAAATTCCCATAAGAGGTTATTACCGACTGTACCAGGGGTCAGATTGGTGAACAGGATTTCCCAGTTGACGGTACCATTCTGATAGGTGAAGTCACAGGTGGGCTTGGGGCTTACTACCAATGGCGGTGAAAGTGTGAAGGTATTGGCACACCCGTCGGTATTGGTTACCTGTAAGTTGACGGCATAGGTGCCCGTGCTGCTGAACAGATGGGTTGGGTTTGGATCGGTGGAGGTGTTGGAACCGGAGGCCGGGTCGTTAAAATTCCACAAATAACCGCTGATCTGGCTTCCGCCATTCAGTGTACTGGTATTCGTAAATTGCACTGCATCTCCGAGACAGGCAGTTCCCACCAGGAAACTGGCCATGGGGGAGGGGTTTACCGAGACTGATTTACTGAAATATTCCGAAATGCAATTATTCGAGTTTGTAACTCTCAGTTTGGCGGTATAACTGCCAAGTTGCAGATAGGTGTGACTGATAGGTTCGGTTGGGTCGTTGCTGGTGTAAGATATGCCGTCGCCATAAATCCATTGAAGTTCGGTAAGGGTACCCACCGGTGTTGCGGCCGTGGAGGTGAAATGGGTGGCTTCGCCAAGGCAGGCCAGGGAATTGGTAAAGGAGGCTGAGGGGACGGTATTGTCAATATATACTGGTACGATAATCTCCTTTTCGCAGTATTTATTATTAACAACAAGGAGTCTTACATTATGGAGGCCGGGTGTGCTGAATGTGTGTGATACCAGTGGTGAGTCAAAAATGGTAGTATCATTGGCTGCTCCGGAGCCGGGGTCATCAAAATCCCAGACATACTTTGAAATGACAACTTCGGGATTGGGAAAGTTTGGCGGAGTGGGCAGCGAAGCGGAGGCATCGAAGGTCATTGGATTATAGAGACAGTTATCCGGTAAAGGGGCAGCGGAGTGGGTGAATGAGGCAACCGGTTTGAACCTCTCCGGATTAACATACACATAATCAATGATCTGATCAGAAAAACCGGCAGAATTTGTGATGGTGAGTTTTACGGTATAAGTAACATCCGAGATGTCGGGGAAGGTGTGGGTAATGACAGCAGGGCCTGGGACAACGGGGGAGTTATCTCCAAAATCCCAGGTATAAGTGACAGAAGGATCGGCGTGAACGGAAACATCGCCGAAAAAGTTGACCACATTAAAATAACATCCGCCTTCCGGGTCAAACTGGTAATAAAAATAGGCATGGAGAAGTGGCTGTACAGAGATGGTCTTGGTAGTAATGATTCCGGTACAACCTGCAAAAGCGGGGTCGTTGTTCCATTCGGTGACTTGCAGGGTATAGGTGCCCGGGGTCTGCCATTTCACCTGAAGTTGATTTTGATTGACCGGACCCACGATGGTCATCCCGGTAGCCGGGGTGATCGACCATTGGTAAGAATGGGTAGGCGTTCCAAGGGTCTGTGGTGTCGAATAAGTGTAGATCAGGTTGGCATTCTGATCGCATACCACATCAGCACCGGTAATGTAGGGCTGGGTATCAGGGCAGTCCTGTCCTGGAGCATACTGTGCCCTTACCACCTGCATCGTAACGGTTAAGAGTGATGGTAGCAAAATGCAACGGATGATTCTATGGAACATGGGAAGTTTGATTATGATTATTGCTCGCTTATGAATTTATACTCAAAATTACGACAAAAGTTACATGCCTGAAGTTGCCTTGTGCCACTATTTTAGTGGCATTGTGACACCGATGTTAAATATTAAACACCAAAAGTAACAATTTATTTCTAAAGTCGGTTGGATAGGCCGTAAACCTAACAGGAAATTTTTTAACTTTTTTTGAAAAGTCTTTTATCTTTGCTGCAAACCAACTAATTTTGCGTAAATAATTCTACCACCATGAAAAGGTTTCTATTCTTCCCGTTGTTTATTCTGTTGCTTCTTTCCGGAATACTGTTCTCCTGCAAAAAAGAAACGGTACAGGAACCTTGTGACGGTAAAGGTACCCTTAATATTGAAAATAAACTGGATTCCGTTATTACGGTGAAAATCGTGCAGACCAACACAACCCGCAGCATTAAAAAGGATTACACCCAGCCTTTTGTCCTGACAGGAAATCAGCCCTACACCCTGAACATCGACGGTCCCAACTACAACCGCGATACCACCCTCATGCTTCTTACCTGTGATAACGTACTGTTGGTGGTGATAAAATGATCAGGGGTTATATTCAACCTTTGAAAAGTAAAATACAAGGCGTTTCCCAGGAGTGTTCATTCCGATATTTTTAATTTCCTGATAACCCCCGGCCAGGAAGTAATTTCCATGCCAATTCATGATTTTGCCTTTGGTTTCTGCTATTAATTTGTCTTCCGGCCACATCAGCGCCAATGGGGAATATTCAACCGGCGCTGTCTCCAGCGTACCTTTAATTATCCCCGATCCGATTGTCCCTTCCGAAAGGTATAATAACACCAGTTCATCCTGCTTTACCGGATGGACCATGAGTTTGGGTACCAGCTCCATCGTCAGGAGATTACGGAAAGATATATGGTTGTCCCATTGAAGTTCCCCTCTGGTGTTAAAACCGGCAACGATTGCCTGTGAAAACAGGTATCCGTCAAAAACATTGTAACTGTTCGAATAGGGCCGGCCATAAAAATCAAAATCGGTAAAGGTTTCTGAATGATACTGAGGATCAAATATTTCAAGTGTAAGCAGAAATATATCGCCAACCGGCTTTATATCACTCATCACCACCTGATAGTCGAGAGAGAATTCATGGATATCCCGGTTCTTTTTCAGGGCTTTCTTTTTCAGTTGAATGATCTCGTTTTTACCCACCAATTTATCAGCACTTATCAGATCAGTATAGTGGTAAGTCTTCACCGCTTCGGGAATTCCATCGTTTACTTCGCAGGAAAAAAGACCGGTTGTGGCAGGTTTATTCCTGCCCGGCCTGTTTGTTTTGGTCAACGATTCAGCATAGGTGCCCAATATGAGGCTGCTTTTTTCTCCTGTGGCGGCGAACCTGCATTCGGTAATTAATATGCCCGGTTTCGGGAAAAGAAGCGGGAATTCCTGAGTGATATTCCCATCCGGTGAGATGCTCACCAATGAGTAACTGATCTGTTTTTTAGATACATAGATGCTGAACAACGCGGTCAGCCCATCCCCCTCTCCTGATATTTGAAACCCGAACAAGGATAGGTTTGCCGCCAGACCCGTCAGTATTTGCCGGAGGGTGCCTGAAACCAGATCGAGTTGATAGAGCCGGCCGTATCTTTCGTTCGAGTTAATGCCTATCCATGCATACGGTTCCGAAATTTCGAAACCGGCCAGATCACCCCCGGCAACTGCTTTTCCGGAGGAGAGGGTCATTTTACTTGTAGCGATGTCGATGGTTACCACTTCAATCCCGGGATCATTCTGCCGTTCCTTTTCCGATGCCGAGTAAAGCAGGTACGCTTTTGTACCATGCGTCCTGATACTGCTTATCTGATGGTTTGCCGGGATACCCACCGGCAAGGTCCATTGCTGGAGAAGATTGGTATCGTAAAGCGAAAAATACCAATTGATAAGACCGGGTCCGGCAGTTTCTACACTGCGGTAATACAGTATCATTCCGGCTTTACCCATGGGAAGGGTGCGGTATGTTTCATTGGTTGAACCAACCGGGATTTCGACCCGCAGTGGTGGGTCTTCTGACTGGCTAAATGACTGTATTTGAGCCATGATCAGGCAAAATATCAGGCATTTGGCAATCATCAGGGGTCGATTTCGCATACGGAAGAGATGGTGAAACTACAAATATAAAAAAAAGAAACCTCCCCGGAGGCAACCGGGAAGGTTTCCAAAAGTTGGTCGTCTTCCTATCGGATGACCAGTTTTTCTGTTTTAACGGATTTGCCCGTGGTTACTTTTACAAAATAGAGCCCTGGAGCAATTCCCCCAAGGTTGATTTTCAGAGATTTCTGTCCGGTCGTCATACGCGTCAGGGACACTCCGGTCATCGAAATAAGCTCAACGGTGCGCTCAGCAGCCATTCCAAAATAGAGGGTGCATTCGCCGTAAGCAGGATTTGGCCGGATGGTGAATTGCGATACGGACTCCTGATCATCGAGACCGATAATGACATCACCGGTGATAATAATGTCATCCAGTTCCCATGTGGATGATTCAGTGGCAGTGGAGGTATATTTGAACCCGATATAGACGGCAGTCCCGTTTACCATACTGACATTGATATTTCCGGATGGGGTCCAGACCCAGTTGCCAGCCGACCAGGTGGCTGTGAGCGGAGTCCAGGCAAAATCGCCGGGATTTCCCTGTCCGTCATAATCATTGGAGATCAGGCACTCAAGTGCGGGCCCTGCATATTTGTATGCCGACTGAAAATTGAGTCGCTCATTATTGTAAAGATTGAAGTTCAATGCTTTAGAGATAAACCAATCCTCGTTGACATTGGAAACAGAGTTGGCAAATCCGCTCATTTTGACACAAGGGCTTCCATTGACTCCGTGAATGGAATCCACCATCCAGACCTGTTCGCCGATCACGTTTTTGGCCTGCCAGTTGCCCATGGTATAATTGGTGAAGTGAACGCTGTCGATGATCACGGTATTACTTGTGACTACACTGACAAACGGAGCATTTCCGTCAGTTTTGTAATTGATGAGGTTGCCGGAATTGGTGTATGGGAAAATCTTGAAAAAGAACTGCTTGTTGGAAGGCAGGTTTCCAAAACTGGCGGACTGGACACCCTGGATCACGTTGAGGGCGCCTGAGCCATCCGCAAGGTTAGGATCATTGGAAACCGGTGTGCCATCAACAGGATTGGCAATATTGTTCTGGTCGCTGGCGAGGATGAGGTAGGAGGAGGGGGCTTGTCCGCCGGTGGCATCGATCCAGGAAAGCAGGATGGTGAAAGGTGCTGTGTTGCCTGCAAAGTTGGTAGGATAGTTGGTGGGTTCGGGTAGTGGCCCTCCGCCAAATGCCGTCCAGTTAATGTTGTCGATGGTGACCTGTCCGGAAAGCAGACTGTCGGCCTGCTTGAAGAGCAGCGTAAAACTTCCAGGAACATTGACGGCGATCGGGCCGGAATTGCGCACGGTGGCAGTGTCTCCGTTTCCTCCGGGACTGGTTACATTGCCGACAAGAGCGCCGTTTACGTAAACATTAAGGTTTACTGCAGAAGAAAAACCCTGTTTGTAATCAAAGGAAATGGTTCCGCAACCATTGCCGATGAGGCCGGAAACCACCTTGGCAGTCGGGTTCCTGCCCTTGCCGAGACACGGGGATGGGTCAACAATGGCACGGTCCCTGCGGCATTGACTGTAGTTCCAGGTAGATCCATCCTGGCCGATAAAGGTACCATCGGAATAGGTTCCGGAAGTGCCTACATAGTTGTTGAAATTTTCAAGTCCCTGCCCGAATACCCAGGTGAGGGAGGTGATGGTAAAGACTACCAGAAAGGAGAGTAGTTGTTTTTTCATAAAATGGAAATTTATGGGTTAATGAATAATTATTCTTGAATAGTCAGATTTTCCTGATTTTAAATGGGTAATTCTGATGATGTAAAGGGCAGCCGGCCAGTCCTGGCATCTGATGGTCTGTCTCTGTTTTTGGGTGTCGATGGTCAGCATCGTTTCACCGGTCAGGCTTAACACGGTAATCCGGTGAGGTGATGTACCGGCGGGATAAACTTCGAAATGGCCATCAGTGACAAATGTTGGTGAAACAAGCGATCTGGGATGTGCAGATGAAATCAATCCGGCAGGCCCCACCTGAATAAACGCGGGTTTATACTTCTTACTCTGGCCGGTCGCGTTCTGTACAGTCAGGGTGACATCATAGGCGCCCATGACATTATATTGGACAGGTGGTGGATTCTGGCCACTGAAGGTTTCGGGGTTCCCACGCTCAAATTCCCAGGACCATGAGGTAACATCGCCTGTGGAGGCATCGGTAAAGGTGACGGTTTGACCAATGACGATGGTGGAGTCACTGGATAGGAAATTGGCAACCGGAAGGTAAGAACATCCTTCCAGCGGAGAGGCAAAGAGCGAATCTCCGGAGGGTGTTTTGCCTTGATATTCAACGGCATGGCGCCAGTTTTCCGGAATTAATCCGCTGGCCGAAGGGTCGCACAACTGAAGCGTTGGCCCATGACCATTGGCCATGGAATCCCAGGGTGATACAGGGAGGTAATATACCGAATCGACCACATATCCGTAAAGATCCTTCAGAACAATGGCCTCACCCGAATTGCTCAAGGCCGATCCTGTGTTCCATTGATAGGAGGGAACATTGTACATGGATTGGATCCAGGCAGTACTTTTTGCCACAATGGCGTATGACCATGGCCCAAGGGTCACTGCCGGGAAAGTATATTCCACCCCCCGGGTAAAGGCAAACCCAAGCAGATCGACAGGGTTTCCGCCATTGTTGTAAATCTCGATAAACTCCAGAGAGTCGGTTCCTCCGAGTGGTGAGCGGTAATTGATTTCCGTGATCACAAGCGGTGCATTGGTTGGACCCACCACATGGATATAGGCTGTCCTGCATTCAGTTTGCTGGCCCCATTCATTGGTCGCAGTAAGGCAAACGGTGAAGTCACCGGCATAGTTGTAGGTGATCCCGGTAGGATTCTGCAGCGTGGATACGGATGGCTCACCGCCTATAAACGACCATTGCCAGGATGCAGGGCAATAGAGTGTGGAGTCGAAAAAGTCAATGGATTCTCCGACGGTCAGGTTCACTTTACTGGCATAGAAATGGGGCTCCGGAGCCATGATCCCGCATAGGGTGCTGAAGGTTGTGCCGGCGCCGTAAGATGTGCCGGTAGCATTGGTTGCGTAGGCCCTGACATGATAATTGGTACTGGGCTGCAAACCGGTCATGTTGGAGATAAAACTCCCGGTAGTTCCGGGTTCCGTAGTGTAACTGTTGGACAGGGTGGGGTTGGGGGCAGTGCCCCAGCAAAGCCCGCGGGCGACGATGGCCGAACCTCCGTCATTGGTCACGTTACCGCCGCCTGTGGCAGAATTAAATGAGATATTGGTCACAGGAGTTGTCGTTGCAACAGTCGGGAGACCCGGGCCTGAACTGGCAAGCGGGGTATCGTTGTTGGTGAGGATAATGACATCCCTTCGAAGGGCAG
>CAYLVY010000027.1:0-34070 GCA_964387205.1 uncultured Draconibacterium sp.
GATAACAGGAAACCGGCGTTTACATATCCCTTTATAAGCCATGCACAGGTCTTCTCCCTTTTCCTGAGGCACGCGTGAAGAAATCAATCACAGGTTGCTCCTGCACTGGAAACGGAGCAGTTTTATAAGCTCCGGAACTTTATTAACATCGGATTGTTGAAATATTTTTCCGGAATATGGTAAAATGAACGGATTGTGATGTAATTTAGTACGGTAACAATTCTATTGGTTTAAATCAGGTCTTATGAAAAGTGATGTGATTGACAACAGGATGAACCTTTCTAACCAACGGAACAACATCCCCGCCTCCAAGCTGATGCATGGCAGTACCAGTGACAAATATCCCGTCGTCCTCGATGGCGGAAAAACCGTGATCTTTATTTCTGACAGAAGCCAGGAGGCTGAAATACGTTTCCGGTATAACAGCAGACGACGATAATCAATCCAAATTATTCAGTTAATGTAGAGAATGAAAGATTTTCATCACTATTTTTTCATCGGTGCACTGCCTGCCGATGTGTGGCATGCCCTGACCAATCCGGTCACCCTTCACCTGTGGACGGGCGAGCCTGCTGAAATGTCCACGGAACCCGGTACAGAGTTCAATCTCTGGGGCGGAAGCATTTCCGGAAAAAATATCCATTTTGAAGAGGAGAAGAAAATTGTGCAGGAGTGGTATTTTGGCGACCAGACCGAATCTTCGGTGGTCACTATAACCCTCCATCCGAAGGGACAACATACCTCAGCCGAATTGTCGCATACCAATATTCCGGATGAGGATTATGAGGAGGTGTGTCAGGGATGGAAGGAGAACTATTTTGGCGTATTGCGCGAGTTTTACCGGGATTAACCCCTGTCAGATCTGATCACTGAAATCAGCCTCCGAAGGAATTACCGGAGCGAGGAATTTTGCATCCGTGCTGTCCTGAACGCCAAGCTGCTCTTCAAAAGTTGCAAACTGAGGCGTGACTGGCGCTAATGTCTTGACATCGAGCATGTTTTCAGGAACATTGTCGCCAAAAGCGGCTACCCTGGGAGTGGCCGGCGCTAACTCGTCATTACCGGGTAACCTGTTCCATGACCTGTTTTCAGCAGCATGCAGGGTCGATATGGTTAATCCTGCCAGGATCATAATCATCTTCATTTTAACCATCGTTTTCATTTTTCTCTTGTTTTTAAGTTTTAATGACCATAGGACGGCTGGCAGCGTCATTTGTTACAACCATTAAAACTTCTCGGAATAAATTTAAAATATTGAATAATAATGAAATAAGATCGCAAATCGATGGATTTGACACACCCGGGGCCCGGCTGAATCGTTCAACAGGGGGATACACCCGATAAAAGTGGTTAAAAAACCGATAAAGTGCTAAATGATTATATATCAGTAATTTAATATTTACTACTGAAAATATTTATCTGCAGGTCGTCCCGTTCAGAGGTTGTCTTTGAAATATTCCGTGATCTTGCGGTTCAGGTGTATCCTGTCTTTCCCGCGGATATTATGCTCATGGCCGGGATAGAGCAGGAAATCGACCAGCTTACCTTCTTCCACACATTTTTTCAGGAATGAAAGAGAATTCTGCGGGACCACTGTTCCGTCCATATCTCCGTGAATAATGAGGAGCTTTCCTTCAAGGTCTTTGACATAATTGGTCAGACAGGCCGACCGGTATCCTTCAGGATTGCTTTGCGGGGTGTCCATATAGCGTTCCCCGTACATCACTTCATAATATTGCCAGTCGATTACAGGCCCTCCGCATACCGCAGCTTTGAACACTCCGGGGTTTTTCAGCATCAGGGAGATGGTCATGAACCCTCCGTAGCTCCAACCATTCAGTCCGATCCGGGCAGTGTCGACATAGGGCAGGGTTTTCAGGAATCCTACACCGATCATCTGATCCATAACCTCATACTTCCCCAGGTTCCGGAAGATGGCCTGCTCAAAATCTCTCCCCCTGTTGGCAGTACCGCGATTGTCCAATGTAAAGACCACGAAACCTTCTCCGGCAAGGTAGTTCAGGAAAAGCCCGGCTCCGCCCAGCCATGAATTGGTGACGAGTTGAGAATGAGGGCCACCATAAACATAAATGATCACCGGGTATTTTTTTTCCGGGTCGAAACCGGCAGGTTTGATCAACCGGCAATACAGGTCTTTCTGGTCTTCTGTCTTCAGCACCAGAAGTTCCATCTCCCCGAGGTCGTATTCCTTCAAAGGATTGTCATCCGAAAGGAGTACCTTTTCCTGAGCCCCTTTCTGGTCGAGCAACTCGATCCGCCGGGCCACGGTGGTGGAAGTCCAGGTATCCAGGATATATTTTCCATCATGAGCGATTTTGCAGAAATGGGTTCCTGTGGTTTCGGTAATTTTCCTGGTTTCATGGTTCTTCAGATCTGCCTCCCAAAGCTGGCTGGCCAGCGGATTGTCCTTGTTACACATGAACCAGGCGGATGTCCCTTTCGCATCGAAGGTGAGAAACTCCGTCACTTCCCATTCTCCTGAAGTAAGTTGCCGTATCAGCCCTTTTTCCGTATCATAGAGATAGAGATGGTTGAAACCATCGCGGCGGCTCTCCCAGATAAACCGGTTACTGCTTCCGGGAATGAACTTTGGCCCCTGCAGAGGCTCCACATAGGTGTGGTTCTGCTCTTTGAAATGGGTTTTGATCAGACGGCCCGAACCGACATCATATTGATTGAGTTGCATATAATTCTGGTCGCGGTTGAGCGTGGCGATATAGATACTTTTCTGATCCGGGCTCCAGGTAATATTAGAAAGGTACTCGGTACGGAGCATTGTATCTCCGTCGGGCGTTTCATCGGTCTGCAGGTAGATCGTACGTCCCGAGGTCATGTTGTAAATGCCCGTGGTGACTTTGTGGCTGGTCATGCCGGCCATGGGGTACCTTACAGGTGTGGCGGTGGCAATGCGCGTCGAAATGTCCACCAGCGGGTAGTCGGTGACCATGGTTTCATCCATGCGGTAAAAAGCGAGCATATTTTCATCCGGCGACCAGAAAGTGCCTTTGGATATGCCAAATTCGTTGCGATGCACCCTGGAGGATCCGTAGACGATTCCCGGGTTTTTTTCCTCTGTCAGCGCTATTTCTTTCCCTTCCGCCGAGATAAAGAGGTTATTGCCGAGCGTCCATGCCACATGGCCCGATTTTTCTGCAATGTCCTGATTTTCTGCGTCGTTCCTCCATGAATTGACCTTTTCGACGGTATTTTTCAGAATATCACACTGATAAAGACTATTGCCGTTAACATACCGGAAAATATCCTGCCCGATAAAGGTGATGGCCGGAAACCTTTTGAGGGTGTCCAATTTATTGAATTTCAGTATCAGATTCATATCCTGCAGTCGAACCAGGGTATCATTTCCGGTTTTCCTGGGTTCTCCCTGGACCAGGGAGTTATTGGCAACCCAGACATACTGGTGGGTTCCCTTACGCCATTGGAGCTGACTGAGATTGGCAGGGTTCAGTTTCGGGTTCATATGGGTCCCCTCTTCCACAGTGAGGCGTTTTTGCTGGGCCGTTGCGGCAACCGAAAGGCAGATCAGCAGGATCAGGCCGGACAGATTTTTTTTCATTATACAGGTGGATTGGTTGCAACTATTTATTTATGCTGAAAGGTTTCGGGCGGATGCGATCTCCCCGATCAACACAGGATTTTTTTCAATGGCATTGCCTGCGACTATCATATCGGCTCCGGCTTTAAATGCCTGGAGCGCAAGGTTTGCAGAGGTTATCCCTCCGCCTGTGATCAGCGGCACACCGATCGATCTCTTCACCATGGTGATCATGGATGGTGGTACCGGGTTGACGGCACCGCTGCCGGCATCGAGGTAGATCAGTTTCATGCCCAGCAACTCACCGGCCATGGCGGTACAGGCGGCAATCTCATCTTTATCGGCCGGAATGGGCATGGTCTGGCTCATATAATGTACGGTGGTGGTAATCCCGCCTTCGATGAGCAGGTAACCGGTTGATAAAACTTCCAGGCTGCTTTTCTTCAGGAAAGGAGCTGCAATGACATGTTTTCCGATGAGTAATTCAGGGTTCCTTCCTGAAATCAGGGACAGGAGCAGGATTGCATCGGCATGGTGGTTGACCTGAAGGGTGTTTCCCGGAAACAGGACGGAAGGGATATCGCTTTCCTGCCTGATCCTTTTCAGAATGTCGGAAAGATGATCCTGCAGTAAAAGGCTGCCGCCGAGGAGAAAAAAATCGACCTTTGCCCGGTTTGACTCCTTCAGGATAGTTTCCAGATGTGCCGGCTGACATTTGTCCGGATCGATCAGCACGGCAAACATCTTTTTCCCTTCCCGGGAGCGGTTTAAAATGGTCTGATGGATCATCCTGGTGATGTAAAGATATGTTGGGCAATTTGCCTGATGTTATCCGTTACGCCTACGGAGAAATAATGCAGTACCGGCACACCGAATCCGATGAGTTCCTCCGACTGGCGTATTCCCCATTCCACCCCTGCTTTCCGCGCATCTTCATTGGTGTGGCATTTCATGACCGTTTCCACCAGTTGCTGTGGAATATCGATATTGAATACCTGAGGCAGTACATTTAATTCCCTGATTGTGCACAAGGGTTTCAGACCGGGAATGATCGGGATGCTGATTCCTGCTTTTCGACAGGTCTCCACGAAAGTGAAGTATTTGGTGTTGTCGAAGAACATCTGGGTTATAATGAAATCGGCTCCGCAATCAACTTTGTACTTCAGTCGTTCCACATCGTAGCCAAAATTGGGAGATTCAACGTGTTTTTCAGGATATCCGGCCACCCCGATGCAGAAGTCGGTGTGAAAGGTATTCAGGAGTTCATCATCGAGGTAATTACCTTCGTTCATAGCTTTGATCTGAGCCACCAGGGAACTGGCATAGGCATGGCCGTCGGGTTCGGGAATGAAGGCGCGCTGGTTTTTGGGGGCATCGCCACGAAGGGCCAGGATGTTATCAATGCCAAGATAGTTGAAGTCTATCAGGGCATATTCGGTCTCCTCACGGGTGAATCCCCCGCAAATGATATGGGGAACCACTTCAAGATCGGGATATTTATATTTGATGGCCGCGGATATGGCCACGGTACCGGGTCTCTTTTTGACCGTCTTTTTTTCGAGCAGTCCGTTTTCCCTCTTCTTATAGACCACTTCCTCCTGATGATAGGTCACATTGACAAACGATGGATGGTAAGGAAGCAGCGGATCGATCAGTTTGTAGATGCTGTTTATATTATTTCCCTTGAGGGGGGGGAGCAGTTCAAAGGAGAACAGGGTAGTGGCTGAGTTCCTTATGATATCGGTGACTTTCATGCAATGTAATTCAGGTTGGTATTTAACAACTCTTCCGCCCTGTCCGGGGAGATTCCTTTACGCCGGGCATAATCCTCCACTTGTTCGCGGGTGATCTTTCCCAGATTGAAATACCTTGCTTCGGGATGGGCGAAATAGAGACCGGAAACCGAAGCACCGGGGTGCATGGCAAAATGTCCGGTCAGGGAGATCCCGGTTTCGGGGGTGGCGTTCAGAAGGTCAAAAAGGACAGATTTTTCAGAATGTTCGGGACAGGCAGGATATCCGGGGGCAGGGCGGATCCCGGCATATTCTTCCCTGATCAGGGAAGCGAGCTCCAGGTTTTCATCTTTTTGATATCCCCAAAACTCTCTGCGTACCTTTTCATGCAGAAGTTCCGCAAATGCCTCGGCAAGCCTGTTGGCCAGAATTTTCACCATGATGGCCCTGTAGTCGTCCTGTTCCGCCTCGAATTGCCGGGCCTTTTCATCCGCACCCAATCCGGCAGTAACGGCAAAACCACCAATATAATCGATGATTCCGGAATCTACAGGGGCGATAAAATCGGCAAGACAGAGGTTGGGTTGCCCGGGTTCCTTTTGCTGCTGGTTCCGCAGAAAACGGAAAAACATGCGCACCTTTGTCCCTTCAGGGTCATGGTACACGATCACATCATCCCCTTCCGCGTTGCACGGGAACAAACCAAAAACACCATTTGCCGTCAGCCATTTCTCTCCAACGATCATGTCGAGCATCGCATTGGCGTCGTTATATAACTTTTTGGCTTCATGCCCCTTAACGGGATCGCTGAATATCGCCGGATATTTTCCGTTCATCTTCCAGGCATGAAAGAAAAAGGTCCAGTCGATATATCTCCTGATCTCTTCGAGTGGATATTGGTGTAAGGACCTGGTGCCGGTGATAGCGGGAATGACAGGTGAAAAGCCGCTCCATCCGGGGTCGAAACGGTTGCTACGGGCCTGCGGCAGGGAGATATAGGTGTGTTGCTCTTTTTTGCCATACCCTGTGGCGATTTCCTGATATTTAGATTTCACCGAGGCGGAAAATTCATCACGCCTGGTGGGCGACAGCAAGGCGGCCACCACCGGAGCGGCTTTGGAAGCATCCCTGACATGGATCACTGAGCCGGAATAGTGCGGCGTGATCCTGATAGCAGTATGAAGTTCAGAGGTCGTAGCGCCACCGATCAGCAGCGGGGTTGTCATTCCCCGCCGTTCCATTTCCGCGGCCACATTGACCATCTCCCCGAGCGACGGAGTAATCAGTCCGCTCAGCCCGATCACGTCTGCCTTCAGGGCGATGGCTTCATCCAGGATCCTGTCGGCCGGGACCATCACCCCAAGGTCGGTAATGTGATAATTATTACAGGCAAGGACAACACCCACAATATTTTTTCCGATATCATGGACATCACCCTTCACTGTAGCCAGCAGAACATGTCCCTGAAAACGTGCTTCGGGGTTTTTCGAGGCTTTTTCGGCTTCAAGCCGGGGAGTCAGTCTGGCTACCGCCCTTTTCATGACCCTGGCACTCTTTACCACCTGCGGAAGAAACATTTTTCCGCTCCCGAAAAGGTCACCGACCTGGTTCATGGCGGCCATGAGCGGACCTTCGATGATATCGAGGGCCGCATCATAAAGGGTGGCTGCAGCATCGATATCTTCATCAATATAATCGGCGATTCCATGAATCATGGCATATTGGAGCCTTTCCTGCACCGGTAACTGGCGCCACAGGGCCTGTTTTTCTTCCCTGGCAGCCGTGCTGACGACAGTTTCTGCATAAGCGAGCAGTCGTTCTGCTGCATCTTTTCTGCGGTTCAGGATGACATCCTCCAGCAGCCTGATCAGATCGCCGGGAACCTCATCATAGACCGGTAAAGCTCCGGCGTTGACGATGCCCATATCGAGCCCGGCCCGGATGGCATGGTATAGAAATACCGAATGCATAGCTTCCCGGAGCGCATCATTCCCGCGAAAAGAGAAGGAAAGGTTGCTGATCCCACCACTAATCCTGGCATCAGGCAGGTTCTCCCTGATCCAGGTCACCGCCCTGAGGTACTCCACCGCGTATGGGTTGTGTTCCTCCATGCCTGTGGCGATGGTCAGGATATTGGGGTCGAAAATGATATCGCAGGCCGAAAAACCGATATCTTCGGTGAGTATCTGATAGGCTCTCCGGCAAACCGCGATCCGGCGGTCAAAGGTAGTGGCCTGTCCCTCCTCATCGAATGCCATGACTACCACGGCAACACCGAATTTTTTCAGTAAAGAAGCCTGTTCCCTGAAGGTTTGTTCTCCCTCTTTCAGGCTGATGGAGTTCACCACCGCCTTTCCCTGGATGCATTTCAGCCCCTGAACGATCACCTCAAAACGTGAGGAATCGACCATCAGGGGGACTTTGGCCACATCGGGATCGGAAGCTATCATCCGGAGAAAGGAGGTCATTGCCTCCACGGAATCCAGCATCGCTTCATCCATGCTGATATCCAATATCTGGGCTCCGTTTTCGACCTGCTGTCGGGCTACCGAAAGGGCCTCTTCGTAGGCGGCTTCACGGATCAACCTTGCAAATTTTCGGGAACCGCTGACGTTGGTGCGTTCACCGATATTGATAAAATTGCTTCCCGGAAAAATCATCAGTGGTTCCAGGCCGCTCAGCCTGAAATCGCCGGAGCGCAGCGGAATGGGCCGTACCGGAGCTCCATGGGCTGATTCGGCGAAACGGCGTATGTGTTCCGGGGTTGTGCCGCAGCAACCGCCTACCATATTCACAAACCTGCTGTCGAGAAAACCCCGGATCAGAGAGGCCATTTCAGAAGGTGATTGATCGTATTCCCCGAACTGGTTGGGAAGGCCGGCATTGGGATAGGCCACGACCGGGAAAGGGGCCATTGCGGAGAGCTCTTTCAGATATGGCCTGAGCTCGGCGGCACCCAGGGAACAGTTCAACCCGATGGCGAAAAGGTCGAAATGCATCACGGAAATGAGGAAAGCCTCCAGCGTTTGTCCCGAAAGGGTACGGCCACTGTTATCAGAGATGGTGACACTGGCTATGACCGGTATATCTTTCCCGGCAGGTATTTCATCAAATGCAGCCATCAGCGCCGCTTTGGCGTTGAGTGTGTCGAAGATGGTCTCGACGATGATCAGATCAACCCCTCCTTCAAGTAATCCCCGGACCTGCTCCCGGTATGCATGGTAGAGGTCATCGAAGGTGATAGCCCGGAATGCCGGGTTCCGGACATCCGGTGACATGGAGGCTGTTTTATTGGTAGGGCCAATTGAGCCGGCCACCCAACGAGGTTTGCTGTCGCCACGTTCGGCCATGGCCCGGACAGCACCGGCAGCAAGCCGGGCTGCTTCGCGGTTCATTTCCAGGGTTAGGTCCTCCATCCCGTAATCTGCCAGGGAGATCCGGTTGGCGTTGAAAGTATCGGTCTCGATAATGTCGGCGCCAGCCTCGAGATATTCAAGGTGTATCTGCGTGATGACCCCTGGTTTTGTGAGCACCAGAAGGTCGTTGTTGCCTTTCAGGCTGCAGTGATGATCACGGAAACGTTCGCCGCGGTAGTCCTCTTCGGTGAGGCCAAACCGCTGGATCATGGTACCCATCGCACCATCCATGATCAGCACCCGTTGATTTATGATATGTCTAAGGTCGTTTTCCATACTTTTCTTACAGAATCAATGGTGAACCGGGATCAGTAACAAACGGCCATCATTAATCCGTTATTTAACCGGGCATGATAAGCATGCCGGAAAGCCTTATCCCGGACACTTGCCATGACCTCTCCCCTGCAAGGGAAAGTGCAAAAGTAGTCATTTGGAAGGACATGGATATGGTTTCGCAGATCCAGCCCCGGTTCTCCATGAATTTTAAACACAGCTTCCTTTATGCACCAAAACATGCAAAGTTGTTCATCCGTGGGAACTTCCGGCAGCCGCTCCTGTTCAGCTTCATTCAGGAAGCGGCCGGCAATTTTCCGGAGCCTGTGCTGAACCCGTTCTATATCTATTCCAGGTTCCAGAGATGCCGAAAGTGCGATGGCGGCATACCCGGCGGTGTGGGATATGGAGATGGCAGTATCAGAGAGCCCGAGATATGGTTTTCCATCTGGATGATAGCAGATCCTGGCCGGGTCGTCCTTGAGAATTGTTTTGAGCAATGCCCGCACAGCGAGCCATTGCAGTTTCCGGCCGGAATGGCGGAATGTCCGGTACAATGACATCTCCTCATGATCCGGATCGGCAATGGGGAGAAGTTCTTCTTCCGTCTCGGTGATATCCCAGATGGCAGCGATGATCTTTTCAGGAAATCGTATTACAGGTCTGACAGGCATGATTACGAACGGATTATGGAAATGCAATTTTTCTCCGGGAGGCAAAAATAGGTTAATTCGGGGCGTGGATAGGGAAAAAAAACGTACTTTTGCCGCTCAAAATTTAAATGCTCAATAAAATGAAAGAGATGGCCGTATCAGACGTCAGTTACAAGGTTGCCGATATATCCCTGGCCGGATGGGGCAGGAAAGAGATTGAAATGGCGGAGAAGGAGATGCCGGGTTTAATGGCAATCCGTCGCCGGCATGCTGCGCAAAAACCGCTGAAAGGTGCCCGCATCAGCGGATCGCTGCACATGACGATCCAGACGGCAGTGCTGATAGAGACACTGGTGGAGCTCGGCGCCGATGTCCGTTGGGCCAGTTGCAATATTTTCTCTACCCAGGACCATGCCGCGGCTGCCATTGCCGCAAAGGGCATTCCTGTATTTGCATGGAAAGGGGAGACCCTGGAGGAGTACTGGTGGTGTACCAGCATGGCGCTCAGTTTTCCGGGGGGCAAAGGTCCAAACCTTGTGGTTGATGATGGCGGTGATGCCACCATGATGATCCATAAGGGATATGAAGCCGAAAAGGACCCTTCGATCCTTTCAACTCCTGCCGGAAGCATTGATGAAAAGGCATTCTTTGAGCAGCTTCAGCGGGTTTATGTAGAAGATAAAACCCGCTGGCACCGGATGGTGGAAGAGTGGAAAGGGGTGTCGGAAGAGACAACAACCGGAGTACACCGGCTCTACCAGATGAAAGAGAAAGGTAGGCTGCTGGTACCGGCTATTAATGTCAATGATTCCGTTACCAAATCCAAATTCGACAATCTTTACGGATGCAGGGAATCCCTCGCCGACGGGATCAAACGGGCCACCGATGTGATGATCGCCGGAAAAGTGGTAGTGGTTCTGGGCTACGGGGATGTGGGCAAAGGTTGCGCCCATTCCATGCGTACCTATGGGGCAAGGGTACTGGTGACCGAGATCGATCCTATCTGTGCCCTGCAGGCAGCCATGGAGGGTTTCGAGGTTACTACCATCGAAAACGCCCTGGCCGAAGGAAATATTTTTGTTACCGCCACCGGTAACCGGGATGTTATTACGGTGGAGCACCTCACCAGGATGAAAGATGAGGCGATTGTTTGCAATATTGGCCATTTTGACAATGAAATCCAGGTCGAACAACTTCGGAGCCATCCCGGGGTGGTTATGGTCAATATCAAGCCTCAGGTTGATAAATTTATTATGCCGGGGGGGAACTCCATTTATTTACTGGCAGAAGGGCGCCTTGTCAACCTTGGATGTGCTACCGGTCATCCCTCTTTTGTGATGTCCAACTCCTTCACCAATCAAACCCTGGCCCAACTCGACCTGTGGAAAAGCAATTATCCGGTGGATGTCTATCGTTTGCCCAAGCATCTTGATGAAGAGGTTGCCAGGTTGCATCTTGAGCAACTTGGTGTCAGGCTGACCCGGTTAACCAGGGAACAAGCCGATTACCTCGGGGTGAATGTCGACGGCCCTTACAAACCGGATCATTACCGCTACTAGGAAGTTAAAGGTTATAATTTTAATTAGTTACGTAGAGGAAGATCCCGTCGTACAGCGAAGTGTATTGCTTTAGCGGATACCTGGAAGGGCCTTCGAACGGTGTTCCGTCGGTCATGATAAACCTGGAGCCGCATACCGGGCATTGGCAGGTAATGCCGGATTCCTCAACCCTGACCTGAGCCCCTTCGGTGAGTGGGTCATGCGGACAGGCACGTTCAAATGCGACGAATTCGTTGACCGACCTGCGGAAGATCAGAATACCGTTATACCCGCCAAATACTGTTTCCCAGCCATTGACCGCATTGAGGTTTATGTACTGTGTACTATTGGGATCAAGGCTGAAATTGACATAAACGTATGGTATTTCGGTCCGGTCCTGTTCCTTGGCACAGCCGGGAGAGGTAACCGTCAGGATAGTTATCAGAAAACCAATTACATAAGAATATTTTGAGTTATTTCTCATGGAAAAACAACTTTTTGTTTTTAGCGTTTTCAAAGATACAATTATTTTTGCGGTATTAACCTGATGAAGCGGGGCGGTATCATTTCAGGTGCGGCCCCGGGAGGAAAAGGAGATGAAAACAGGGAGATGGGCCCGGGCGTTGATGGTCCTGGTCAGTTTGCATTTTTTTGCAGCGGAGGGGATTTTTGCCCAGTCGACAAGGGTCAATCAGCGGAAGATTGAACGCAAACGGGAACAGCGTGAGAAGAGAGACGTGAAGATGTATAAGAAAGCGGTGAAGCGGCACATGAAGATGCAATCGGATGCGACCCGGAGCAGTATGAAACGTACCAAAAAGGAGTCGAAAAAGCTAACCCCGATTAGGAATTAGTGACCTTTATACCGTTCAGATTCAATAATTCACCGATTGCTTTCCCGGGATGACAGAAATGTCTTCAAGGTAATTTAGAATGGATATAACTTTGAATAGCACGGCAAATAATTATTCTGACTATTTTAAATAATTATTATTTTTACCGCCTTATAAAGCGCACTATAATCTAACATAAAATTGTATGGTATGTTAAGAACTTTACTACTTACTGTTGGTCTGGTACTGGCGACGGGTTTGTTCGTTTTTTCGCAAACAGGGTCTGGTACGATAAAAGGAAAGATCATAGACAAAAAGACAAAGGAACCGATCTCTTTTGCCAACATTGTTGCGGAAGTCGGGGGGGTCCAGATTGGTGGTTCCACCTCTGATTTTGACGGTGAATTCACCATTAAACCGGTGCCTCCCGGGAAGGTGGACCTGAAAGCAAGTTTCGTTGGTTATAAGCCGTTTATGATCAGAGGGATCGTCATCTCTCCTGATAAAATCACTTTCCAGAATCTGGAATTGGAGGCAACCACCACCACCCTGAATGAAATAGAGGTGGTGGATTACAAGGTTCCCCTGATCTCCAAAGACCAGACCACATCCGGCGGAACGGTTACTGCCGATGAGATTTCCAAGATGGCCAACAAATCGGCTGCGGCTGTAGCCACTACGGTGGGGGGTGTTACCACCGATGCCAACGGAAATATCACCAGTATGCGTGGCCAGCGTGAGTCGGGTACCGTTTATTATATTGACGGTATGCGTGTTACGGGAAGCCGTGAATTGCCGCAGTCGGCCATCGAGCAGGTGGAGGTGATCCTCGGAGGTACTCCTGCTGCTTATGGCGACGCCACAGGAGGTATCATCAATGTGACCACGAGGGGGCCTTCAAAAGAATATTCAGGTGGTCTTGACCTCCAGACTTCGCAGTTTCTCGATCCTTTCGGCTACAACCGTATCGGATTGAATTTCACCGGGCCCGTCGTTTCCAAAAAAGATACGGTACGACAGACCAAAACCCCCATCATGGGATTTTTCTTTGCCGGAGATATGATCTTCAATAAGGATGGCAGACCAGCCGCCTTCCCCCTGTATAAAGTGAATGACGAAGTGCAGAGCAGCCTGGCCACTTCACCCCTGCGGTTATATGGTCAGAACAATGCCGTGTTTTACAACAGTGAGTTTCTCACCTTCGACCAGATGGAGAAGACCAAAAGTACACTGAACTCTGCCGGGACCAATATCAATGTTTCCGGAAAACTTGATTTCCGTGTGTCTAAAGGGATCAACCTTTCGGTTGGCGGTACCTTTACCTGGTACGACAGCCGGAATTTCAGCTATGCCAACTCCCTGATGAACTGGAACAATAACTCCCACTCCAACGGTTATACCTGGCGTATCAATGGACGTTTTACCCAGCGATTCCCCACCGTAGCAGAAAGCAAGAGCTTTGTCAAGAATATCTATTACTCCATCGGAGCTGACTATACCCGGAGTTTTGCCAAAACGGAAGATATCGAGCATAAGAAAAATTATTTCAATTACGGATACATCGGTAGTTTCGCCACTCATACCATCCGCGCCTATACCCCCGAACTGGCATATGACTCTACCCTTAGATTGTGGGGGCATCTCCAAAACGGTCACCGCGATACCATCGTGCTCTTTCAGCGCCGTGAACTTAATCCCGATGCAGCCAACTGGACTCAGCAATATTTCAACCTCTTCGACGATCCGGATGAACATTACCGGAACATCGATGAGATCATCTCAGGAAAAGGTCTTATCAACGGAATGGAACCCACTGGCTCTTATGGCATTTTCAGCGTGCCTGGCAACCGCCCGAACGGATACGCCGAAAGTACCAGCGAACAGGTTGCCGTGAATGCTTCCTTCGCAGCCGACCTCGGGAACCATGAAATTCAGCTTGGTATTCAATATCAGCAACGGAAAGCTTCCTCCTATCAGAATGTTGGCGTCCGGCTGTGGGAAGCCATGAACGGTTTGACCAACAGTCAGCTGAAAGAACTCGACCTCGCCAATCCCATTCCGATCTATCGTGACAATGTTTACATGGATACCATTAATTATAACAGAAAATATGTAAGCACCCTGCAACGCAATTTTGATATTAAACTGAGGAATAAACTGGGATTGCCGGTTGAAGGTAACGACTGGATCGATATTCATTCCTATGATTTTGCCAGTAATACCATCAATTATTATGACGGAAACCAGAACCTGAGGACCATTAAATATGATGGCCAGCTCTTCTCCATGGATATGTTCAGTGCGGAGGAGTTGCTTTATAATGGTGACCCGATTGTGTACTATTCCGGATACGATTATATGGGAAACAAACTTTCCGGAAATCCAAGCTTCAACGAGTTCTTTGACAAGGATGCCAATGGCGTCTATAACCGTACCATCGGAGCCTACAGACCGATTTATCAGGCCGGTTATATCCAGGATAAATTCGCTTTCCGTGACCTGATTTTCAACATCGGGATACGTGTCGACAACTTCGATGCCAATCAGCCGGTGCTGAAGGATCCTTATCTGCTCTATCCTGCCAAAACGGTATCAGAAGTATCAAGTCTTGGCGGTAAGCCGGTCAGTCATCCTGAAGGAATGGGCGGCGATTACGTGGTTTACGTGGATGATGCCTCAAACCCCGGATCCGTAACAGGCTATCGTAACGGAAGTAACTGGTATAACGCTGAGGGAAGCCCGATCACCGACCCGGTCAGGATACTTGACCGCGGTAACGGGGTTCAGCCTTATCTCCTGAACCCGGCTGACAAAGAGCTGAAAGTTGAAGCATTCAATGATTACGAGCCTCAGGTCAACGTGATGCCCCGTATCTCCTTCTCATTCCCGATCTCTGATGATGCTTTGTTCTATGCCCATTATGATATCCTCACCCAGCGTCCGGCCACTGACCAGGTGCAGATCGACCCCATCAGTTACTATTATCTCGGTGTGACCGGCGCTTCAGGAACGATCAGCAACCCCAATCTGAAACCCGAGAAAACCATCGACTACGAATTGGGTTTTCAACAGAAGATCAATAATGCATCCTCTCTCAAACTGGCTGTATTTTATCGTGAAATGCGCGATCAGATCCAGCAATACCGTTTAAGCGGCGCCTATCCCAAAACCTATTACTCGTACACGAACATTGACTTCGGGACGGTAAAGGGACTTACCCTTACATATGACCTCCGGCGTTCCGGAAATGCAAGGGTCCGGTTCAATTATACCCTTCAGTTTGCCGACGGAACCGGTTCCGACGCCAATGCCGCCGCCACCATCATCCGTTCCGACCAGCCGAACCTTCGTACACTCAACCCGCTGAACTTCGACCGTCGTCACCAGTTCAATATCAGCGTTGACTATCGCTGGGGCGGTGGAGCTGAATACAACGGGCCGGTTATCAATCGGAAAAACGGAAAATCACCTGTTCAGATTCTTTCCAATCTCGGTGCCAATGTTACCATCACCGGAGGATCGGGAACGCCATATACACAGACCAGCAAGATCCTGCCTTACGGCGCCATGGGCCCCATCAAAGGGAGCATCAACGGAGCGCGCCTCCCCTGGCAATTCCTGATCAATGCCCGCGTGGACAAGGATTTCAATTTTGCACTTAACAAACGCAAAACCGGAACATTCAATGTTTACGTTGAAATCAATAACCTGTTGAATACGAAGAATGTCACGGCTGTATATCCTGCAACCGGAACAGCCGATGACGACGGATACCTGTCTGCCCCGGAATGGCAGAATGCCATCAGCCAGCAGGTTAATCCCGAATCATTCATTGATCTCTACTCCATCAACATGAACAACCCATACCGTTACAGTTCTCCCAGAACAATTCGGCTCGGTTTGATGTTTAATTTTTAATGCGTTTGAAGATGATAAAGAGACGAAATTCCGGTGTGTTTAAAAACAATTCGACTATGAAAAATATACTTCGCATTCTTGTGAGTGCCGCGCTCTGCATGTTCATGATCCCCAACAGCAATGCAGAAGAATACCACGGTGCGGGTGGCGGCAAAAGCACCCAGACACTAAAAGAAACGGCGGCTGGCTGTGCTTCCGGCTCAAGTTATAAATATCTTGATATCAATAATGTAAGAACCCTCTGTTACAGCTATGGAAACGGATGGTTCCTTGAAAATGCCGAATATGAGATCCCCAAAGGTTCAAAGAAAACCTCCATGTTCTCTTTTTCCCTTTGGATCGGAGGTATTGATATCAATAACAACCTGAAACTGGCCGGTTATCGTTACGGGCAGGGAACAGGCAACCCGGCACACGTAAAAAATGACTTTTGGCCCGGGCCGCTTACCGTTGACGGAACAGCGGCTATCGACGCTGAAACCTGCGCCAAATATGATAAACTATTTGTCATGACGCGGGTCGAAGTACAGGAATTCCTTGCCTGGTGGGACAATAAGGCTGAGTACCCGGATTATACCATTCCCAAATCGATCATTGACTGGCCGGCACATGGAGATAAATCGAAAGGACAGGCATATTATCTTGCACCTTTCCAGGATGTCGACTTTGACGGTGATTATGATCCCAACCGGGGTGACTATCCCTATTATGACTTTGCCAATAAATTATGCCCGGCATACCTGAAACCTGGTGAGACGATCGCCCGTGCCAAGATTAAAAGCGGTGGCGTCGCCGATACTATGGGTATCCTTGTTGACCAGGTGCTTAAGGGTGACCAGACCCTCTGGAGTGTATATAACGATAAAGGAAATTATCATTCCGAAACCACAGGTGATCCTATCGGTATGGAGATCAGGGCCCAATATTTTGCCTTCGCCACCAACGATGAGATCAACAACATGACCTTCTATTCTTATGAGATTATCAACCGTTCCACCTATACCCTGACCGGTACTTACTTCAGTCAGTGGGTTGACCCCGATCTGGGTTATGCCAACGACGACTATGTGGGATGCGATGTCAACCGCGGACTGGGATATTGTTACAACGGAACACCGGTTGACGGCACAGGTCAGAGTTATGCTTATGGAAGCAACCCTCCTGCTGTTGGTGTCGACTTTTTCCAGGGCCCCTATATGGATGCTGACGGATATGATAACCCTTCCTTTAAGGGTGGTACCGCTAAGGGCCCCTCCTTTGGCGGGAAATGCGATATCGTGGGTCTGAACGGAACCGTGATCAAAATGGGATATGGCCCCGGAAACCTCGATTCAGCAGATTTCCTGGTTCGCGCAGAGGCCATCAACGGAGTTAATTTTGGTGACGGCATCATCGACAACGAACGTTTCGGAATGCGCCGGTTTGTGTATCACAACAACAGCAACGCCGGGGTTCCCAACTATATGACCGACCCGTCCTATGCCCCCGAATATTATCTCTTCCTCCGCGGGATATGGAAAGATAACTCTAAAATGATCTATGGCGGAAATGCACACTTCTCCGCCGGAGGTTTCGGGCCCGAATGCGACTTCATGTTCCCGGGGCTCACGGATGTGTGCGATTGGGGAACCAAGGGACAACCGCCTAACGGTCCTAAGGAGTGGACGGAGGTAACTGCCAAGAATAACCCCCAGGACCGCCGTTTCATGCAATCGGCAGGGCCATTTACCCTGTTGCCTGGTGCCTGTAACTATATCACGGTGGGTATCCCATGGGCACAGTCACTGTCCGGTGTGGCCGAAGAATCGGTAGCCCTGTTGAAGGTGGTCGACGACAAATGTCAGAGCTTGTTCGACAACTGTTTTGCCGTGCTCAACGGGCCCAACGCCCCGGATATGGTGATCGAGGAAATGTCCAACAAACTTATTATCTATCTTTCAAACCGTCGTACCAACGATGCCGGTAATAACTATCAGGAAAAATACCGGGAGTATGATCCCAATATTCCGAATCCTGACGGATTAGTGCCAAGGAATGACTCCCTTTATCATTTTGAAGGATATCAGATCTATCAGTTGAAGGATGCCACCGTGTCATCTGCCGACCTGGATGAGTACAGCAAAGCCCGCGTTGTGGCACAATGTGATATTGCCAACGGTGTGAAAAAACTGATTAACTGGGAACTCGACCAAAACTTGGGCGGAAATGTCGGAAAGGTGATGGTAGATGGAGCGGACAAAGGGATCCAGCACTCCTTTGTTGTCACCAAAGATATGTTTGCTTCCGGTGACAATAACTCGCTGGTGAACCACAAGCAATATTATTATATGGTGGTTGCATATGCCTATAACCAGTTCAAGAAATATAACCAGACAGATCCGGGAGCCCTGGATGGTCAGAAAAAGACCTATCTGCGAGGCCGGAGCAATATAAAGGTATATACCGCCATACCACATATTCCGCTGGGGGTGGTACCTAACTCTAATTATGGCGACGGCCCGGTGATCACCCGAATCCAGGGCCAGGGTAACGGGGGAATGGTGCTGGAATTCTCAGAAAACACTATTCAGGAAATTCTTTCCAAACCAGCACTTGATTCTACGAAAACCAAAATGGGCGACCCGGAATATCCAATTGCATACCAGCCTACCTATAAGGTCTCCCATGGCCCCCTGCAGGTGAAGGTAATCGACCCTCTGAATGTGAAACCAGGTGATTTCACTGTGCGATTTGATTCCATGACAGAGGTGAAAAAGAACAATCCTTTCACCACGGGTATTCCTACTGCCAAAAGCAATAAGATCCTCTTTGGGAAATGGAAACTGATCAATAACCAGACCGGGGATGTCTATCATGCCGATACATCCACGATTTATAAGTATGAACAGATCTTTCTGGACCTGGGCCTTGCCCTGACTATCAATCAGGTACCACCCGCAGGGGATTCCATTATGGGTAACCTGCCGTCGGATAATGGCTTACTCTATGCCTCCCCAATGATTTTCTCCGACAGTACCTATGAGTGGATCACGGGTGTTCCTGATTCGGATATTCCTGAATCCCCGCAGAACTGGATCAGGAGCGGAACCTACAAGGGATCTGATTCGCGGTATTATGACTGGAACATGGGCTCCGGCGAGGTTGGCCAGCCCTGGGACCCCAATAAGAACTTTCAGAAAATTCAGGGAGGGACATGGGCACCCTATGCCCTCACTGCCATTGCCGGATCGGAACTGATGATGGGCCCCGCCCTCAATTCCTTCTCCAAGAAATGGGCAAGCCTCGATAAACTAGCCAGTGTCGATGTTGTTTACACCTCTGATAAAAAATACTGGACTCGTTGCCCGGTCATTGAAATGTGTCCGACTAAAAACCTGGCGCAGGGAGGAGCAGCCCAGTTCGACTTCAGGGCTTATCCTTCCGTTAATGTCAATGGTGACACCGGAGTGGTAAGTACTGACCCGATGCTGAATTCCAGTTATATCAGTCCCACCGGCATGGGCTGGTTCCCGGGATACGCCATCAACCTTGAAACCGGTGAGCGGCTTAATATAATGTTTGGGGAAAATTCATGGCTCGTTGCAGATAACGGACGCGATATGCTCTGGAACCCTTCCGGCAGGATCGCCGATGCCTCCGGACTTCCTGTCTTTGGAGGACAGCACTACGTTTATGTGATGGCGCATACTACCATCAACGTGACTTCTGCTATAAAAATTGAATATCCTGCTTACGACGGAGGTGCATTCCTGAGGGCAAACCTGATGGTTACTCCTGCCACACTGAATAAATGGCCTGCTTACGGAAGCGCTATGTATGTGCATGTGCCTCTCGCTATTGAAGGGAAGGAGTGGCTTGCCAACAAGGCTACCACCAAAATCAGGGTAAGCAAACATTATGAGCGTTATTACTCATCCCCTATGCCTGCTGGTTCCAAGGATACCGTAAACCGCAACTATCCGATGTATGTTTTCAATACATCTACAATCGCGACCTCCCAGGAAAATATGGAAAAGGCGAAAACCGATCTTGACTACATCAACGTGGTACCTAACCCTTATTATGCTTACAACGACTATGAGCGTAACCAGCTTGACAACAGGATCAAGATCGTCAATCTGCCAAACCGCTGCGTGGTTACCATTTTCGATATGAGCGGTGTGTTGATCCGGCAATTCAAAGTAGATAAATCGGGTATAACGAATCCAAGATCCTCTACAGCGGGTATCAATACGGATGCCAAGACCTCTCTTGACTGGGATTTGAAAAACTTTGCCGGTATTCCTATTGCCGGAGGGGTATATCTCATCCATGTCAAGGCAGACGGCCTTGGTGAGCGGACCCTCAAATGGTTCGGAATCCTGCGGCCGGTTGATTTGAACTCACTGTAACGGCTCATTAGAATAACGATATGTACACACAAAAAAAATCCCGGATTATGAAAAACATATATAACTGCATCATTGCATTTCTTATGATTGGGTTGATTCTGTTACCCAATGACAAGGCTGCTGCCGGAAACAAGGACCGTTCGGGCCAGGCTGGCGCCTCGGAGTTGCTGATCAACCCCTGGGCCAGGAGTTCCGGATGGGGCTCGGTGGGGACTTCGTGCACCAAGGGGCTGGAAGCACTCTATTCCAATATTGCCGGAACAGGATTTACCCAGGGTACCGAGTTGATCTTTTCGTATACAAACTGGTTACAGGGATCCGGGGTAAACATTATGGCATTTGGTTTAAGCACACGCCTAGGTGAAAACAGTGGTGTGCTGACTGCGGCCGTGATGTCCATGGGTTTTGGTGAAATTGATATCACGACAGTGAACTCGCCTGAACCTGTTCAGGGCACCTTTAAACCAAACTACCTGAACATCAACCTTGGATATGCCAAATCTTTCTCCAATAGCATCTATGGAGGTTTGAATATCAAGCTCATAACCGAAACTGTTTCCGATGCCACCGCCACCGGGATCGCCCTGGATGCAGGTATTCAATATGTGACCGGGGAACGTGAGCAGGTCAAATTTGGTATCGCCCTGAAAAATGTCGGAGCGCCCATGAGTTTCCGTGGCGACGGTTTATCATTTCGCGGAGTGATACCGGGTCATGGAAATGATAACGATCAATTCACGGTGGAGCATCGTTCAGCCAAATATGAAATGCCTGCTACCCTGCGGATCGGAGCCTCCTATGACTTTTTTATCGGCGACCTCCACACGATTACGGTAGCCGGTAACTTTGCATCCAATTCGTTTACCAAAGATCAGGTGACACTTGGTTTGGAATACTCACTGAAGCATTATCTGCAACTGCGGGCTGGTTACACTTATCAGGAAGGCGTTTTTAGTTCTGATCTCGCCGAACGCGGATCGGTCTTTACAGGCCCCAGCGCAGGATTCACGGTCTCCGTACCCTTCAATAAAGAAACAGAGACCGGTATCGGAATCGATTATTCATACAGGGCGACCAACCCGTTTAACGGAGTGCACAGCGTAGGCTTGAAACTAAACTTCTGATACATTCAGGTACAACCTGATTGTTTATTTATTTTGTTCAAAGGACCCTGTGAAGGGTCTTTTGACTTATTTTCACCTTAATGAATTGATTGTCATGGCAGAAATAAAATATTACACCGCCGAAGGATTGCAGAAATTAAAGGATGAATTGTCGCGGCTCACTTCTGTCGAACGGCCCGCCATATCCCGTCAGATCGCAGAAGCACGCGACAAAGGCGATCTTTCAGAGAATGCGGAGTATGCGGCAGCCAAAGAGGCGCAAAGTATGCTGGAACTGAAGATATCGAAACTCCAGGAGATGATGGGCAATGCCCGATTGATCGACGAAAGAAAACTCGACAATACCAAGATCCTGATATTTACCACCGTGAAACTCAAAAATACCACCAATGGGCAGGAGGTGAGTTATACGCTTGTTCCTGAAAATGAGGCTAATATCAAAAGCGGAAAACTGTCGGTCAGCTCACCGGTGGCCAAAGGACTTTTGGGGAAAAGCCTCGGCGATATCGTTGAAATAGCTATACCTGCCGGAAAGATCCATTTCGAAATCATTGATATTTCACGTTAAAATCTGCATTCATGGCATCTATTTTTACCAGAATAGTTAACGGAGAGATCCCATGTCACAAAGTACTGGAAGATGCTCATTACGTCGCTTTCCTGGATATAAACCCTCTTCAGGAAGGGCATACACTTGTTATCCCGAAACTGGAGGTGGACTATCTCTTTGACCTGGAACCCGAAATGCTTGGCGGGCTTTGGGTTTTTGCAGCCAGGGTGGCAAAGGGGATCAGAAAAGTCGTACCCTGCCACCGGATCGGGGTTACAGTAATCGGACTGGAAGTCCCTCATGCCCATATTCACCTGATACCTTTGCAGGGGATGTATGACATGGACTTCAGTAAGCCCAAACTGACGCTGAGTCAGGAACGATTTGTCTCACTATCGGCCCAAATATCGGCAGCTATTAATAAGCCCTGATATTTCTACCTTCGATAAAATTGATAAATGATTTATTGACCACTTTGTTCCCTCCTGGGGTGGGATAATTCCCGGTAAAATACCAGTCGCCGGAATGTCCGGGAATAGCGGCATGCAAATCTTCAATCGTTTGAAAAATAATGCCGATACTGGCTTTGGCATCGGGAGGCGTCACCAGTTCACTGATCTTATCGGATATCCGCTGCGCGGAAAATGGAAGATAGATCTCCTTTACAAAATTGATAATCTGTTCTTTGGGTAACTGTTCCTGCTCTTTGCATTTTCGGTACACTTCATTGATCACATGTTCCTGACGGGTCTCTTTCAATAGTTCCATGGCGGCGCGGAAAGCTACGAAATCATTCAGTTTGGCCATGTCGATCCCGTAGCAGTCGGGATATCGGATCTGAGGGGCGGAGGAGGCAATGATGATCTTTCGGGGGCCCAGGCGGTCCAAAATCCGGATGATACTGTGCTTCAGTGTGGTTCCCCTGACAATGGAGTCATCCAGCACGACCAGGTTATCGTATCCTGGCCGGATGCTGCCATATGTGATGTCGTAAATATGAGCCGTGAGGTCATTTCGTTGCGATTCACGGGTGATGAATGTCCGCAGCTTCATATCTTTCACAGCTACTTTTTCTGCCCTTGGCTTGAGGGAAAGAATCTCCAAAATTTTCTCCCTACCTGCTCCCGGGCCGGCTTCCATGATCCGGTCGGCTTTGACCCGGTCACAAAACAGCTCCATCTCTTCAATGAGACCATAATAGGAATCAATGGCAGTATTGGGGATATAGGAGAATACCGTACTTTCGAGATCGTAATCGATAGCTTTCAGGATGGCAGGGGCAAGGAATTTCCCGAGTCTTTTCCGCTCCCGATAGATATCGGTATCGGTTCCCCGCGAGAAATAAATACGTTCAAACGAACATCTTGCCGGTTTTTCAGGACGGCGGAATTCATGTTCACCAATTTCACCGGACTTTTTAATGACCAGCGTATGACCAGGGGACAACTCCTTTACCCTGTCGACAGGGACATCGAATGCGGTCTGTATTACAGGTCGTTCGGAGGTAACCACCACAATCTCTTCGTCATGATAAAAAAATGCAGGCCTGATACCGGCCGGGTCCCTCATCACAAAGGCGTCTCCGTGACCCAGCAGACCGGCGATCACATAACCTCCGTCCCAGGTTTTGGCAGCCTTGTGAAGGATTTTCTGAATATTGAGGTTCGTGGCAATGTGATGGGAGATTTCCCTTTTCGGCAAACCTTGCTGTTTGTATAGCTGATATAATTCTTCATTTTCCTTGTCGAGAAAATGGCCGATTTTTTCCAGTATGGTGATGGTATCGCTGGTCGCCACCGGATATTGCCCCAGATCGATCAGTTTTTCAAATAACTCATCAACATTGGTCATGTTGAAATTGCCTGCAATCACGAGGTTTTTGGTCATCCAGTTATTTTCCCTTACAAAAGGGTGGATGTTCAGGATGTTGTTCCGGCCATAGGTTCCGTATCGAAGATGACCGAGGTATAATTCCCCAAGCATATCCGTGTTGGATTTCAGATACGGAACATCGGTCATGCGATGGGGATGGTGCTCTTCCAATTCCTGGAGGGGTTGAAAGATCTGGCGGAAAATATCCTGGATCGGCGCCTCGGAATTGCTCCGGATCCGGTTTATGTAACGGTTGCCCGGCTCCATGTCAAACTTGATGGTCGCTACTCCGGCTCCGTCCTGACCGCGGTTGTGCTGTTTCTGCATCAGGAGGTGGAGCTTGTTCAATCCGTAAAAAGGTGTTCCGTAACGGGCCTGGAAGTATTCGAGGGGCTTGAGTAAACGGACGAGGGCAATTCCGCACTCGTGGTGAATGGCATCGCTCATGCAGCGGTTGTTGAGCGGCAAAAATAAGAATTATTTATCAGTGAAATGCGAGCCGATCAACTTCGTTGCCTGACTATTGCCAAGTGAAGCCGCTGCCCTCCAGTCCTGCCTTGCCTTTTCAGGTTCATGAAGTTCGAAATATATCGAACCCCTGCCGATATAGGCATCGCTGTATTCCGGATCGATGCTGATAGCCTGGTTGAAATCCTCCAGCGCACCTTTCAGGTCATGCATTCTGGTAGCCCGCAATATGGCCCTGTTGTTATAAGCCTTTGTATAAGCAGGATCTAATCCGATCACCCTGTTATAACCGGAGAAAGCACACCGCACATCTCCACGCTTCATACAGTCGTTGGCCTCGTTAAACAGTCTTGTGGCCAGTTCATGGGAACGGGCATTATCCCGGCGGGGACGATAATGTTCCGCTAAAATGGCCATGCGCAGTGAATCATGAAAAGGGGAGTATATTGGTTGGTAAAATCCTATCCACCATGGAAGGTCCTGAGCACTTTTCCAAACGGCAATACGGTGGGGGTCAACTGTAATTGTCCTGGTAGGCAGATCTTCCCGGTATCCCGTACGCGTGAAGACAGCAGCCAGTCCGTCAGCATAAACCAACCGCCAATCGGGCATAGCCGCAAGTTGCCCTGTCCATGGATAATAACGGATGTAATCATAGCAGATAACCTCTATTCCATATTCTTCAGCCATGGAGGCAAGCCCGCCGTTCCAGCTTTGGGTGAGTTTCCGGTAAATGCGTTCCTCCATGACCTCCAGCCGGCCATCGATGAATATTGGATGATCGGCAAGCCATGAAAGCCAGCCGCCATAACCGAGACTGTTCAGAATTTTTCCCTCCAGGTGGTTCTCCCTGATAAAGGCAGCGGCCCCCACAGGTTGTATGTGGGCATTCAGCCCTGTGCCGGTCCGGTTGGGAGAGCCGGTGTCACGATACCATGCCCCGGTAAGCAGCCGGGGAAGGATCAGGGAGATGATCAGCAAGGTCAATACCGCTGAAATGGTGGCTGCAGATTTCCGGATGGCCGGAATCCAACGAAAGTACCATTCTTGCCGGCTATGATCGCGGATCACAAATTCTTTCAGATATCCGGACAGATGGGAAGCGGTGTAAGGCAACATCACGATCATGGCAAGGGGGATGTTCCGGATAGCCATCCATGCCCCTGTTCCAAACAAGATGGTCAGAATGATCTCATGGGCCCTCAGATTCCGATGCCTTAATCCCATCACCATGATCGTCAAAAAAGTGAACCCGGCGAAAAGGAAGTCGCCGGCAAACCAGTGAACTTTGGCCGACAGGGGCATGAATTCACGGATGTGCTGATGGAATATATTGCCTTCCTGAAATCGGGTGAGGAGTTCAAAAGGAAAGATCACCCCTTTCCAACCGTAAGGATTGAAGAAACAAACCGCAACGGAGGCCAGCAAGGCTATACCTGGTAGTTTGCTGATCTTCCGATTGCTGATGGTGTCGGAAAGCACATACACTGAGATAACGATCAGTCCCAGAATGAAGAGTGCGTGCACATTACACCATAGAATAAGGATGACCGGCAACAGGAATAACAGGTTTTTTTTTCTTCTGATAAAAAGTTCAAGGATAACCAATACCGATGTCAGAAGGATGAAAGAGATCAATTCAGGCCTTGTGGCGATGCGTGGTTCGATAACCAGGAAAAACATCAGCAGCACCGGGTAGAGTATGGGAGGAGAAACACCGGTGATCTTAAGCAGCCGTCTCATCACGAGCAGCATTATCATGGCGAGGGAGGCAACCCATACTGAAAGTGCCGGATAGCCGCCTGACTTATAGAGTTGATACATGCCCCACTGAAACAACCAGTGAAGATCAATGTATGAATGATCTGCCACGGTGAAGGTTGTTTGATCCCTTTCCGGCACCTGGTGGTGATCACTGATCCATTTACCATACCGGAGGTGAAAGCCCAGGTCAGGATCGGAAAGCTGACGGAGTGAAAGGATAAATACAAACCCTCCCAGCAGGACCGGAATTATCCACCATTTATATTTGAATCCATTCATTGAGGCAAAGAAAGTGCAACTTACTTGTCAGGAATGAAAAACAGAACTAATTTTGACCAATCGCAGAAAATATTCGATGATCAGGCCGATTGATCCGGTAAAATTTGTTGAACTGTCACGTACCCTGCCGATAGCAGATGCGCGGTCGCCGGGGGAATTTTGCCAGGGACATGTCGCAGGGGCTCTTAATATCCCGCTGTTTGACGATTCCGAACGGGCAATGGTGGGGACATTATACACCCGTCAGGGTTCCGGAGCCGCGATCCTGAAAGGTCTCGACATCGCCCTCGACAAACTGGAGGGGTATACAATATTCGCAGAGGATCGTTTTCCCGGAAAAGAAGTGCTGCTGTATTGCTGGCGGGGAGGGTATCGCAGCGCTACACTGGCGGAAGTTTTGTCTCGGGCCGGCCATGAAGTGTTTTTGTTGGCCGGAGGATATAAGGCCTACCGGGCTTATATCCGGAAAGCCCTGGCACAGCCTTTACCGGTCCTGTTGCTGGGAGGCCCTACCGGTTGCGGGAAAACGGCGATCCTTGCCTCCATGAAATTGCTGGGAGCCCGGGTGATTGACCTGGAAGGACTCGCCCACCATAAAGGCTCCGCATTCGGCGGTATTGGGCAATTGCCTCAACCAACCAATGAACAGTTTGAGAATGATTTATTTGCAATTTGGCCTGAACTTGACGACCGCAGTCCGGTTTGGCTGGAGGATGAAAGCAGGATGATTGGCAGTGTGACCCTTCCCGGTCCGGTGTATCATAAGATATGCAGTAGTGTGCTGATCCGGCTCGAGGTCGACCGCAGGATCAGGATCAGTAACCTCGTGGAGGAGTATTCAACTGCCGGAAAAGAACAACTCGGGGCGGCCCTCCGGCGTATTGCGCAGCGCATTGGCGGGACTAACCTTCGGGATGCACAGGATGCCCTCAATCGCGATGATTTCTCCTTAGTTGCTGAAATCGTATTGCAATATTATGATAAGGCATACCAGTATTCGCTGGAACACCGGAAGTTGCCTGCCATTTACAACCTGGCCGTTAACGGTTCGGATCATACCAGGGATGCAGAGAAAATCCTGGACTTCACTTTAAAACTGAACATACATGCCACAACCTCTTTACCTTGATTATAACGCCACCACACCGGTGGATCCCCGGGTATTTGCAGCCATGCGGCCATTTTTCGAGTACCATTTCGGAAATCCATCCAGTTCGCACGCATTTGGGACAGAGGCCCGCAAAGCTGTGGAGAGAGCCCGTGAATTGACCGCAGATATGCTCCATGCAACACCGGATGAAATTATTTTCACCAGTGGGGGGACGGAATCCAACAACCTGGCTTTGAAGGGGGTGGCCTGGTCGGCAGGAGAGAGGGATAATCATATCATTATCAGTTCCGTTGAGCATCCGGCGGTGTCAGAAGTTTGTGACTGGCTGGCCGGGACAGGTTTCAGCATTACCAGGGTCCCGGTAGACTCTTATGGAATGGTGGATCCGGAGGATATCGAACGGTCGATAACGCCGCAAACGATATTGATATCGGTCATGCATGCCAATAATGAGGTTGGTACGATTCAGCCGATCCGGCGGATTGGTGAGATTGCGCGCTCCCGCGGGGTGTTGTTTCATTGCGATGCAGCGCAATCGGTCGGTAAAATCGGGGTAGATGTGAATGACATGAAGGTCGATTTGCTGTCGGTCGCGGGTCATAAGATGTATGCCCCTAAAGGAGTCGGGGCCCTGTATGTAAGGCGGGGAGTGCGGCTCGAAAAGCTGATGCATGGGGCTGGTCATGAATCGGGCCGCAGGGCGGGTACGGAAAACGTAGCCCCTATCGTGGGGCTCGGGGCCGCGGCCGAACTGATCCGCACTGACAGCGAGGGAAATCTTATTCTGAATCCGGGACAGGAAGATCCCCTGGCGTTATGCGGGCACTTCTTGAAACATTTAAAAGTAAGACATCCTGAGATCGTGCTGAACGGTCATCCCGCGAAGCGGTTACCAAACACCCTCAGTATTGCCTTCCCTGGTGCAGATGCGGCCAGGATGCTTTTTTTCATGAAAGGGGTGGCAGCTTCAGCGGGCGCGGCGTGCCATGCCGATCAGGAGGAAGTATCGGGAGTTTTGGCCGCTATGAAACTGCCGATCCATCTGTCGCGGGGAACTATCCGGTTTTCGGTGGGGAGATACAGCACCATAGCGGAGATGGAGGCAGCGGCAGGGATGGTCTCGGAGGCTTACCGGAAGTGTGTTCGCGGAGATGCAGCCGGCAGGATCCGTTTGACCGACTTTACTACCGCGCCGGGATGTGCGTGTAAGATCCGGCCGCAGATGCTGGAACGGATTCTGAAGAAATTACCTCCGGTAAAGGGAAAAAATGTCCTTTCCGGTTTCGATACCTCTGATGATGCCTCGGTGTATGCTATCTCAGATGACCAGGCCATTGTGCAGACAGTTGACATCATCCCTCCGGTGTCCGATGATCCCCGGAGTTACGGTGCCATCGCGGCGGCCAATTCGATCAGCGACATTTATGCCATGGGAGGAATCCCGCTGTTTGCCCTTAGTGTGGTAGGCTTTCCCGATAAGGATCTGCCCGAAGAGGTGCTGGAACTGATGCTGCAGGGTGCTCACGAAAAAGCAGCCGAAGCAGGTATCGAAATATTGGGTGGACATAGCGTGGAAGACCCTGAGCCCAGGTTTGGACTTACGGTGACAGGGCTGATTGACCCTGCCAAAATCCTGCGCAACAGGGGTGCGAAAGCCGGTGATGCATTGATCCTGACCAAACCACTGGGGACAGGTATCATCATGACGGCAGTCAAACAGGGACTGGTGGATGAAGATGAGGCGGGGGAGGCGATTCGGATGATGGCGACGCTCAATCGGTCGGCGGCTGAAATTCTGCGAAATTACACGGTATCCGCCTGTACAGATGTGACCGGATTCGGATTACTCGGCCACCTCAGGGAGATGGTGACAGGATCGGAAGTGTCGGCAGAACTGGAACATGGGGCGGTACCATTGTTGACATCAACCCTGAAGCTGGCTGTGGCAGGTGCCATACCGGGAGGGACCCGGAATAACCTGGATTTTGTGTCTGATTCAGTCTTATGGTCATCCGGCGTGCCGGAAGTGATGAAAAGTATCCTGTGCGATGCCCAGACTTCCGGAGGTTTGCTGTGTTCATTGCCCCGGGCAGATGCAGAGGCTTGTCTTGCCGCATTGAAGGAGGGAGGGGTGAATGAGGCTGCCATCATTGGCAGGATACATCCGGGAGAGGGTATGATCCATGTTCTTTGATCAGCGTTTCAGGATTTTTTCCAAAACCGCGTCATCGACGATCCTCCCTACCGGATATACCATATGCCGGTTATCGGCGAATTTTGATTTCCGGTAAAACCAGTTGATCATCTCCCAGTGGTTTTTGGCAAACAGCGAATCAGTGCGTTTTTTCTCCTCAAATTCGTTCAGCAGTGCCGGGTCATCCCTGATCATCAGCCGCGCCATACGCTCCACTACGTAGGATTCGCCATATTCTTTCTGTTCGAAAACTGCATCGAAGAAACCCCATTGGACCAATGAGCCATTACCTTTCGGTTCCAGGAGGTGAGCGATGATCCTCGCCGCGGGCTGGGCTATCGGAACAATCACCGAACCAGCAGGAAAGGAGTATGTTTCATTGAACTCCTCCAGTTCCAGCCGTGTGATCCTGTGCCTGCCTTCATAGGGCATTTGCTGCCAGGAAGGATTTTTAAAGCGGTAACGCATGACAGGCATCGTTGTCTCTTCCTTCAGGATCGTGTGATCAACGCCATGAGCATAAATTACATCCAGGACACTTGTCCATTCGGCCGGAACGATATATGCCAGCGGTAACCGGGTTTCATTTTGCGGTTGGGCTTTGGCGAAATAGGGAAGCATGAAGGTTGCCGGTTTGGAGGAGTATTGAAACCAATCTCCGCCGGTAAGGTCGCTTTTTACTATTTCATATTCATAGCCCAGAAATTCCCGCATTACGCTATCCTTTCTGCTGGTTTCAAGTGTCAGCGGAAAAGGTTCGTCGCGGAAAGCATCGCTGGACGCAAACAGGTCGGCTTGCCTGATCAGTATTCCAAGTTTGACCTTTTCCCTGATCAGTATCTCCATGGTGGTCAGGATCACTTCGTAGGAGGCGTTGACACGCTGACGGTAAGGTTTCAGCATATGGGTTTCGATCAGGAGGCCGGGGCGGTTGCGCAACGATGAATAGCTTTGTGAGAGCATCGGGGGCGCTGCTTCGGATTTCAGGCCGCTGCGGGGGTCATGCCAGTTGCGGAAGGTGACATATGGAAACACCGGCATTCCCTGTTCCGCCATTTTCGCTTCCATGGCCGGAATAAAATTATCGGCACACCAGGAAGTCAGCCCCTGATCCATATTACCGAAAATCTCCATCAGATAGGTGATGACATATTGATAATCAGCACCGTCGGTGGTGTGAATATCTATGAAAAAATCGGGCATCCACCGGTTGAACATGGTTAGCCATGCCCGCATTTCAGGGCTGTCGGCTTTGAGAAAATCGCGGTTCAGGTTGAGGTTGGTTGCCGTTGTTCTCCAGCCCATTTCCCTGGGCCCGTTTTGGTTGATCCGGTTGCAGGGCCCAAAACGTTCATGGCCGTCGGCATTGAAAATGGGTATAAATATAACGGAGATGCTGTTCAGCAATTCAGGATCGGGTGTCCGGTTTTCTTTACCATCATTTGGTTGCAGAAAGTTGCGGAGCAGGAGAAGGCCGGCATCCTTACCTTCGCTTTCTCCCGGATGGATACACGCCTGCAGCAACAGGATCATTCGGCCTGCCTTGCGTATAGCTTCCGGAGCAGTGAGGCCGTCACGGTCGAGTATCACCAGGGGAAGATCATAACCACGGGCACTCTTACCGAAGACGGAACAGGAAACCTGATCCGATCGTTTATCGAGCATCCTGCAATATTCAACGGTCTCCTTATATCTCGGAGTATCAGTATATCCCGAAGTTTCATAGGGAGTCGGTGGCAAGGGTTTCTGGGAAATGACCGGTACAATGTAGCCGGTAAATATCATCAGCAACAGGAACACTTTTTTCATAGATACGCATTTGGAGCGTAAACTTACAGAAAAATGGACCAGGAACGAAAGAAACTTTTTCCCCTTGTTTTGTTTCTCCACGGCTAATTTTTCTACCTTTGCCTCAAATTTTTACTGTGATAATGACCATTGCCGTTGGGGAACCTATGATTGACCAATCACTGCCAAAAATCCTTGAAAGGGTCAGGGAGTTGTTTTACCGGTATGGTGTCCGCAGTGTTTCGATGGAGGATATATGCAGGGATGCCGGGATATCGAAGAAACGGTTGTACAGCCTGGTATCGGGCAAACATGAACTGGTGGAGAAATTGCTGGAACGCGAGCGGCAGAGTTTCGAAGAGATCTTTTCCAACCATAATTTTGACGGGGTCAATGCCATCGATATTCTGTTGATTGTCAGTCATGATCTCGGAGAACGCTTTCGTGACGTGAGCCCTTCAATGACTTTTGACCTGAAAAAGTATTATCCCGAAATTTATCATCTGCACATCAACGAACGGATAGAATTCATATACGGGAAGATCCAGATTAACCTGCAAAAGGGTATCGCACAGGGAATTTACCGCGACGATCTCAGCATCGAACTGGTTGCCAGACTCTATATCCGCCGGTTGATCGACTTGCATAATCCGGAGTTCTTTCCTGCCGAAAAATTCTCCTTTCAGACACTCTTCGATGTTATGTTCGATAACTTTATCAGGGGCATTGCCAATCCACAGGGCATTGAATATTACGAAAAAAGGAAAAAGAAACTGAACCTGAAAAAATACCAATAAACTCATGTTTCGAGTTATTACCATTTTCATCACCCTTTGCTTTTTTGGGTTGACTAACGGGTTGGATGCACAGCAGGCCACTTCGCCCCGTACCCTGAAATTTTCTGTGGAAGAGGCTCAGAATTATGCTTTTGAGCACAACTACGATCTGATCAACTCTGCTACGGATGTGGAGATAGCGAGGCAAATGGTGAAGGAAAACACCGCGATCGGATTGCCCCAGGTAGATGCCAGTATCGATTATATTGACAATTTCCTGCTTCCTACCACCATGCTTCCCGGAGAATTCTTCGGACAACCGGGAACATTTCAGCCGATTCAGTTTGGTACACAATATAATGCTAATGTGAAAGGGACTTTGACCCAACTGATCTACAGCGGCCAGTACCTGGTAGGGCTCCAGACGGCCAGGGCCTATCTCGAAACGGCCCGGCAGAAAAATATCAGGGACAAAATAGATATCCGGGACCAGGTTGCTGATGTTTACATACGTTTGCTCGTGGTGGATGAAGGCATCAAGATCCTTGATTCCACCCTTGTGGTAATAAGCCGGCTGACCGAGGAGGCGCGGAAAAGCAACGCCGTTGGACTGATTGAGGATATTGAGGTTGAACAGGCCGATCTGAACCGCTCCAACCTGGAGGCAACCCTTACCTATACCAAGAACCAGCGTGACCTTCTTTATGCTAACCTGAAGTTCCTGGTGGGCCTGAAGGATAATGAAGAGATGACCCTCACCAACGACCTGGAGTTTTTCCTCGCGCAGGTGAACCGGGAGGAACTTGTCAACAAACCATTTGATTATCAATCTAATATTGATTTTCTTTTGTTGAAAAAGAGCAATTATCTCACGCTGATGCAGTATAAACTGAGCAAAACCGCGTTCCAGCCAACCCTCGCAGGATTTCTGGGCGCTTCCACTTCGGCACAGCGGACTACCTGGAACCTGACCGATACCGGACTCCCATGGTATGCCGCCTCCAATTTCGGGTTCTCCCTGAAAATTCCGATCTGGAGCAGTGGAAGCCGCAAGTTTAAAGTGGACCAGGCCAGGCTGAATGTCGAGAAATCGAAGGTCACTTCGGAAAAGATGCGGGTTGGACTTGAATTACAGGTAGCCAACGCCCGGACAGAATTCAACAATGCTTACATGATTTATCAGAACCGGGGCAAAGGGTTTGAAACATCCCTGAAAATATATGAGAAGACCCTTGAGAAATACAAGCAGGGCATGTCCGGCAGTACCGACCTGAACCAGCGGTATCAGCAGTTTCTGGCAGCCAACAGCGAGTACATGCAATCGATTTACAACCTGCTCAGCCAGAAAATCCGGCTGAACAAGTTGCTGGAAAAACACTAAATCCTTCCTTCTTTTATCCGGGCCCTTCTCCGCGCTTCGCGGGTCGATCTCCTGCGCCTTATCCCGGCTATCATCCGGGCATCGATCAGCAACATGGCTGGAACGAAGATCAGTGTCAGGAATGTGGCAAAACTGAGCCCGAAGATGATGGTCCAGGACAAAGGTTTCCAGAAAGTGGCACTGTCGCCTCCGATATAGATCTGCGGGTTAAGATCAGTAAAAAGGGTAATGAAGTTGATGTTCAACCCCATAGCCAAGGGTACGAGCCCCAGCATAGTGGCAGTGGCGGTCAGCACGACCGGGGTAATCCTGGTTTTTCCGGCCAGGAGAATGGCCTCCTTTGTTTTGTGACCGCGGCTCTTCAGTTCATCGGCAAATTCCACGATCAGGATACCGTTGCGTACCACGATGCCCCCCAGTGCAACGATCCCCAG
>CAYLVY010000028.1:0-33567 GCA_964387205.1 uncultured Draconibacterium sp.
AAGGGACCCGTGTGAGAAAAATGCACTCATCCTATCGCTCAACCTTTCGTACCATCGGTGATACACCCCTCGCTACCGTCACCCGTCAGGGAGTTGTACCTATCAAACAGCTATACAACCATCGCCGCAGCGACCGGAAAGTCACCATTCTTCCATATTATGAAGAAAAAGTGACCATGATCTACTATTATACCAATATGCAGCCCGATGTGATCGATGCATTGGTGGATGCGGGCTATAAGGGGATCGTGATCATCGGGACAGGCCTTGGACATGTCAATAAACCTATTTACCCCGCCATCGAACGAGCGATCGCAAGGGGGGTGGCCATTTATATGACGGTACAGACCCTATGGGGGTATGTCCATATGTTCGTGTACGATACCGGTCGCGACCTGATGGCCAAGGGAATTATCCCCGCGGAAAACATGCTTCCGGAAACGGCATTTATCAAACTAAGCTGGGCATTGGGACAAACCAATGATTTGGCACGGGTGAAGGAGATCATGCTTACCCCGATCAATGACGAAATTACACCCCGGGAGCCCTATAACGGCTATCTGATCTATCAGGGCGGTGTGCCCGAGGTGGAAGATTTTATCCGGAAATTCCATAAATAAAATACCCCCTTTTTCCCTTGTTGCCGGATTGGGGAATTAACATTCTCTCCTTATGAAACACCACATTAAAATTGCCGCTTTGACCATCTGGCTGGCAGTGAGTACCGTAATTGCCATGCCCCAGAAACCGTACCGGTATGATACGGTTCCGGGCGATCCTTTGAAAGCCAGGATGTATAGACTGGATAACGGGTTGAAAGTTTATCTTTCTGTATATAAGGATGCGCCCCGGGTTCAGACCGCTGTCGCAATCCGCACCGGAAGCAAAAACGATCCGGCAGGACATACAGGGATTTCGCACTACCTTGAACATATGATGTTCAAGGGTTCGGATGAGTTCGGAACCCGCGATTACGCTGCCGAAAAAGTTTATCTGGACCAGATTGAACAACTTTTCGAAGAATACAGCCATACCAGGGATGAAGCCAGACGTTCTTCTATCTACCGGAGGATAGACAGCCTTTCGGGAATTGCCGCTACATTTGCCATAGCCAATGAATATGATAAACTCCTGGCTGTAATCGGCGCCAAAGGTACCAATGCCTTCACCTCCTTCGACGAGACTATCTACATCAATGATATCCCGTCGGTTAAAATCCGTCAGTGGCTGGATATCGAAAAGGAGCGTTTTCAGGACCCGGTATTCCGCCTTTTCCATACTGAACTGGAAACGGTTTATGAAGAGAAAAATATGAGCCTGGACAGTGACGACGACAACGTCTTCGATTCTCTCTTTTCCGGCCTCTTCCCGACTCATACCTATGGAACACAAACTACGCTGGGAACGGCGGAGCATCTTAAGAATCCTTCGCTGACCGCACTTAAACGCTATTATCGGTCACGGTATGTGCCCAATAATATGGCTGTGGTACTCTCCGGGGATTTTGATCCCGATGAAGTGATCCGCTGGATTGATGAGACTTTTGGCAAACTCCAACCGGTCACGGTACAACCCTGGGTTCCTGCTATTGAAAAACCTTTAAAGGGGCCGGTGATCAAAGAGGTGTCCGGGCCGGAAGCGGGATCGGTCACCATCGGTTTTCGTTTCAGTGGAGCTGCATCACACGATGCCGATTTACTGACCGTCCTGAATATGATCCTCAGCAACGAAACAGCCGGGTTAATGGACCTCAACCTCAACCAGGCGCAAAAGGTGTTGAAATCGGAAGCATTCAGTTATATCCTCAAAGATTATTCCGTTCACATTCTTTCCGGTGAAGCCAAAGAAGGACAAACGCTGGAAGAGGTGAAGCAGTTGGTAATGGATCAGATTGAAATGGTTAAACGCGGCGAATTTCCCGAATGGATGATCGCAGCCGTGGTCAACCAGATCAAATACAAAGAGATCAAGGAGCAGGAATCGAACTTCGGCAGGGCCCTGGCCATGGCCAATGAATTTATCCAGGAACTTCCGGTGAACGACAGGGTTGGGCGCCTTTCGCGGCTGTCGCGCATCACCCGTCAGGAGATCATCGACTTTGCCAGGCGAAATTACAGCGACAACTATGTGGTGGTTTACAAACGGACTGGGGCGGTGAAAGAGTCGGCCAGGGTAGTGAAACCTGCCATAACCCCGGTTACGATGAACAGGGATGATGAATCGGCCTTTCTGAAAAAGATCATGAGTGCGCCGGAGACATTGCTGGAACCGGTTTTTCTTGATTTCAGCAAAGATATCAGCCATTATACCGCAAAAGGGGCTATCCCGGTATTATACCGTGCCAACACCGAGAATGCTACTTTTTCCCTTGCTTTTCAATACGATATGGGAACCTGCAACAGCCGGGAGATTGCACTGGCGCTGGATTATCTGCCTTTTCTCGGAACATCCCGGTACACGCCGCGGCAACTGAAAGAAGAGTTTTACAGGCTGGCCTGTTCCTATCAGGTCTATAGTGGTGAAGATGAGATACGGATAACCCTGACAGGTTTGAGCGATAATATGATCCCGGCTCTTGGATTGCTCGAACATATTTTCGCTGATGTTGCACCAAACCATGAAGCACTGGTCAACATGATCGCCGATCTGAAGAAATTGCGTTCTGATGACAAATTGTCAAAAGAGTCGATCCTTTGGCAGGGAATGCTCAATTACGGTATTTACGGAGAAAGATCACCTTTTACCAACGTATTGTCAGACGACCAACTGGATGCGGCGAAGGCAGACCAATTAGTAAGGGTTCTCCGCGAACTCCCTGACTATAAGCATGAGATCCTGTATTACGGACCGGAACCACCCAAAAAGCTGCTCGCTATTCTGGACAAAGAACATCAGGTAACCCTTCCGCTGAAGAGCAAGCCTGAGGCACAACGCTTCAGTCAGCGCTCCGCTCAGACTTCCGGTGTTTACACCGTGGATTATGATATGAAACAAGCGGAAATACTGATGGTAAGCACATCGGTGCCCTATAATAAGGATATGGCTCCGGCCATCAGGTTGTTTAATGAATATTTTGGCGGCAGTATGAATTCGGTAGTTTTCCAGGAAATCCGGGAAGCAAGAGGGCTGGCTTACAGTGCATTCGCGGGTTACCGTTCTCCGGTTCGTCCTGACCAGAATTATTATCTTTTCGCATATATCGGGACGCAGAATGATAAATTGCCGGAAGCCATGAAAGCAATGCTGGGGTTGTTCCAGGAAATGCCGGAAAGTGTGAAAGCGCTGGAGAGTTCAAAAGATGCCATCATCAACCGGATCCGGACCGAGCGGATCACCAGGGACCAGGTGTTGTATTATTACCTCAATGCGAGGAAATTTGGCCTCAAAGAGGATATCCGCAGGGAAGTCTTTGCCAGGGTGCCTTCCATGACACCGGATGACCTTCGCTCATTTCAGCAGCAATATCTCAGGGATAAGAAATTCACTATCCTGGTGTTGGGGAATGAGGAGGAGCTGGATCGTGAAACCCTGCGGAAATATGGTAACATCAGTACATTAGACCTTCGTACCCTGTTTGGGTACTGATCCCCAAACCAGTGTTCAGGTCGGTTCAATCCTCTGAAATCTGTTTCAGTAATTCCCTGTATTGCGAAAAAACCGTCGCCCTGGAAATGAACCCGAGATAGCGGCCATTCTCCAGTACAGGAAGATTATACCGGTCGCTTTTCTGAAAAAGCTGGATTACCTCCTCCATCGACTGGTCGGGATCGATTATACTGTCAGGCTGGGTCATCAGGTCCCGGACGAAGGTATTGTCATACAATTGCTGGTCGAACATGATCTGGCGAATGTTGTCGAGGGAAACCTGACCAAAAAATCTTCCCTCCTTATCGATCACGGGAAAGATATTTCGTGACGACCGGGCCACCACGGTCACCAGTTCACGGAGCGTAGCGCCGGGTTCGACCGGGGAGAAATTGGTCTCGATCAGGGGCCGGGGCGACATAAAGCTCAGTACCGCTTTGTCTTTATCATGGGTGATCAGTTCTTTGCGGGCGGCGAGTTGTCGGGTATAGATGGAGTGGCTTTCAAAAAGGTTGCAGGTAAGGTAGGAGAGAGCCGATACGATGATCAGCGGGGTCAGCAGAAGGTATCCTCCGGTAATCTCCGCGATCAGAAACATGGCGGTAAGCGGTGCATGCATCACACCGGCCATGACTCCGGCCATCCCGACAAGGGCAAAATTGCTTTGTGAAAGCGAAAACCCGAAAAATTCGTTTAAAACCGTGGTAAAAAAGTATCCGGCAATTCCGCCGATAAAAATGGAGGGTGCAAAGGTGCCACCGATTCCGCCACTGGCCTGGGTCAATGCCATGGCAACTACCTTCATGAGGATCAAACCAAGGATAATGACGGGATAAAACCAGTGATTTCCTCTCAGTTCGCCGAAGAAGGTAAGGCTGCCGATGTTTCCTTCGTGTCCCAGTATCACCTCTTTCAGTACGTTATACCCTTCGCCGAACAGGGAAGGATAAATGAAGATCAGACCTGCCAGGGCAACACCGGCAATGATCACTTTCCTGACCGGGCTGAATCGTGACATAAATGCCTCTATGCCAACGCTGCCTCGGATAAACCAGACGGAGACCAATCCGGTAAAAACTGCCAGCAGCAGGTAAAAAGGCAGGTCGGAGACCTCAAATGGCCGGGAAAGGGTGAAGGTGAAGAGCACCTCTTTCCCCATCAGCAGATAGGCAACAAGTGAAGCAGTAACAGTGCTGAGTAACAGCGGAATAAGGGTGGTGAGTGTCAGGTCGAGCATCAGGATCTCGATGACGAAAACGGCACCGGCAATGGGTGCTTCAAAAATACCGGCAATGGCCCCTGCCGCACCGCAACCGATCAGCAGGGTAGTGGTTTTATAATCCAGCCGGAACAACCGGGCAAGATTGGAACCAACGGCAGAGCCAGTCAGGACAATCGGGGCCTCAGGCCCTACCGAGCCGCCAAACCCCAGCGTCAGCGTGCAGGCAACCAGCGATGAATAGGTATTATGTGGGCGTATCTGACCGTTGTTTTTCGATATGGAATAGAGGATCTTGCTGACCCCGTGGCTGATGTTGTCCCTGACAATATATTTGACGAAAAAAATGGTCAGGATGATGCCGACGACAGGAAAGGCAAGGTATAGATAATAAAGCCCGTGATAACTGAAACCGTTGGTGAGGATATAGTTGGTATAATAAAGGGTGTTCTTCAGGGCAACGGCTGCGAGCCGGCTGCCGATACCCACTATAATGCTCAAAATTAGTACAAAACGCCGGTGGTTGATGTGGCGCAACCGCCATGCAAGGATTTTTCCTATGATGGTTTGAGGTGTCATGCAGGACAAAAGTAGCGTATTTTCTTTGTTTTATGGCAAACCGATGGCGTAAACGAATTCCCATCCCCACAGCCCTTCCCGCGGATGGTACATTGCCCTTAACCCTGCCTCCAGCGGTGCCGGAAAACGAAGAAGGTGGAAATCGGCTATAAGTTCGGCACCGGTTGATAAGCGGTCTCTGCTGTTTCCCTGATCATAGACATAGCCATAGTCACAAAAAAGATTCATTTTAAATCTTTTAAGATACAATATACTCCCTGCGCTGAAATCGGGATACAGCAACGGAAGTGCATAGTTCCCCTGCAGGGATGCCATCTGTTCTCCCATGGTACCATGATATCCCCTGGGGGTGATGATCAGGTTTCCATAAGTATAGGCAAGTGTGTTCTTTTGAAAATGTTCCTGAAGACCGCAATAAAGCGACAGGCTGTGATGCCTGAAAATTCCCGGGAAATAAAACCTTCCGGCTACAGAAACAATATAGCCCATGTTGTTGCTTCCGGGGGTACTATGCCGGTAATTCAGTTCCAGCCGTTGACCTATTCGGGGATAAAGGTCGCGGTGGGCCATTCTGCGGTACTGGGCGGCGGCCAACAGGTAATCCAGCGACCAAAGGGTTCCCCGGGTGAAATTTTCGGGTGTGTTTTCATGATGCCCGATATGTGTCACGGTTGTCCCGGCGCGTAATTCCACGCTACGGGAATAGGCGCCTCCTGAGAGCTGAAGGGGCAGGGTAAGGTGTATCTTCAGGGCGCTCTCCTGCCATGTAAACCTGGCCCGTTCACCCGTTTCTTCATAGCGTGCATAGCCGGCGCGGTTTCCATAGTTGAAAGCCACGGCAGGGATCACATACCATCCTTCGTACGCGGCTTCAGCGTAAAAACTGCCTGTCTCCTCATTCAGGTCGTATTCCCATCCGGCGGATGCCGTCATGGTACTTAAAAGATTTTGGGAAAGGGCCATGACGCCGGGTTTAGCCGAAAGGTTACCTGCCCGCAGGGAGACCGGAGCCCAGGAGTGCACGTGAAACAGGTGGCCGGCGCGGTTGAATTTTTTTACCGGGTTCCGGTTGATCAGGGAGTCATTTAGGGATCTGCCTGCACTATCGGGCCGGTCGAGCCGGAACCAGCCATCCTTTAATATCTGCTCCTGGATGTTGCAGCCTTCCTGCGCCGCCATTACCTCAAACAACCGATAGGAATAGTCCTTGACCAAATCAGTGGAAATCCATCCGGAGGTGTCGGGCGGAATACAAACTACGCTGGTGCCACCAGAGGAATGATTGGTATAGAGAAGGAGGTTGGAACTTGTTGAAATGGAGGGAGCGGTGGCTGCAAACCTGGCACCGGTTGCCTGGTAAACCTTTTGGTTATTGGTATCCAGGGCATAAATATTGGTGATACCGCTGTAGGCACTGCTGAACAGGATATAGTGCTGCCATGGTTCGGGTTTGCCGTTTATTTCACGCATGGCCGGCGGGGTCAGGTCCCGAAAAGTTCGATTGACAGGGTCAAGGCAGGCCAGGGCTTGCCCACGCTCCGATTGCCGGACAAACAAAATCTTTCCGTCCTTGCTCCATGCAGGATTCATGGCAACCTGCCGGTCCGGCAAGGGAAAGCGATCCTGTTCAACACCTGTGGCAGGGTCGATCAGTACAATGGAAGATTCCTGGCGGATGTTTTTTTCGACAGCTGCAATCAGTTTTCCGTCAGGAGTGATGTCAGGTGAAAAAAGCCGGGTTCGCCGGGTCAGGGCAGTACGTTTTCCTGTTTCAAGGTTCAGTACCCGTAACTCTGAAAAACTGCGGTGGTGCCAGCGGGCATCCCGTTTTATCTCTGCATAGACAAGCAGGCCTCCCCCCAGCGAACTGGTACGCTCTCCGCGAATCCCGGGCGTTTTCAGCCGCCGTTTTTTCCCTGACCGTAAGTCAATTCTGACAAAATGCGGGATATCGCTCAGGCCGGTAACCTCCGCGATTACTTCATCCGCATCGACAGCCTGAGGCTGATGGTAAACAACGTACTCGTCTTCACGGATTTTGGTAAGTGATTGAAAAGAGGTGACCGTTGTATGTTCAGCCTGGATTCTCCAGGCCGAGTCCAGTGATCTCATGGATTCACGGTAAAGGCGACTTTTCCACAATCCGGTTGATTTTCTGATTCCGGAATTGAATGGAACGACCATGAACGGATATCCTGCGATGCGGTCAAATGCGGCAGCAAAGGTTTGTGCCCCATATCTGGCCCTGCTTTGGGCTACAAGGTAGTAACCCAATGAATAGGCATCCGGAGTGAAAGTCCGGTATGATCCCAGTGTGGCTTTATCATAGGAAAAGGCTTCTTTTTCGAGCAGTTGGGCGCGAAGGGTGCTTTCGAAAAGAGGAGAGCGACCCCGGCCGGTTTGGCTGAGTGCTGTTTCCATGACCGTAGCGTCGCCCTCGAGGAACCAGGCTGGTACATAGAGCCCCAATATCCCTCCGATGATCTGTTCACCGAAAAGATATCTGAGGACTCTGGAGAATCTCCGGTTCACACTGCTGATCTGAACCGCATGCCTGTATTCATGAAGTACCAGTTGTTCCAGCCATTCCTGGGGATAAGACTGATCGGGGGGATTTGGGTAAAGTTCGATCCTGCGAGGGGCCCATACCGTCACACCGTTGGATGAAGAGTTCCAGGGGTGAATGATCCAGGGGATTTGCGGAACCCTGGCTTTTAAGGAAACCAGAGGGCTTTGGCGTGTTAGTTCCGCAACTTTGGCAAGGTATAAGGCCCTCGGCTCGAATGATTCAGGGAATATTAACCTGGTACCCGGGGTTGTCAATTGTTTCCATCGAAGAGATGCGGGATCCTGTCCGGTTGAAAAATATTGTCCGGCAACCGCATAGGGCAGCAAAAATACCATTACCCACGAAAAAATCCTCCATCTGATCATTCTGCGATGACTTTTTCCTTTACGCTGATTGCAGGAGCAACCCGGTTCCGGTTAATCAGAATATTCAACCCGGCCCGGAAGGAGAGGCTACTGGCCTGGCGCGGAAATACAATTCCTGCCAGGTTATCGGATACGGCATAAATCTGGACAGGCCCGGCGCTCAGGCTAAAACCGGCACCCACATTGGTGAATTTATTGTTGTATATGTTGTAGGAAAACAGCAATTCAAAAAACCGTCGGACCATCAGGTTGTAGGAGACAGAAATTTCCGGTCGGAATGTACGGTTCCATCCGGTGCCACCTATCACTAAGTTCAGGCGGCTGTTCTGGTTGAACTGCCACGATCCGCCGGCATGGATGCGCCAGGGCAAAGAGGCGCTGTACGGGACATCATACAAAGAATCGATACGCGCCAGGGCCCGTAAACTATCCTCGACCCTTTTGGCGAATAATTCAGGGGATTCGAAGAGGGCGACAAAGTCTCTCAGGTTTAATCCCCTGAATATGAATTCTGCCCCAGGTTCCCTGCTGACCAGGGTAAGGTTGTCGCGTTTCCATCGGATGGTGCCCAGGTCGAGGAGTGAAGTAAAAACACTGAAACCGGGATCAATCTGGTAGGTGACCCCAAGGTCAACTCCGAAACCATGGTTCCCCGGGTTAATAAGCCGGTGAACCGGATGATCAAAATATTGGTCGATGCCATCCACTCCCGATGTCCGGATCTCAATGTCAGAACGGCCATAAATATCAAATGTTTCAGGATGAGTATAAAAGTCAAGCGATGATTTTACCGTACTGATGTTGAAACGTCCGGCCAGGTATTTAACAGTCGCGCCATAAGACAACTTGTTGCCCAGTGCCTTTCCGGAGAAACCGACGGCATATTCGTCAAAAGCAACAAGGTCGATCCGCGGGGCAAGGTTTATGGTTTTTCCGAAGATTTCAGGGGCATGGTTACCATACCACAATAAGTAAAAGAGGTCGTCCGGCAGCCTGGATTGTTGAGCTACCCGGCTCTTTATCGAAAAGTGAAGAAAATAGGAGGGGTCAGCCACGATAAAGCCGACCGACAGGAGATCAACCTTTGAATTAATCTGGATAAAATTATCCTTTGAAATACGGTCCAGGAATTTTTCCGGCTGAAATTCCAGAGAGTCGTATTCGTCGGTGCGGAAAAGATCACGATAGGCGAATGGAAAAGCTGTGTGCACTGCAAACCCTGAAATAACCGGCAAACCTGCGTATCCACCCTGAAGTGGGATCGATGACGGGTTGGTGGAAATTTGCTGGGGTACGGTGCGCATCATGGAGAACCCAAGGTCGGGCTGGGCCTCGGCCGAAAGGGATAGCAGGGCAAAGAAAATGAGCAGGAGGGAAAAGTATGATGCTTTCATATGGATGGTGCATTATTTTTGCCCGGGGTCCAGGGTTTGTTTCATTTTCAGCAAAGCCCTGAAATCCACAGCAAGGGCATGGGATGCCTTGATTTTGACATTCGGGATGCCGTTTTTGGCGGAATGCATTACCGCCCTGACCAGGATTTTATCAGCTTTTTCAAGTTTTATCATTCTCGACTGATCCAGGAAAAATGAGGTGTCTTTTATACCGGTCTGACCGGGATATGGCAGAAAGGTTGCCGGATCGACCGGGGCTTCACGGATAAAGATATGATCATCCCCTGTCAGGGAGTCGACTAAATTGTAAGCGGAATCGGTGAAATATACCTGCATCATTGCAGTTAATGGCAATCCGTTGGTAATTTTGGTTTTCAGTTCCATCCATTCAATCTCATTACGCTTGTTGAGGGCAAAATCGAAAGTATCCTGCATGGTGAGGTGATCAAAATGGCCATATAACAGCGGTTGCACCCTTAGGTCGGCAAAGATGCAGCTGGTATCAGTGAAAAAGTTGTTGGTCAATCCGTTGGGATTGATGGTGGTGTTGATTTTGAAGTAAACCTTGTGGGGTTTCAGGTTGAAAAGTTCGTGAATGCTGTTTCCTGTATTTCCGTTATCGTAGTTCATGGTGACACTGACTGGTTTGGTCGCCTGCATGGTGGGAGATGGAATATTGATCCAGGCGCCTGCGCCAAGACGGTCAGCAATATTGAGTGAAAAATTATTCGCTTCATTATGCGCTTTCAGCACCTCAACCTGTACAGTGGCCGGGACACCGATCGAATTATAGAGGGTGATGGATACCCGCGGATCTACAAAATAAAGATTGCCCAATACATAGGCATTATGGAATGCGGTGATTTTCACGGCATCTTCAGGAAATGATATCGTGTGTTTACCTACATAACCTTCAAATTTTAATATCTCTGAAACCTGCACATCGAAGAGGGTGTTGATCTGATCGCCGGCCACAGGTTCTTCACCCCGGAACAGTATCCCTTCAACAAGAATATTGAAAATATTGGGATTGGCTGCCAGATCAAGCACTATTCCTGCCAGGTCAATGGTATCCACTGAGGTGCCTTTCAGAAAAGCCCCGATGTTGATCGTTACAGGGAGCCCGTTCCTGGTTGCATCCGGGAAGTAGAGCTTCAATTGCCCCTCATTGTTGAATGTGATGTTGGAGGTGGCGATGATTCTCCCTTTTTTGATATGGAGTTTCCGGACGATAAATTCAGGATTTCCGGCAGAGAGGTCCAGGATGTAAGAAATTGTTGGAAGGGTTAAATTTGAATGCTTTATAACCTGTGCCTCTTCCTCGCTGATCACCTTGTCAAAGGAAAACTGCTGAGGCGGAATGGTGGCCAGTTGGGCTGGCCGCAAGCGAAAGGCATCGTTATTGTAATAAAAAAGAATAGAAACCTCTCCCGATTCATCAATATAAAAATTCTTCTCCTGGTCGGTTTCGATCAGCGCTTTTTCGAAAGTGATGCTGTCTTTTACTAAGGGGATAGCTAATTCAGGATTCCAGTTCAGTTTTTTTAACTTGTCGAATTGAAATTCCTTTTTACAACCAAAAAATATAACCAAACAGATCACCAGCATTCCGCTGAGTAACTGGTAGGAGATTTTGTACATAAGGGCAGAGTTTGGAAAAGTGAGGGCTTTCCGTTTATTTGTGGATTAATATCTTTCGGAAAGTTCGTGACTTTCCTGTGGTAAATTCTGCATAATAGGCTCCGTTGGCCAGGTCAGGAAGGAGCATATTGATCAGGGTGGTCCCCTCTGCGGCCTGGTGGACGGATTGGTGGACGATAGCGCCATAGGAGTTGATAATACGCAGGTATACCTCGGAATTGTTCATCCCGGCAAAACGGATGGTAAATTCTCCCCGATTAGGCACCGGGAAGAGGCTGATGGAAGATTCGGGGATTTCTCCGGCAGAGGTAATGACCACATATATTTTGTTGGAGACAGGGGATGTGCAGCCATTGAGCGTTACCGTACACCAGTAATAACCGGTTTGGGCAGCATTCCACACTTTTCCTGTTGCACCGGCAATGGGATTGCCTTCGAAATACCATTGATTTCCTGTCGGTGCACTGCTGGTCAGAATATTTCCGCTTGCGGTCACTACCGGGGAGGGCGGGATTGGATGGACAGTAACAGTCAGTGCGGGAGAGTTGGCGCCGGGGCCGCAGAAATTGACTCCTGCCACTGAGATCTGGCCCGAACCGGCTTCCGGCGAAAAATTCACCACGATCTGGTTGGTGCCCGAGCCGGATACGATGCTGGCTCCCGCAGGCAGGTTCCACTGATAGGAAGTCGCGTTGTTGACCGGATTGCAACTGTAGACGAGTCCTTCGGTTCCGGCACAGATCTGATCAGGGCCGTTCACAGCACCTGCAGCATTAGGCAATGGCTCGACGAACAGGTTATATACACCGGGTGTTGCAGAGGCACAGCCAAAGGTATTGGTAAAACTTACTTTCACCCATTGGGTGCCGATCGTACTCCAGGTTACACTGATGGTGTTGGTGCCTTGTCCGGCATCGATAGTGCCACCCGGGCTGATCGTCCAGAGATATCCGCTCATCCCCTGGTTGGTGATATATTGATTTCCGGAGGAGTTGATGCAAGGTGTGTTGGTACTTCCGATAACCGGGACTGCTGCCGGATTAACGGTGACGTTAAATATGGTCGGACTGGCGGAAAGACATCCGGCCGGGGTAGCATAGGTAACACTGACAGTGCGGTTTCCTGCGTAAGGCCATAGGACTGTAACCGAGTTGGTTCCGGCCCCATTCACTATGAATCCGCCAATCGATACAGCCCAGTTATAACTGGACATGCCGGGTTCCGTAGTATAGACGATCCCCTCTGCATTGGCGCAAACTACCGGTGGCCCGGAGATTGTCGGAACCGGCAACGACTCTACACTCACCGGGTACTGGGTGGCTGAAACAGGCTGGCAACCATTGGCGTCGTCATAGGTCACCGTCAGTTGCTGACCCCCGGCATTGTTCCATGATACCGTAACGGTATTGGTGGCGGCGCCCGAAGTGATGGTGCCGCCGGAGGAAACTGTCCAGGTGTAATTGCTCATCCCGGCTTCAGTAGAGTATATATTGCCCTGGGAACCAATACAAGCGGGGTTGGTACCGGAAATCACCGGGACCGGTGCCTGATAGATCGCGACATTGAATGGAGGGGAGGTGGCGCCTGTTCCGCAAACACTGCTGCCGTGTACTGTTATGACACCGGAAACCGCAGCGGCCGAAAAACCGACGGTAACCGTATTCGTCCCTGAACCGGCTATGATGGTGGCACCCACAGGCAATGACCAATTATAGGTAGTGGCATTTGCAATGACTGGCACGGTGAATATGTTCCCTGAACTGTTGGGGCACACCGAGGCAGGACCGCTGATTGCTCCGGCTGCAGATGGTTCCGGGCATGTCGTGGTGAAGGTGAGGTCCTCGCCGTATGTGGTACCCTGCACGTTGGTTCCGATGGCCCTGAAATGGTAGGTAGTGTTTTGTGTGAGGCCGGCGATGTTGGCCAGGATGGAGGAAGGGACTCCTCCCGCGACGTTTGCCGGGACTGCCGGAACCACCGTTCCGTAAGCAGTGGTTAAACCGTATTCAAACCCTGCGTCGGAAGGGAGATAATGGGCATTTACCGAGCCGTTGAGGGTAGCCGTGGTGGCATCCACCATGGTTGCGGGGAGCGTAATGACCGATGGTTTCGGCTGCGATCCGGTAAATGTTCCGACTTCTGTCAGTCCCGGAAAACTCATCTGATGCAGCACGTTGTTGACCATGCCAAAATCAGTGAAGGGAAGCGGGTCCACCCGCATGGAGAATATCCGGGTCTCATCTCCCTGAACATCCGACGGCAGATAACTGAACAGGGCGTCGCACACGAAATTGCTGATCCCGCCCGTGCTGATCTGCCAGTAACGATTCAGATAGTGGAGGGTGTTGGGGTCCGAAGGGTATTTATCATTCACGAGATTAATCCCTATTGTGCTGCCGGCAGGCACTGTTCCGGCTGTAAAATTGATGGTTGCCGGGGAAAAGCCGGGGGTTCCTGTCATATCTCCGACGGGGAAGTAGAGGCTTCCTGAAAATCCGGCGGGAAGGGTGAAGATCAGTTTTCCGGTTCCGGTTGGTACCACCATGGCGTTAACTGATGGTGTTCCCGTGATCTGGGAGGTTGCCGAGAGAATTAAGTCGTGATTATCTAATGCGAAGAAGCCATTGGTGAGTTGAAGATAACCATTCAGGCTCATTGGTGCCCCAAGAGATACCAGGGTACTGTTCGCGATTTCAAAGGTGATGTTGTTGTTAGTATTCAGGGTACCGGCCGGGGTGATCACCTGTTGGTTTCCTCCGTTCAGGGATACAACGGCAGCATTGGCTGGGTTGAAATTCAGGAATGCCCCGGGCTGGACGTTTATATTGCCTTTGACCTGGTGCAAACCTGTGGAGGGGCCGGTCATATTGAAGTTCAGCGTACCGGCCGTGATGGTCAGGTTGCCGATGGATACTCCGGCAGTACCGGTTGGGCTTAATGTGATGCCGGGGGCATCCATTTCAAAATCACCGTAGGTTCTGCCTGCAAAAGAGGGGGTGAGGTTGGCTGTTACTTTAAACAGGCTCCCGGGCTGAAAAATCACCACGCTGTTGGGTTGACCGGCTCCGAAAGGATTACTCCCTGCCTGCTGGAGGTAGGTGGACCCGGAAGTGAAAACGACCGAGTTAAGGGAGTTGTTCCCGAAAGGATTGCCGGAGAAAAAGGTTCCGGCATTAAAAACTGATCCCTCCCTGAAAATGATGGCGCCGGGGTCGGCAGCTGTCAGCCGGTGAGCTGTGGATGAGGTAGAGGAGAACCGCATATTTCCGTGTATATCTGCTGTGGCTGTGGTGGCAAGTGTCATGGTCAGGGCATTCACCGCATTGAAATTCAGGGCACAACCGGCAGGTATATCCAGGTCAGCGCCCATTGCTCCGGCCAGGGTCAGGGTTGCGGGTGAGGTTGCCTGCAGGTTGATCGTGGTGTTGTTCGACATAAGGAATTGGGCAATAGTCTGGGTCACCACCCCTTTGATGGTTTTCACAGTTCCGTCGTTGAACTGCAGAATGTCTGCTGCAGCCGGGGTGTTACGGGCCGGGGACCAATTGGTGGCCAGGCTCCAGAGTCCATTATCGGCCCCGGTCCAGGTATAGACAACGGAAGCGCTACCGGTAGTGGTGGCGTTGGCAGAAGGTATGACCGGCGTGGTGAGATAGTGGTGGGTTTCCGGGTGACTGCCGTCCCAGGCAAATGGGATGATCACAAAGGAATATTGGGTTCCGGGAGATAGTCCGGTGACGGGTTGGTTCAGGGTGGAGCCTGGCTGAACCACAGCGGTTATTAATCCGTCACCGAGGAGTGTACCGGCTGTGTAGGAAGTGCCGTTGGATGGCAGGCCGGTTGGCGGAATGGCACCGGTCTTCTGAAGGATCAGGTAACCGGCTGCACCCGCGGCCGGGGCACTCCACTGGAGATTAATGGAGTTGTTCCCGGTGGCGGATGCGGAAAATCCGGTCACATGTCCAGCCGGAGCGACAGACAGGGTATAAAATGAAATTTCATCTGTAAGGGAGGTGCCAATAGCATTGAAGGCATAAGCCCGGGTAAAAATTTCCGTTTGGGAGGGGAGGCCGCTCCGGAGATGGGAAAAAATACCTGTGGCGGTTCCCCCTTCCGGAAGTTTGTTGTTGGTCAGGGTAACCCCCGGGGTGAGTGCCCATACAGTACCTCGTTCTGTGATGGGCGAACCTCCGTCATGGGTTATGTTCGCGCCGATCAGCGCTGAAACGTCGGTTATCGTGGAAACAACTGGTGATCCGATGGCCGGTGGCGTCAGGACAACGGAGGTGCTCTGGTGATTGGGATTCAGCACGGCAGGTACTGTTAAATATTTGGTAGAAGTTCCCGTGCCGTTGTATTCATAAACCCGGAACCAGTAGTCGGTGTTTCCGGCCAGCCCGCTGACGCTGACAGCATTGCCGCTACTATTAAAGACTACCTGCTCGCCTGTGCCGCTATACACAGGATTGGCAGCGGGATTGGATCCATCGGCCGGATTGGTAAAACTATTGATGGTGTTCATGATGACAACCCGGTTACCTCCATCTCCGTTAATCCAGGTTGCCGTCATGGAGGAGGAAGTGACATTGCTGAAGCTGATATCATGGGCCTGAATGGCAGGAGGAGTCACTCCGGAGGGTAGAACATCGGCCCAGGAAAGGCCGGTTCTGATACCGTCAATGGTTAGGTTTTGTGAAGCATTGTATTGACGGAGCGCGACAGACCCGGGGTTGATATCACTCATTGCTGCATCGGTCAGCGGCCCGATGGCAGGAAGGGCAGGTTCGCCTGCCGGCAGGGGGCCATCAAAAATGAACAGGCTGACAATATCATTATTGGTTCCGGCCACGATTTCATATTTCAGAACCAGCAGGTAGGTTGTCGCCGGAGTAAAGGTCGCCGTGGCAAAGGTACCGGTGTTATTGCCTACACTCAGGCCAAAATGGTTGGTGGCATCCATGAATACCTTGCCGCGGAAAGTGGAACCGATCGGGTCTCCGCCCAGATGCAGAAAATACCCGTTGGCATTGGCCGTCACATTGACCATAAATGCCGTATAAACAACGCCCGACGTTTGCACAGCAAAGGTATGGTGGTCATCTTCCCCATTGTTGTCCATCAGGGCCGCGTTTCCGATACCTGAAGCCACGTATCCTGAATAAATAAGTCCGCCCTGTGATACCGTAATCGGTTGGGTGCCGCCTCCTGAGTGGGCAGTCCAACCATGGGCAGTAATCAGATCATTGGCAGGATAATCGAAATTTTCTTCAAACAGTAACTGGCTGTACCCGGCGGTTGTGGCTAACCATATCATCATCACACCCAACGCCTGTAATATTGGTCTTTTCATCGGTCAAAGTTTATGATCGGATTTGTTATTACAAACATACATATTTATTGCTTAACAGGCCAACGAAAAATGCATCAACATGTTCACAGAAAAAAAAGAGGCTGCCTTCGATAACAGGGCAGCCTCTGAAAAATGAGAGAAATCGCTTATTTCGTTACGATAAGTTTTACCGTACGGGAATCGGTGCCACTGGTTACCTTGACAAAATAGATGCCTGCCGGTTGCCCGCTAACCGAAAGTTCCGTGTTCACCGATCCGGTGAAATCGTGGGTCAGTATGCGGTTGCCCATGGCGCTGAATACCTCGGCCCTGGCGGGATTACCGGCATCGGTGAGGTTCCTTTCCACTAAGAATTTTCCGGTGGTGGGATTTGGATAGATCCTGATCATTTGGGCCGGTTCGTTGAAAAGGACGGTCTCGGTACTGGTAATAGTTTCTGGCGAAAGGGCCGGAGGGGAACACCAGGGCCCTGACGGGGCGATGTAGCCATGCAGGTAACCGCCAGACAGGATTGATGTTCCGGGCAGGAAAGTGATTTTGCTGCCTGCGATCATGGTGGCGCTGGCGCCTGATTCAACAACAAAAGTGGTCCCTCCGCCTGCCACTGTGATGGTGCCGGTAGCGTCGTAACACATTGTCATGCCCGAAGTCAGGGTCCCGGTAACGGTACGGTCAACCGGGGGGCCGCTGGTTACTGTAATCGCCATCGGATCATTGGCATTGCCGTCACCACAGTCGTTGGTGCCGAATACGCTGATGTCGCCCGACATCGCACCGGGATTGAACTGAAGGGAGATGCTGTTGGTGTTATCGCCGGCGATAATGACGCTTCCCGGAGGAATCGACCAGACATAACCGGTGGCATACATAATCGGATATACAGTGTAAACATGCACACTGCCATTGGCGATTACATTGGTTTCACCGCTGATGGAACCCGGATCGGCGGGAAGCGGGCATGCTGTGGTGAAAGTAAAATCTTCTCCGAGGGATGTTCCAGAAGCATTGGTCGCTATGACCCTGAAATGGTAAGTAGTGTTGATGTCCAGTCCGGTGATGGGTGCCGAAACCTGCGTGGTGGTTCCTCCGTTTACACTTGCCGGGATGGCGTCAACCGTTGTTCCGTAACTGTTGTCAGTGCCATATTCAAAGGAAACAACCGAAGCCTGATTATTGGCATTCACGGTGCCGTTCAGTGTGGCGGAAGTGTTGTCCACATTGGTAGCCGCGGCAGTTTCAACAGTCGGCGGAATGTTGGAGGCAGCATCGGCGCGGATAACGATATTATCCAGGCGGTTGTTGCTGGTAGCAGTTGTGGCTCCGTTGACGGTAAGCCGCAGATAAACAACCGGGGCGCCGTTGATTTGAGTGATTCCCGACAGATCAAGCGTCTTAACGGTAAAGCTGGTGGAGGACGGTGCCGTATTGGTCCCGAAATCGGCGAAGTTAATGCCATCAGTACTCCAGGCCCATTGGTGGCTGTTGAAAGCGGTATTGCTGGACCAGCGCGTGGCATAAGTCAGTTCGGCATCCTGAAGGGCCGACATGGAGAATTTAACAACAATGCTTTTTCCGTTGGCTGAAACACCTGTTCCTCCGATCAGGCAATAGGACATTCCGCTGAATATTTCATCGCCTTCACGGGGATCATTCACGGTAGTTCCGGAAAAAGCATTCAGTTCATTGGCCTGTACCCATGCAGATGATCCGTTGGTGCCGTCGGCATAGAGCATGGCGGTTCCGGTCTGATCGCCGAAACTGGCCTCCACGGTAAGCGGTGTATTGGGGCTTGCCGGAGTGTAATCAAAGGTCCAGGCAGCAACAGGAGGAATATAGGGCAGGGTGGTGGCGTTGGCCGTCGCGGCATCGGGGGTTGTTTTATAATCGATATTGGTGCCGGAGTTGGTGTAGGGATAAATTTTGAAGAAGAACTGGGTGTTGCTGAGCAATCCGTACCAGTTATAGGTTTGTACACCGTGGTTGACATTGACGGCTGCACTGCTGTCATTCAATCCGAAATGGTTGGCAACCGGTACACCATCCACCGGGTCGGTAAAAATGCCGGTTTTGTTGGCCAGGATCAGGAATCCGGTGGCAGGTTGGGTGCCATCGTTGTCTATCCAGGTAGTCAGGATGGTGGAAGAACTCGTGGGGTCTGCCACAAAATCGGCGACGTGGTTGGTAGGTTCCCCAAGAAGGGTATTGAAAATCAACTCAGTGGAGAGGGTAGTCCCTGCGCTGTTGGTAGCGTAAGCTGCGAAATAAATTGGTGTATTTACCGGCATACCGGTACGGAGGTGGCTGAATTCCCCGATGGCCGTACCGCCTTCTGCCAGTTTGTTATCGGCAATGGTTACCGGGGTGATGGTACTCCACACGGTACCCCGCTCGGTGATGGGGCCGCCGCCGTCAGCAGTGATATTGCCACCCAGGGTAGCGGAGGTGGAGGTGATCCCGGTGGCAGGTAAAGCGTTGACAACCGGTGGCAACACCACGCTTGCGGTTGCCTGACTGGTCGGGTTGTTGACCGCCGCGGAGGTAAGGTACATGGTGGTCGATCCTGTGCCATTGTATTCATAAGCCCTGAACCAGTAGGTGGTGCCGATCGTCAGTCCCGTTACTGTCGGGATGGAATTGCCGGTTCCGTTAAAAATTACCTGCTCTCCGCCGCCATAAACCGGATTGGCTGCAGGGTCGGTGCCGTTCACCGGATCAGTGAAACTATTGGAGGTATTGATTTTTACGATACGACGTGTTCCGTCGCCATTGGTCCAGGCGACATCCATCTGGGTCTGCAGCACATTGCTGAAGACGAAATTGGAGGTCTGTACCGTTGGTGTAGCCACTGAACCGGAGGCTGTCACGTCTGCCCATGTGGTTCCGATCCGGATTCCATCCAGGTAAAGACCGGGAGTGGTTGTGGCGCCACCCTGCCTGAGGGCAACGGTGCCAATATCGCTGGGATCGGTGGGGGCATCGGTATTGACCACCGTGGGGGTAGGTTCTGCTGCTCCGAGGACGGGATTGATGAAAATAGCGGCAACGTCGTTGGCGGTTCCGGAAACAAAGGTGTATTTCAATACAATCAGATACGTCGTGGCCATTGAATAGTCATATCCGGTGTAAGCCACAGCAGAAGAGGATGTATGGCTGATCCCGAATGCCAGATTGTCGGATGCGTCTTTCTTTACAAAGACCCTTCCCCGGAAAATAGTTCCGATAGTGCTGGGGCCCAAGTGGAAAAAATAGTCACCTCCGGTGGATGCAGAGGTCACATTAACCAGAAATCCGGTATAGACCGAACCTGATGTCTGGGAAGTAAATCCTTTGTTAACATCCTCCCCGGTAATACCGCTGATCAGGGTTACTTCATTGCCGATCCCCGAGGAGAGATATCCGGGATAGGTGATGGTGGGCGCAGTGACCATTATCGTATTGACATTTGCCGAATGAGTGGACCATCCGTTTGTGTTCAGGGCAGTTCCGATGGTGTAGGAAAAATTTTCCTCAAGCAGCAAGGTTTGCGCCTGGCCCTGGCGCATCATGCCGAAGGTCAAAATCCCTGCAAGAATCAGGGAAAAGAGCATAGTTTTTTTCATAAGGTACTGATTTTGGTGAATATTGATTATTTTCTGTTTATTTTATGATGAAATAAAACCAGGAACACAGGGAGAAAAAACGAGTGACAAAGATAAGGATTCCGGGTGGAAAACCCATGGAAAATCAGAAAAACAATCCCGGCTCCAGGTAGTTGCGGACATAATCCTTAATTCCCTCTTCGAGTGTAGTGAAGGCTTTTGAAAAACCCCTGCTCCGGAGTTTATCCATGTCCGCTTCGGTAAAGTATTGATATTTGTCCCTGATATCGGCCGGGGTATCGATGAACCCGATGGTTGGTTCACGGTCTAAAGCCCGGAATACCCCTGTTGCGAGATCCAGGAAGGTGCGGGCCTTGCCTGTTCCAAGGTTGTATATGCCGGACTCCGGCCTGTTTTGCATGAACCAGACCAAAACATCAGCCACATCCCGAACATAAATAAAATCACGCAACTGTCCGCCATCCGTGTATTCGCTGCGGTGAGAGCGAAAGAGTTTCATCATCCCGCTTTCGCGGATCTGGCGGTGGGCATGAAAGATAACCGAAGCCATCCTTCCCTTGTGATATTCATTCGGGCCGTAAACATTGAAAAATTTGAAACCGTACCATTGAGGAGGACAAGCGTTTTGTGCCAGGGCCCATTTATCGAACTCATTCTTGGAGACACCATATGGATTTAATGGTGTCAGCCGGTAACTCAGTGTCGGGTCAGAATCCGAGTAGCCAAGTTCTCCGGCCCCATAAGTAGCGGCGGAGGATGCATAGATAAACGGGATCTCAAACCGGCTGCAAAGTTCCCAGAGCCGTTTCGAATAGTTCAGGTTCAGGATATCGAAAACCGACATGTCGAATTCGGTAGTGTCGGTGCGGGCGCCGATATGAAAAACAAAACCGACCTCATCGTGATGCTTTTCAAACCATTCAGGGAAAAGCGTGCGGTCGGTTTTCATCCGGTATTGTTTGTCGCGATAGTTCAGTGTTTTGATGGTGGCTGAAAAATCATCGACCAGGTGGAGGTCTGTGATCCCGTCCCGGTTGAGTTTACCTGTGAGATAGCTTCCGATAAATCCGGCTGAGCCGGTGATGATGATCATAGGAGGAGGGTTTTCGGGTACAAATTTACAAATTATCCTCCGGAGGGTGGCCGTGGCTGGTCAATTTCGTTTAATTTTACACCCGTTCGGCTTTGCCGGTAAAATAATATGTTATGAAATCAGGAATGCTGATCATGATCTTTTTTATCATTGCCTTCGCAGGAAACGCCCAGCATGCAGGCAAATTCACCGATCCGCGCGACGGAACGGAATACCATTGGGTGAAGGAGGGCAGTCAGGTATGGATGGCCAACAACCTCAGGTTCAATGTGCCTGACCATAGTTGGATCTATAATGATGACGATACTGTCCATCTTCCCAAATATGGCATGCTATACGATTGGGATGGTGCCCGGCAGGCTTGTCCCAAAGGGTGGGTGTTGCCTTCTGCCAAAGACTGGCGGAAACTGATCACTGCCCTTGGGGAGGAGCAGGCCGGAAAGATACTTCAGTCGTGGGATACCACCGGTGTTCCCGGCCGGAATGGATTTCCTCCGGTACTGCCTGCGTTTTCGTCTTTGTTGTCGGGTGTCAGGTATCCCGATGGCCGCTGCCTGAACGTCACCTTCTGGGGCGCATGCTGGACAGCTACCTCCGTGAACGATTCAACGGCTGCGAACTTCCTTTTCGCCAGGAAAACAGCTTCCGCCGGGGAAAGTACTAATGATAAACGAACCGGTTTTTCAGTACGTTGTATAAAAAAATGAACGAGATGTCAGAAATTACACCCGGAATCGGATCGCGGGTAAAACATCCGCAGTTTGGCAAAGGGGTGATCATCCAGGTGAGGAGCGATGCGTTTGAAATTACCTTTATTGATCATGGAACACGGATCATTCAGCGCGATTATCAGGGTCTTGAAATCACTGATCTGGTGGAAGATATGCCAGGGATGGTTACCTATGAGAAAATTGAGAAGAGCCTGATACGGATATTGCAGCGGTTCAGTGATATTCAGGAATTGGTACCATTGGCGCCCAAATGGATGGGCGGGAAAATAGTGCTCTACCCGGCTGATGGCGGCCTCAAAGAGAAAGAGGTGCCGATCGAGACCTTTTTTCACAAGATCGTCATGATGCGTGACCGTTTGAGGGTGATGGAACAAAAAATCAACGCCAGTGAACTGCCGGATGCGGTCAAAGTGGAAATGCAGCAGCATATCACCAGGATTTACGGCAGTTTTACCACCTTCAATGTGCTATTCAAGAATAAGGATGATCAGTTTGCGGGCGAGCGCACCTAAATCCAGAAATCGGCCGCTTCTTCGGGTGATTCCCGCTCTTTCAGGATGGTGAAGCGATCGTCTGCAAAGCCGATAACCCGGGGAAACTGACGGCTGTTGTACTTTGACCACATGCTGAAGGTATATCCACCCGTGTCACGGATCACCAGCAGATCCCCGGGACGAATGTCGGGCAGTTGCTGGTTTTTTGCCATGATGTCCCCTGAAAAACATAGCGGGCCGGCCAGGTTCCAGGGATTTGCGCTCACGCCGCTTCGCGGAAATCCTTCCTGGTCAAAAACAAGATATTGATGGTTCCATCCGGCCGGGCTGAGGCATTCCCTGACAAACATATCCGCGCCCGCATGCAGCAAAGCCGTACTGATCCCCTGGTCGTGTTTTACATATTCAACGCGGCTGACCGTCCAACCGGAATTGGTGAACATCCATCTTCCGAATTCAGTGACCAGCCTGAGGGGAGGATGAAAATCATCCTGCGACAGATCTTTGCCTGACAGGAAAAGACCGGGAGTTTGCTCGCGGATCATCGCTGCATAATCCCTCATATCCGGAGGTGACTGATCATCATGGTATGAAATGGGCAGGCCACCGCCGATATCAAAGATATTCACCGGCGGAAATCCTTTCACCGTGCGGGCCTGATTAATCGAATCCGCCAGTTGGCAGACGATGCTGATCCCTTCGGCCAGCATGCCGGGATGACAACCCTGGGAACCCACATGGAGGTGAACCCCGGTGAGCCAGGGGTAACGCAGGAAGGCCCTGTGAATTTCCTCTTCCTGCGAACGTGCCGGGACACCAAATTTCGAGTAGGTACCAGCTACACTGGTTTCGGCTATTGTGCCTGCGCCAACCTGCGGGTTAATGCGCAAGCCGAAGGTGCCCTTCAGGGGCGCCCCGGTCTGCCTGTTCCGGATCAAAATGTCGATCCTCGCAAGTTCATCCGGATTGTCGGCGTTGATGTGCACCCCTTGTTCCAGGGCCATGGTCAGTTCGGATATGGTCTTCACCGGCGAGTCAAACACCACTTTTTCCGGCGGGAACCCCGCGCGGAGGGCCAGTACCAGCTCTGCGGCTGATGCTGCTTCTGCGCCACATGCAGGATGCCGGGATAACCTCTGCAGCAATTTAGACAGTGGATTGGATTTAATGGCCACGGTGTGGAGCGTCCCGGCCGGAAAGCAATCGATCAGGTACGCAAGGCGCCGCTCAATACCATGAATATCCAGGAAACAGGCAGCAGTGTCTTCCGGACGGAGGTAACCTTGCTCCAGGATTTTTCTGAGTGTTTGACCGGTTTGTTCCGGTGTAATCCGGGCAGGTTTCATGCTGTAATCAGTCCTCTCTCCCGTGCAACTTCCTCGAGGCGCGCAATGGCAACCCTCCCGGCCGGTCCCATGCTAAGGGTAGTTTCATTGACATAAAGCGCGATATGCTTCCGTATCACCTCTTCTTCCATTTCACGGGCATGTGCCTTCACAAAAGGCATTGCAGCTTCGGGATATTTCATCGCCCGGGCCACGCTGTGGTACATAATCTGGTTCAATTTGTCGATGGTTCCGTAACCCAGGCTTCTCCGGGCAAGGATGCCCCCAAGCGGTACGGGGGCTCCGGTTAACTGCTCCCAGTAATTCCCAAGGTCCAGGATCTTTGTCAGACCCTTTTTTTCATAAGTGAACCGGTTTTCATGGATGATGACCCCTGCATCGGCGCGGCCTGATGCAACGGCATCTTCGATATCGGAGAAAAGCATGAACTCTTTCCGTGAAGCCCGGGGAACGGCAATGCTGAACAGCATATGGGCGGTAGTATATTGACCCGGGAGCGCCACCACCTTTTCCTTCAACTCTTCAGGCGTCAAAGGCTCCCGTGCAATCAGCAGAGGACCGCTCCCGTAGCCCATTGCACTGCCGGAATCCAGCAGGATGTAGTTACGTCTGACATGCAGATAGGTGAAAAAACTTACTTTGATCACATCGGTTTCACCTGAGAGCGCCATCCTGTTCAGGTTTTCAACGTCGTGGAGAGTATACCGGAACTGAAGTCCGAAATGTTGGATGTGGTGGTTGACGATACCTTCAAAAATGAAGGTATCGTTGGGGCAGGGAGAGAAGGCGAGGGTAAGCATTGTGAGAAATTCTTGAGGGTTTGGAAAGCGATTCAGGGAATGGTTGATCGGGTAACAAAAATAGTAAATTTATTTTACTTGACGATATGCAAAATTATGAGATTTGTCAAAGGCTTACGGTTTAATCTCCATGATCATTTGTTTCAGAAAGTCATTCAGGTTTCTGATTGCCAATGGAATGTTCCAACGTGAAGTGTCACGCTCCTCCACCAGGTTGGAGATGGCGCGGATCTGGACACAAGGGATCAGGGAACAACGACAGGCGTAATAAAATGCGGCTCCTTCCATACTTTCGGTCACAGCCGGCGTTCGTTTTTTCAACATATCGATTGAGTGACGGTTGCCGTGTGAAGTGTTGGAGGTGATGCCTGTGACCCGGGGAATGGATTCCGCCAGACGGGCGATGGGTCCGGGCAGCAACTCAGGCGGGGTGCCCGGCAATTTACCTCCCAGAAAAGGATGGGTATCAGGTTTCACAAAACCAAGAAAAAAAACCGGTATAAACTGTTCCCGATCCTCTGCCCCGAAGTCGGGCAATTCGTCTGAATATACGCAGCAAACAGTTCCAACCGGATAGGCGGGGTCAAAAGAACCGGCAATTCCGGCGTTTATAGCCATGTCGTAACTTTGTTGGGACAACCGGCAGCCAAGCCGGTACGCCGTTGCCACCATTCCGGCCCCGGTAATCATCACTTCAAGGTCAAGATTTCCATGTCGGTAAATACTCAATCCCTCCTCCTGCTCCACAGGACTGGAGAGCATTTCGATAAGCGGGCCGATTTCAGGTCGTGTGGCGGCAACCAGTAAAATCCTCATGGTACTACTTTCTGCAAAATTATTGTTTTGGAATAAATTATCATTAACGGAAAATGGAAAGATGTTTTTTTCATAGTTTTGCCGGGTTTATTGCAGGCGGGTTGGAGGGAGGAAAAATTGCCTCACCATGACATTCTGATCGATATATTTATTCACGAATATTAAATCCAGATTTATGACAAAAGCAATTCAACAAACCCTGAAAGACTCTCCGGTAGCAAGATGGATCGCGCTGGCGCTGATCTCTTCGACCATGTTCTTCGCCTATTTTTTCGTGGATGTGGTGGCGCCGCTGCAAACTTTGATGGAGACCGAATACCTGTGGTCGCCTGAGGTCTTTGGCATGCTTGGCGGTTCGGAGTTCTTCCTCAACGTCTTCGCCCTCTTCCTGATCCTTTCCGGCATTATCCTCGACAAAATGGGGATCCGTTTTACCTTCATTACCGCGGGCCTTACCATGGTGCTTGGCGCTGCGATCAAGTTTTATGCCCTCACCCCCGGTTATGCCGAATCGGGACTGGCCAGCTGGATGGGCTCCTTTTGGATGGGTGTACCTCCCACTGCAAAACTGGCTTTTGTTGGATTCGCTATCTTTGGTGTTGGGGTGGAAATGGCGGGGATCACCGTCTCCAAAACCATTGTCAAGTGGTTTAAAGGAAAGGAGATGGCACTGGCCATGGGCCTCGAAATGGCGGTTGCCCGGCTGGGCGTTTTTGCCGTCTTCCGCCTGACCCCGATTTTTGCAGAAAACGGCGGGCCTTCCAACTCTGTGTTCTGGGGAATGGTCTTTCTCTGCATAGGATTCCTTACCTTCCTTACCTATACTTTTATGGATGCCGCCCTCGACAAACAGATGGGTGTAAGCAAGGCTACCACAAGCTCCGAGGATGAGTTCAAAGTCAGCGACCTGGGCAAAATATTTTCCAATCCGGGCTTTCTGGCTATTGCCGGTCTTTGTGTCCTCTTCTACTCTGCCATCTTTCCCTTCCAGAAGTTTGCCACCGATATGCTCGCCTCCAAACTGAACCTCGATATAAAAGATGCCGCGGCCTATTTCTCATACTTCCCTATCGGTGCTATGATCTTGACGCCATTTATTGGGTTCTTCCTGGATAAAAAAGGATATGGTGCCTCCATGATGCTATACGGCGCAATCCTGCTGACGGTCTCTCACCTGATTTTTGCCCTTGTACCTGCCGAAATTTTCAATGTCCCCATCGCCATCCTCACCATTGTTATCCTTGGAACCGCCTTTTCACTCGTTCCCGCCTCCATGTGGCCTTCGGTTCCGAAGATCGTGGAAGAGCGTTACCTTGGTTCAGCTTACGGCAGTATTTTCTGGATCCAGAATATCGGCCTGATGCTGGTACCGGTATTGATAGGCTGGTCGGTGACGGCTTCCAACCCGGGCGTTTCCGAACTCATTACCGCTAAAGTGGCGGGTGCCAAATATGACTATACGGTACCTGAACTGATCTTTGCAGGTTTTGGAGTTTTGGCTATTATCCTGAGTTTCGTACTGAAGATGGTCGACCGCAAAAAAGGATACGGCCTCGATTTGCCCAATATCAGGAAGTAATTATAAATGGTTATCCTGAAAAATCAGGGGTAGAATAATCCGGCTTCGGGGCCAAGCGGCAAGCCCAGGAGGATCCATACGATCATCAGTCCTGTCCATGCTATCATAAAGGTGATGGAATAGGGCAGCATGGTTGCGATCAGGGTCCCTATTCCCGATCTGGGTTCATACTTCTGGTAATATACAATGATCAGGGCGAAAAAACTCATCATCGGTGAAATAACGTTGGTGACACTGTCGCCGATCCTGAACACGGCCTGCGACAATTCAGGCGAATATCCCAGCAACATGAACATGGGGATGAACACGGGGCCCATGATGGCCCATTTGGCCGAGGCGCTCCCCATGAACATATTGATAAATCCCGACAGGAGGATGAAGAGGATCACCAGCGGGATCAGGCCGAGGTTGACGCTTTGAAGCCAGTCGGCCCCTTTGACCGCAATCAGCATGCCCAGGTTGCTCCAGCGGAACCAGGCAACAAACTGTGCGGCGAAAAAGACCAGTACCAGAAAAGAGATCAAACCTTTAAAACTGGTATTCATACCATTGACCACATCGTGATGGGTCCTGAAAGTTCCGGCGGCATAACCGAATATTATCCCGCAGACAGCGGCGATGATAAACAGCACGGAGATGAACCCTTTCAGGATGGGGGAGTGGAGGATCATGTTGTCGTTGCCCCTGAGAAAACCATGATCGGGGATCAACCCGGCGAAAATCACTACCATGAAAAGGATGAAAACAACGGCGACACGCTTTAACCCTTTCAGCTCACCGGCCGACAGCGTAGTAATGGCGGTCTGTTCCACCTGGCCGGTATATTTTCCGAGTCTGGGCTCCACGAAAGCCGATGTGACCCATGTGCCGGCGATCGCAATCACAAAGGTGGAGACAAACATAAAATAGTAATTGGCGGTGGGCATAACATAATATTCCGGATCAAGGATACGGGCTGCTTCCGTGGAAAGCCCGGCGAGGAGCGGGTCAATGGTACCTATCAGCAGATTGGCACTGAAACCACCGCTGACGCCGGCAAAAGCTGCCGACATCCCTGCAACCGGATGACGGCCCAGCGAATGGAAAATGACCCCGGCCATCGGAATGATCAGGATATACCCCAGGTCAGAAGCCGCATTGCTGATGATCCCGGTGAAGACGACAGCGAAGGTCACCAGTCCCGGAGGGGTCCTGGTAAGCATCAGGTTGATCGCCGCTTTGATCAATCCGCTGCTCTCGGCAATGCCAATCCCAAGCATGGCGGTCATCACAATGCCCAGAGGGGCAAAGCCGGTGTAATTGTCGACCATGTCCAGTAAAATCCGGTGAATCCCTTCACGACCGAGAAGGTTGATCACCTGAATGGGTTCACCGGTGGCAGGATGCAGTGCGCTCCACCCCAGAAGGGACCCTAATGCGGAAAACAATAGGGTTATTCCAGCAAAAAGACCAAAAAGTGCCGCGGGATGAGGCAACGCGTTTCCAACACGTTCAACCGCCCCGAGAAAGTTGATATCTGATATTCTCCCTATTCCGAACCATTTTTTTTCTTTCATATTGATGCAGATACAAGATTTGCATCAAATATACAGTTTTTCAGAAAGATAGGAAATCAGGGTAAGAAGATATCAGGTTTAATGCTCGTGGGAACATTCATGGTGATGATGCTCATGATGGGCACAACTCGATCCGCTGTCACGAATCTTCCCGGCTATAAATTGCTCCACCAGGTACCTGGGATTGCCGGAACAACCACGGATGACATCGATGCCCGCATGGTTCAGCACCTGGATCGCTCCGGCCCCGATGCCGCCTGCCAGCATCACACTCACGCCCTGGCTGGCCAGGGTAGTAGCGATGTTCGACTTGCAACCACATCCCTGGGTGGAAGGTAAAATTTGCACCGAACTGATCTGTTTATCGTCGGAAATCGTAAAGATCTGATAAAATTCGCAATGACCGAAATGGTCGTCAACCTGGTTGTCGGGTGTAACCGGAACAGCTATTTTCATTCTTTTTTACTTTATGATGGATATTTTATTCAGAGAGAGGAGATTTTTTTTCGTTTTCTTCGCCATTCCCTGATATCGGGCGAGATCAGCCAAAGAAAAAAGAGGGCCGACAGCCCCAGGATGATTTTTCCCGCCAGACAGTATGGACCGCAAAAATAATCATCACCGAATCCAAACAGGCAACTGGCGCATCCCAACAGCACCATCAGGATATAATCGGCCGCCAGGAGTGCCGGTAATACCATAAATATTTTGATCATCAGGGATCTTTTCATGGCTTTTTTTTAGCAAAAGTAATGAACAAATGTTCATTTGACAAATTTTTTTTATCGATTTTATCATTATTTTTGTTCCCTGCTGAAATACAACCTCTTCAGCCGGTACTACGGCCTGATATGATAAAACAACGATTGCCTTTATACGGCTATACCATCCTGCTGATCTGGGTATTGACCGGTTGCAGTGTCACCCGCAAACTGGAGTCTGACGAGAGCCTGTTGATCCGTAACAGGATACAGGTGGAGGGGCATGTGATCCCGGCAGAAGAGCTGGCACCATATCTGCAGCAAACGCCGAACGGTAAGTTTTTGGGTTTGTTCCGAACCGGTATTGTACTGTTTCAATGGGGCGCCAAAGGGAAAGAGACAGGTTTCAAAAGGTGGCTGAAGAATAAAGCAGGCAGGGCGCCGGTGTTGGTGGATACATCCCTTGTATCTGCATCTGGCAAGCAGATGGAGATGTACCTTGCCAATAAGGGGTATTTTCATTCCACGGTCCGCGATTCCGTGGTGGTAAATAAGAAAAAGGCTACTGTCATTTACCACGTTTTCCCCTCTGTCCCTTACCGAATCCGAAAGATCCGCTACGCGGTTCCGGATACACAGGTAGCAGGATTTGTTTACAGGGATACCGTCCGCTCACTGCTGAAAGCAGGTAATAACTATGATTCCTATGTATTTGATGATGAACGGAGCCGGATAACTTCCGATCTCATCAACCACGGCTTCTACAAGTTCTCTGTAAATTACATCAAATATACGATTGACACCAATCTGCGGAGCAGGCAATTGGATCTGACCCTCGAAATCGTCAACGACATTGTTCCTTCCATGATCAGCTTCCAGACTTGGCGACTCGTTCCGCATAAACGTTATTTTGTTAATAACATATTTATTTATCAGGAATTTGATCATGTTAATCCTTACAGAGGGGTTTACGATACGGTGACGGTGATGTTCGAACCGTTGTATAAGAGCCAGCGCCCGTCTGCCTACTATTTTCTGAATCACACTGATTTTAAGGTCCGCCCGCGGACCATCGCCCAGTCCATATTTATTACCCCGGGTAATGCCTATAACCTGAACGATGTCAATCAAACTTACTCGCAACTATCGGGTTTACAGGTGTTCCGTTATATCAACCTTCGCTTTCGGGAAGTGCCCGACAAGGAAAACCGGCTGTTGCAAAACAGTGACCTGCTCGATTGTCATGTTGAACTGTCCCGCAAGGAGGTACAGTCATTTGCAATCACCACTGACGGGACAAATTCAGCCGGTGCTTTGGGAGTTCAGGCGAACCTGGGGTACCAGAATTTCAATATTTTCAGGGGGGCGCAAACCTTCCGGCTCAATTTCAGCGGATCGCTTCAGATGCAGGCAGTGGATGGTTTTTCCGGCAAGGCGTTTTTCAACACCATCGAAATGGGTGCAAATGCGGGGCTGACCTTTCCCCAGTTTCTCCTCCCAATCCGTCAGGAAAGGTTGCCCAAGAGCTTCAAGCCCAAGACCAATATCATCATCGGGTATAATTACCAATTGCAACAGCATTACAACCGGCATATCTCCAACATCTCTTTTGGCTACAGCTGGAGGCAGAACGACCAGATCCAGCATGTACTGAATCCGGTTGAGATTGCCTTGGTTAAAATTTTCAAGGACAACTATTTTGATTCGGTATTGATGTCCCAGCAGGATAACCGGCTGAAGAACCAGTACACCGATCACCTGGTGGCCGGTTTGAAATATATCTTCACCTACAGCAATCAGGTGGTTGGTCAAAAGCGGGATTTCTTCTATATTCGGTCAACTCTGGAAACCGGCGGCAACCTGTTCTATCTTGCCAACTCGCTGTTGGGAAACACCAGGCCCGCTGAGGGGCAGTTTAAATTATTCGGACTTCCTTATGCCCAGTTTATCAGGCCCGATCTTGATATTCGGTTCTATGATATCATGAGGAACAATAGCTCCCTGGTATTCAGATTTTATGCGGGAGTTGGCATTCCGTACGGCAACGCAGGGGTGCTTCCTTTTGAAAAAGCTTTCTTCGCGGGCGGAGCTAATGGGATGCGGGGCTGGAAGATGTACAGCCTGGGTCCCGGAAGCTACAATAACGCAGATCGCAGCGCGACATTCAATCAAATTGGTGATATACAACTGGAAGCCAACCTCGAATATCGTTTTCCGATCTATGGTTGGGTCCGGGGTGCCCTGTTTATGGATGCCGGCAATATCTGGCTGTGGCAGGAATCGGCCGACCTCCCCGGCGGGAAATTCTATCTCGATAAATTCCCGGGACAAATTGCCATCGATGTCGGGTTTGGTTTACGTTTCGACTTCGATTTCTTCATCTTCCGGTTCGACCCCGGGATTCCGCTCAAGGTGCCTACCTATCCCGGCGATGACCGCTGGACCTTTGATAAAATGCAACTTAAAGATATTGTTTGGAATTTTGGCATCGGTTATCCTTTCTGACCCTTTGCCTTCCGTACCCGCGGTTTTCCCTTCGGGTACAGATTATCTCCTGACCCCTTCCAACACACCGATCAGCCTCTCATAACGCTCGCCGGTGCCGGCAAAATAGACCAGCACAGAATAATCATTTTCTGTTTCCCAATGGCTTCCTTCAATGAATGACACATCCACGGAACCGTCGGCAGGATTTTTCAGGGCATACAGATAATTGTAATATCCCTGTTTCAACAGTACCGACAATTCGTATCCTCTCCGGCCGGGATTGTATGCCAGTTGGTTCGCAGTGCCTGTCTGCCACAGGCTGAAGTTTCCGAGCACATGCAGGCTGCCGGTGGTAAGTGTTACCGGGAAAGGAAGGAAAAAATGTACCCAGGCATAATCCGACTCAATGTCAGAATCCCTGGCATGATCATCGCTTTTGATCAGGAAGTTGCCGTTCAGGTCCGGTTCCGACACATAAGGTTTATAGGTGCGGGGCTGATCCGGAAGAAGATAGACCTGGTTGGCCGTGTCGAATCCCATCACCGCCACCCGGTCGGATTGATAGACCAGGCTCCTGAAATCGAAGTTTCTGAACTGGTTCCCGCCTCTGAAAACAATATTTTCATCATACCGGTAATCGAGTTCGTCGCCCCTGACGAACCTGGGCCTCGAAATGGTAACAGCGTTGTCCCATCGCTGGTTCTGCAGGATCACCGTACGGATCTCCCTTCCTATGTCATTGACCTTCCAACCCTTGAGGTTAACCACCGCATCCACTTGCTGGTGGGTGTTGCGAAGGTCTATCTTTCCGGCTTGTGCCACGTTGGCCGAGATGGCCACCTGCATGTTTTCCACCACCAGGAATCGTAAAGTAAAAACAACCTGGTCCGGGGTGTCATCAAAGACGATCAGGAGGTAGTTGCCCGAGAATTTTGGCCGGAGGTTATCGTCCGGGAACACGGCGCTGTAATGAATATAAGGCCTGGTGGTGTTGTAGGAATAGGTAAACTTCTCAATATTCACCTCGTCGAATCCGGAGATATAATCGAAGGAGGTAATATCTTCGGAAGTTTTCCATTCACTGTTGCAGTGCCGGATGGTGTACCGGAACCGGCGGAGGCCGTCGTACAGGTCGTCGAAATCGAATACCAGTTTTTTCCCGGAGTTCAGTTCATACACGGGCATGGAAAAAGGCTCCGCCTCCCTGGAAAACCGGATGGTCCGGATGGCCGGATCATAAGTGGCGGTGACATTCGGCAGGGTTGCATTGGTCTGTGACCGTAAAAAACCGGTTACCGCGGATAATAAAAAAAGGATAAGCAAGGCTTTTCTGTGCATGGATAAAGGATATTTAGGTTTTGGTGGCCGGTCTGTCTGTGAAAGGCCGGCGGAATTCCGATACCAGGATGGCGGCGGCTACTGAGGCGTTGAGAGATTCCGCTTTTCCCAGGTTGAAGTTTCCGTAGGAAGGGATTGAGACCCGGCGTGTGATGCAACAGGCGGTTTCAGGGGAGATCCCTTTGGATTCGTTGCCGATCAGCAGTATCCCGCCGCGGAAAGCAGGAAGGGCATAGAGAGGTTCGCCTTCCAGCATCGCGCCATAGATTTCGGCACCCTGCCGGATGAAAGCCCCGAGGAGTTTTCCCAGGTTCGTCCTGAAGAT
>CAYLVY010000029.1:0-10671 GCA_964387205.1 uncultured Draconibacterium sp.
TTTCCCGTCAGGGGTATAAAAAAAAGAGCAGTTGAAACCTTTACCGGTATTTCTGATCAGTCTGATCCAGGGGATGTTGTTCCTGTCGATCGGTTATGGCCAGGGTAGCTGGGAAAAAATTTCGATACCTACTCATCAGTCCCTTCATGCCTTGTTTTTTACAGACAGCCTTACCGGCTGGGTGGCCGGAGATTCAGGGGTGATCCTGCATACCCGGGATGGCGGAGTATCATGGGTACAGCAGCAGACCAATACTCTCAATGAGTTCACGGATGTGTTTTTTACGGATCCTGACCGCGGTTTTGCCTCTTCCATCAACTATGCACAACCTCCATATGGTACCCTGCTGTTTAAGACCACCGACGGAGGCAACCATTGGTACTCTTATCCATATCACGAGGATGAAATATTCATCAGTTGCATCTGGTATCGCGACTCACTGAACGGATGGATGGGGGGCAGGCCCCATGCCCTGGTAAAGACTACCGACGGGGGGATGACCTGGAGCCAGGCAGCTATCGATACCAGCACTCTGGCCTTTTTTCCGGTGATGACGGTACAATTTTATAATGAAAAGTATGGCTACGCCAGCGGCGGGGTGTTTGACATTGCCGGTGTGATCTGGAGAACCTGGGATGGGGGTGAAAAATGGTATGCGATCGATGTGAACGATGCCCCTGCCGATGAAGTCAGAGGAATTCATATGTTTGATTCACTACACGTTATGGGAGCCGGGGGAGATCCGGATTTCGGTTATGGGGTCGGGATGATCCGTACCTGGAACGGTGGTGTGAGCTGGGAATATGATGAGCTTGACATTCAAGGCTACGTTTCCGATATTGATTTCCGTAACGACACAGAGGTCTGGTGTCCGCTGGGTATCCGCGAAAAGTTGATCTTCAGCCTTGACGGCGGAAATACCTGGACCGAAACAACACCTCCCGGATCAGCCGTTATCTACCAGATGACATTTACAGATCCCATGCATGGATATGCCGTGGGCCGACAGGGTGCCTTTTTAAGATATATCCCACCGGTGATGCCTTCAGTCCGGGAGCAAACGAATGCAGAGCGGGACCATGCGCCGGTACGGTTCATCCCGAATCCGGTGCATGCCGGTTCGCCTGTTTTGGTTTGTTTGCCTGAAACCACAATGAAGTATTCGCAACAGGTCACGGTAATAATTAATGATTTAATGGGCAACAGATTGATTACCAATGTGTTTTCTGGGAATCAGCCGGATGACCAGCCAATTTCCCTTGATACCGCTCCCCTTTTACCCGGGGTCTATCCTTGCCGTATCATATCAGTATCCGGGCCGGGAATAGTGTCATGGAGCACTAAGTTGATGGTTTTACCTTAGGGTTATGGTTACAGATAACACTTTTTTTATAATCTCTGAACAAAAACTCTCAAAAAAAAAGCGCTAACGGACTATCATTTTGGAAAATGAAATGTACCTGCCTGACTGAAAACGACAGAAATATATACCAGGGAGCAGAATGTTTCCCGGTGATGGACGGTTTATGTTCACCATTTCCCGGTACGTACCGGGAAACATGTATTCATCCCTGATTGCCTCCAGGGTCTGGCCCAGCGGGTTGTTCACGGTGAGTTGAACCTGCCCGGGCGCGGATAAGGTAACTTCAATAGTGAACCAGCCGGAAGCCGGGTTTGGAAAAATCCGGCAAACCGGCTGAGATTCGGCTTCTGAATTTTCGTTCACATTATCCAGATGAGAGATCAGGATCGGAACGGTCCATATCTGGTAGGTACCGGTACGGTTGTCCATCCAAACAGGCCAAAGATGGGTGGGGGTGGAGGTAATATCGATGTTGTCGCCCTGATAACCCTGCCCCAGCCCTCCGATCGGGATGGGTTTGAAACGCCGGTCGCTGATTTCATATTCCTTCCAGGTATCTCCTCCGTCGGTGGAACGCGCCAGGAAAACCGATGCCGAATCGGAAGTTGTATTCCGGTCGTCATAAAAGATCACGTAGATATTTCCCTTGATATCAATATGGATGGTCGGGAAATACTGGATTTTACCGTTATCCGGCGGGTCCTGGTTTACACGGATCCCGGGTGACCAGGTGGCGCCTCCATCTACCGAGCGATGAAGAATGATATCGGGGTCCGATCCGGCCGGAGGCAATCCTTTCTCTCCGGTTACCACGTAAATCCATCCTTTCCTGCTGCCTTCGGTTACATCGACGGCAATGGCGGGTAACCCGTTGACCCTGATCCCACCCTTTTCGGCCAGCATTCCGTTGATTCCGTTCATGGCATATGCCGATTCGTTGATACTCCAATCGGCGCCTCCATTCAGGGAGGAGGCAAAGCCTGCCTGAACTTCCCTGAAGGGGCTGACATCGGTAACCCCTGCCCAGCAGATATAGACCTCCCCGTTCGGGCCAATGGCTACATCACCTCCGGCACTTCGCCTCGGTGGTTGGTTCAGTTGCCTCGGCGCACTCCAACTCCCTGCCCCATTGTCGGTATAGGAAAACATCATCGGGAAGGGATGGGCGAATTTGATCCATCCGGCATAGGTACGGCCGTAACCGGGGGTTCCGGGTATTGTATTGGTGGCAAGTGCAGCCCTTTCCAAGTCATCAGTGGAGATCACTTTCTGGGAAGAAAAGGTCATCCCGTTGTCATTTGAAAAATGGGAATACAACCCTACAAAAGGGGTGCGCCCCAGCCGTGTAAGGATAAAAGTTCCGTTGTGGTCGATGGTGATACCCGGATCGCCTCCATGATAGGCTATGGGCGGGCCATTGCAACTGTCGGAGCCTCTCCAGGTCTTTCCACCGTCAATGGATACATAGATCCCTTCACTGATAAAGAAAGGTACAAAGTTCAGGGTATTGCAGGATACCCAGAGGATTCCCGGATCAGAGGGGTGGCGGGTGATGAAAACCTCAGTCTGGTTAAGGGTTCCGGGATAAATCCGCTGGTTCGGGCCGAAAGAGAGTGGTAAATCACCCGAAATTACCGTCTGGGCTCCAATATTTAATCCGGTCAGCCAGAAAAGGGAAAGCCACCCGCGGTAAATATGGATTTTTATCCGAGAGCTGTTCATATCATTATTGTCAGGAAGATTGACCAAATATACCCAATAATCCTGTAAGGGAAAAATCAAAATGTATATCCCACGTGAAGGGTGCCGAAGAAATCCCGCGGGGCCCCGGCTTCGTAATAGCGTTTGTTGGCTGAATTGGTGTTGGTAAAACCGGCGTAAACCTGGTCGAAAATATTATTGATTCCGATAGATCCCATCACATTGAATTTTCCCCACCTGAGGTCGGCACCCACTACACCGTTGACCAGGATATACCCTTTGGTCTTGTCGGTATTGCCATCATCAACCCACATTCCGCTGATTCCCTGGCAGCTGACCCTTGTGAATGCATGATGTTGTTTGCCGAACGGAAGGGAGTAGGCAGCCGACAGGTAAAGGTTATTGACCGGAACACTGGGAACGATATTTCCGGAGAAATCCCGGGTTTCGGTTACCAGAGCCCCCAGTGAGTCGATCTCAATTGTTTTTGCTTCGTAAGTCAGATAACCAAAGTCGGACCAGGTATAGGTTATGCCCAGGTTGACATTCCGGTATACCTCGGCCTGGGTGCCGAATTCAATGCCGGTTCTCCGGGTTTTGGCGGCATTACGGTAATAAACATCCCCGAGCACTTCGTACGGAACGATCTCGTTGTTGATGATCAGGTGATAAAATGTCAATTCGTAAGTGACCCGGCGGAAGGACTCATTATTCCATCGAAGGATATTCCCCTTGATGCCGGTTTCGAAATTGCTCGACTCCTGTGGTTTTAAATCCTGGTTGAACAGAAATTCAGGTTCTGCACTGCTCATTTCATTGGCGGCCGGGGCATCAAAACTAAGTCCGTAGGAGGCGTAAAGCGCCGTTTGAGGGTTTACCTTGTAATGCAATGCCAGTTTCGGTGTGAAAGCATTGTAAGGTTTCCGGTCGGTACGCGAAGGCAGGGTCTCCTCCTGCTGGGTATAATTGACCTGGTCAAAGCGACCGGTAATCAAAACAGAGAACGTTGAGGGCAGGATCTCGAAATTCTCCGAAATGTAAAAACCCTTATTGACAATGTTCTCACTCTCCAGTACGATTAATTGATCCCCCTTCTGCCCGGAGATATTTTCATAATATTCGGTACGGGCAGGCTGAGCGAAAATATCACCGCCGATGGAGAATTCATTTTTTCTGTCCCAAACGGTTAATTTATTGATATATTTTCCGCTCAACCCCATGCCATAACGGTTAATGATCCGGTAATCCCGGGCTGTACGGTGGAAAAATTTTATGGTGCCATAAGCGGTTACCTCCACTTCATGATTATGTCTCCGTCCAAAAGTGGCATCGTACCTTACCCCGATCCTTCCCTTGGTTGTGATGCGCTTTTCGTCACGTTCGATCGACCGCTGATCGGCCTGCCAGGGATCAGCTTCAAATTCCGCTTTGGTCAATGAACCCGGCAGTTTGATCAATCCATCCACAAAATACCCAAGGATGGAAAGTTTGGTATGCTCCGACGGATAAGTTTCCAGGGCCATATTTAAAATGTGCCATGACTCGTTGTTGTGCTGCCGGTACCCGTCATAGTTAATATAACTGTAAGTGGTCAAAAACCGGTATTTATCAGTTCGGATGGCGGTTTTAAAGCCGTTCTTCTGCAACCCGAACGAACCCAGTTGATTGAACTGTGTAACGGAAGACCGGTCGAAATCAAGGTCATTGAAGAAGGCGGCGACTCCTCCGGGAGCATTGGTATAGAGCGAACTGGCGTTCCCTTTGACCACTTCGATCCGCCCGATGCTGTTGAAATCCAATGCCTCCAGCCGGGTTTGTCCATCGGGTTCCGACTCGGGGATATTATCGAGCAGTATCCTGATACCCCTCACACCTGAATTGGAACGGCTTCCAAAACCACGGATGGAAAACCTGACGTCATGATCGCCATACCTTGCCTGGAGAAAGAGCCCCGGAACGGCAGACAACAAGTCATGGGAGCCCAACTTGCGTTCATATTTGAAACCGGAGAAATTGATGCGGGTAACAGGGTAGGGGATATCGATGATCCGTTTGGGAATACGGGTGGCGGTTATGACCACCTCATCGAGGTCCATATATAAAGTATCAGGTAATTTAACGGTATCGTTCAGGGATATCCTTTGCGCGTTCAACTCCGTTACCATGATGTTCATCATTAACATCAGGACTGTACAACTGAGAAAAAATCTGAGAATTCTGACCATGATCCGATATTTTCTTGCCATTTACTGATAAGTAACAGGAATGGGTCAGAAAGAAGATTGGTGGAGGTTTCCGGATTCAGGACTGACCCGTTTCTGCAAACCCTTTGCTAATTCCTGAAAACAAATTTAATCACCACCCTGAGTCCGGATGGATCCCGGATCTCCAGCAGGTACATCCCGTCGGTTAATGATGCCGCGGAAACAAGATCGGACAGAGGTAGCTGATGGCTCCCCTTTTCGAAACGGGTAGTGCGGACCGCGAGGGTGGAGCCGCTGGCATCGGTTAGCCTCAGCCGGTAGTCACCGGCCTGCCGGATGTCAAAGTGAACGATGCTCCTGGTGTTGGCGGGGACGGGTGAAATGTTGGCTTTCGCCGATCCCGGGTTTTCCCGGATACCGGAGATGTACATGGTGAATATCAGATAATGGTTACCTGCGTTGATATTGGTATCGGATGGCGTCGGATACATGCCGCCAAAGGTAGCTTCTCCCTGGTAAAAACCATACGGTATCTTCGGAAATATCAATGAATCGTTGGTAATGGTGCCGGAATAGGGGCCTCCCGGCCCCTGAATGACCACAACTACACCATTCAGGATCCCTCCCTGGGCCTCCATTGCCCTGACGATCATATCAGCCCGGTTTATAACCAGGTTAAAATTAATCCCGGCGGTGGTCTGACCAGCGGTTACAACGACATTGCCCACCGAGGCAGGATCGGTATAAGGATGGGTAGCAGTGACGGTATAAGTGCCTGGCGGAACCGTTATCGTATAAAAGCCGGTGGGATCAGGATGAACGGAATAGCCACCGGCTGTAACAAGAGTTTGGGTAACATCGGCAGGTTCGCCGCTGATGACAACCGTTCCCTGAATAGTTCCGGATGAGGGCAGCGGGGAGAGGGTGAAGTTGATGTTGGGGGTAGTCTGGTTTACGATAACCGGCACTCCGGTTATGGTCTGGCTGTTATAACCAGACAGGCTTGCCGTCACGTCATAATTGCCGGCCGGAAGGTCAAGGGTGTATAATCCGGCAGCATTGGGATTGGTAGTGGCCGCGCCTCCTGCTGAAACCACTGTCTGGGTCACATTGCCGGTTCCTCCTGCCAGGGTAACGGTCCCTGAAATCAGACCGTTGGTAGGTGCAAAGATCAGCAGAAGATTGACCCCGGTTACCGTTTGTTGGTTAGCTACTGATATATTATTCACGGTATCGGGGAAATAGCCGGGAAGGGTTGCAATAACGTCATAGGTGCCCGGGGAGACAATAAGGGTATAATTGCCGTACTGGTCGGGGCTGGTAGTGTTGGTTCCTGCTTTAACCTGAACCTGGGTCATGATGCCGAATCCTCCGGAGAGGGTTACGGTTCCCTGTATATATCCTGTCGGGATCGGATTCAGGGTCAGGTTGACCGTGGAGGTCTGGTTTTGTTGCACTACCACATTGGATTGGGATGCTGCCTGATATCCTGCCAGGGATGCCGAAACGGTATAGGTTCCGGTCGATACGGTCATGGTATAGAAACCTGTCGGATCCGGATTGGTGGAGGTTGAGCCCGCCTGGACTATCACCTGGGTTACATTACCGCCTCCGCCATTCAGGGTTATGGTGCCGGAGATCGTACCGGAGAAGGCGGGGCCCAGTGATCCGTCGAGTTGGATATTCTGGGCATAGATGTCGGACACACCGTTTCGTTTGTCTTCCCAGGAGAGCACCCATTGGTTATTGGCAAAATGGTTGATAACGGCATGGATTTTTTCCGACGACACCGAGCATACCTCGCGCTGGGCCGGGGACCAGACAAACCCGCCGGAAGGGGAGATCCGCATCGCCTTGATGGTCCCTGATACCGCAGTAGTGTACTCTTCGTAAAAAAGCACCATATCGGTCGGGGTACTTCTGACTTCGTACGGAAGTACATTGGTGGAGCTGACCGGAATGAAGGTCATGCCGCCGGAGCCCCACTGCACTGCCCCTGACGCATTGATTTTTTGTCCGAAAATCCCTTTCTGGGATTGCAGGTCATTCATTTCGTTCCAGAAAACATACACATCGGTGGAACCCTGGGGAAGGGCCAGAGAGGGATAGAAGTGGTTCATGCCGGAGAGGTTGGAAGCTTCCACTCCATTGGCGGCAAAAAGGACGGCGCCGGAACTGCTGATGTGTTGCACGAAGACGCTGGCGCGCTGATTGTTGTCGCGGTCGTCGTGCCACGAAATATAAAAACCGTCGCTGCCATCGTTGATCATGGAAAAGATCTGGGTCCAGGCAGAGATCCCACCCGCCGTAGAGATGGTGGCCGGTGTGCCCCATACAGGGATTCCGGCGCTGTTGAATCTCCTGGCAAAGACATGACGGGTTGGGGAGTATGGGGGGCCGCTGTCCTCAAAGTATTTCATAATGAAATCGTCGGTACCTACCGGCATAAGTTGCGGCCATGACAGTGTATTGGAACTGCTCAGGGTGATCCCGGCCGCTCCCCATTGCAGGGTGCCGGCGGGATTTAACTTCTGCATGATGATGCTTTCATCCGAAGACCATGCCGCCACAATATTGCCCGAATTGGTGGCAATCACTTTGGGGGCTGCATTAAATGCCGAATTGTTGGACAGGAGGATGCCATCGTTGCCCCATACAAAGGCACCGGAAGGTGAAATCCGGTATGCCACCACATTGGTGTTTCCCGTACGGATATCATTAAAAACGAGAATGGCATGGTTGGCCGCGTCACAGGTCATATCCCAGTCGGTGAGCCATGTTTCCTGAGGATGGGCGCTGATCAGGATGCCGTTGGCTGCCCATAACTGGTTGCCAAGCTGGTCCAATCGCTGCAGTCGCACATTGTAATTGCCTGATTCGCTGGCAAAGTAGCCAATGAAAGTGTCGCCGTTGGGGCAGGTAGCGATTTTAGGGATGGCCTCTTCACCCGGAAGGGTACAGATGGCATTATTGACCGCGGGGTTGTTGCTCCACTGGGCAAAAACAGATGATGTCATGCCGGACAACAACAGGATCAGGAAAAACTTCAGATGAATTTTCATAGCAGTACCGGATAAAAACATTGCTGTTTGTTTAATATGTTCAAATGTACAAACAATTTCATTGAACGAATAATCGGAAAGAAATTTATCGGGTTAAAAAGAAAAACCCGCCGGGTGGGTTACACGCCGGCGGGTCTTTGAAAAATATTGAGTTAGGGTACTGTATGCTATTGCACGTAATCGTATCCCATGATTTCGGAAGCCTTGAAGGTACTCATTCCCTTTTCGGTCATTTTATCATAGATCATACCATTGGCGCCATAAAGGAGCGATTTGGCATCGTAACCCAGCAGGCGGAGGTAAACCGCGAGGAAAGCACTGGTTTGTCCGGTGTAACAGTAAACTGCGATGGGTTTGTTGGTGGGGAGTGTTTTAAGGTCAGCGGCCAGTTTGAGGGTCTGTTTGGGTTCGTACTGTATAGCGCCGGGGATGTGGCCCGGGTCGGCATATTGTGCTGCAGGCCAGTAGTTTACGATATAATAGCCGGAGAGGTTGTCAAAGACGGCTTTATTGGTAACGGAAGCGGGTCCGAACCCTTCGGTGAGCAGGGTTGCCACCCTTGCTTCGAGGATTTCGGCGCCGGTGGTTTTGCCGGTATTCAGAACCGGCATGGTACCCATGGCATTTTTAGGGCTCGGGGTAGCGGTAAATTGGGAGGCATAGGCATTTCCGTTTGATATAGCGGTATTCCAGCGGGAAGCGAAAAAGTCGTTCCAGGAGCACATGCCCCATTTCAGGGAGAATACTTTGTTATAGCCGAGGAGGCGGAGGATGCTTGTGGCAAATCCCGAAGTCTGACCTGTATAACAAACAATGGCCACCTTGTCGTATTTGCTCATATCCACTGTTTTGATGTGGGTCACGATGTCGGCCAGTTTCACATTATTGGCGTTGGCAATATGACCGGAATCGAAATCAGCGGCGGAGCGGATATCAATGATATACACCTTTTTAGTTTCGTTGAGGGTTTTCAATTCCGTTGCCGGCATGATGGAAGGCATGTCGGTGTTGACATAGTCTTTGCCTGCAGGTGATGCAGCGGATTCCAGGAAGCCGGCCAGGATTTCTGATTCGTTAATGGCCGGTTGCGGGGTTTCCTCTTCATCCTTTTTACAGGAGGTGACAAAAATCAGGGCGAATAAAAATCCGAGAAGTAACAGGTTCGTTTTTTTCATAAGATTTAATTTTTTGATTAGGTTTATAAATATTTGGTGATGATGATTGTCAGGTGTTATTCAAACCATTTGCCGGGGAGTCGCTTATCCACCGTAATGCCCATTGTAGCCGCAAATTCCCAGGGCAGAAGATCTTTCTGGAAAAGATAAAGCCCGGTGTTTATCAACTCTCCGTTTTCGTTCCTGATGTGGCATCCGGAATAGCAGGTGCCGCCGGTTTGAACTTTGGTGCGACCGGTCCAGCGGAGAATGTTGTGGGGTGAAGTGTAATTATAGGTGGGGGCAACATTGAAATTGGCATAAACCGGAATACCATACTCTTTCCAGTTGTCGGGAGCGCCAAGGGTCCGCCTGACCAGTGCGAATTTGTAACCGGTTTTGATATCAGGTAACGGATTGGCTGCAATTTTAAATCCCATATAGGCAGGGATCCTGGCGCCGGCACCATGAATATGGCAACTTCCGCAGTTGTTGTAATCCTGCGAATGGCAAACCTGGCAGTTGAAATCGCTGTAGTGGGTGGCATGATAGGCGTTGCTGAACTGAAGTCCGCTGTGACAATCTTCGCATTGGGGAAGCTGTTTATAAGCGTAACGCTGTTCGACCATGGTGCCGTCACCATGAAGTTCCTCCCCGGTATGGCAATCCATGCATGTAAAATTCATTTTGGTCAGGTGAACATCGGGTTGGGTTCCCGAAGCGACACCCAGGTAGGCATGTCCGCCGCGAGACACATGGCAGGAAACGCAGACGGAGACCATATCCGGGGTCTTGGTAAAGGAGTGTCCATTGGCAAGGCCGCCGCCCGCGATAGGTGGACGAACGATATGACAATTACCGCAGGTGGCATGGCAGGTGGCACAGTTTTTATTGTATCCCTCTATCTGATGGGCGGGGAGCTTGTCGAAATCCTGTGCCCCGTTCAGTCCGCTGCGGAGGGCAACTTTTCGTTTCTGACCGGTTCCGTTGTGGATGCTTGTGGCGTAATTCTTCACAATATTACTGTGGCATTTGGCGCACTTATCTTCGGCAAACATCGAGGGATGAGAGATGAAATCACCCGAATGGGCCTGAGTTTTGTCTGAGGTGCCATCCACGCCGTTGTGACATCCTGTACAACCAAGTTTATAGTGCCCCGATTTTTTGTAAGCAGCATATCCCTCTCC
>CAYLVY010000029.1:10681-16083 GCA_964387205.1 uncultured Draconibacterium sp.
GAAAACCCGGTCGTAAGGTTCATAATGAGGCGCCTCACCTCCGCATCCGCCAACAGGCGCTGCCGTATCCGGGGTGTACACCTTTTGAAGGTGGGCGTAATTTGTATGACATCCTTCGCAAGTGGCGACATCGCTGACTACGGGACCGGACTCTTCGGAGTCCTTTTTACACCCTGACATCAGGAAAACAATTAGTCCGATGCAGATCAGGGTGAAATGCAAGCCCTTGTTATTCAGTCTTTTCATAGTTAATTGTTTATTGGATAACAGATTACAAATTTTACATAAATATCGCTATATCCTCATATTAAATTGTTGAGATTGTCAGGATGAAAAAATGATTTACAGCACTGGAAAAAATGATTCATATCAATGTAAATATTGATTTATTTTTATATTTTTGTTTTTCATAAAAAAAATTTGATGAAAAAAGAACAATTCAGTGGCTGTTCTATACCTTATCATGATTGCCGTTGTTTCGACAAGCTGACCGACGAGGAGCAGCAACTCGGGGAGAACAGTTCTGTTAAGATCCATTATAAAAAGGGGGAACTTATCTGCAAGCAGGGCAGTTTTGCCTCCCATATCATTTATATGGAAAAGGGATTGGCCAAAGTATTTATCAACAACGGCATCAATTCCCTGGTATTAAAGATCATACCGGAAAAGAACCTGCTGGGGTTGACCTCGATAAATCCGGAAAACCGGACCTATCAGTATTCTGCTGTAGCTTATGTGGATTGTGAAGTCAAACAGATCGAGATCGGCCTGTTCCGGCAATTGGTGGAACGCAATCCTGCCTTTGCCATTGAAGTAATTGACATCCTCAGTGCCAACAGCATCCAGATCAACGGCCGGTTCTTTTGCCTGACACATAAGCAATCGTATGGCCGCCTTGCCGATATACTTCTCTGTCTTTCAGATCGGATTTTCAAAACCCGTGCTTTCGAATTGCCCATTTCAAGGAAGGATCTGGCCGAACTGTCGGGGCTGAGCCCTGAAACGGTGGTCAGGATGTTGAAAAAGTTTACGGATGAGGGTTTGATCAGCCTTGACGGGAAGCAATTCAGGATCCTCGATTATGAAAGGCTCCTGAGGATCAGCGAAAATGGTTGATCCCTCTATTTCCGGATGAGGGTCCCGGTGGTTTGCAGATCATTATTCCCGGTCAATACATAGTGGTAATTGCCGGGAGGCAGTTCCGATAAGTTGTATTGTGCCGGAAAATGATTGGTTTTTGAGTTGAAAACCAATTTCCCCTTTGCATCATAGATTTCAATACTGGCTGGAAAATCGGGGCCGGTTATCCGTACCTCACAGGTGAATGGGTTGGGGAAAAATTTATAGGTTTTCTCGTGAGTGGTGGTGGGATCGGCCCTGGTGGCAAAGGAGGAATGGATGTCGGTAATGGCTCCCTCAATGATCGTCAGGTTGTAGGGTATATTCTCCGGTGGCAGGGTGTACCATCCATTGGCCTGACCACCCCAACCGAAGTTAAAATGGTAAAACTCATCGGTATTGTAACCGTCCACCACCACGTTGTGCCCTCCTGAACCGCCTGAAACCAGCAAACCGAGTTGAACCGGACACGCTGTTTTCATGTTTTCGGCAATGGTGTGGTTGATGGTAGTGTCGGGTGGCCACAGCAGCCGGGCGTCCGGAAAACCAAAGCGTTCGAATGCCGTCATGGCCTGATCCAGCCCGAAGGTGCCGGATACCTGGCTGCTGTAAACCTGCCTCGCTGCAACCCCGCAGGCGAAAGTGAGGGCGGCCTTCATGGGATTGCTGATCGGTAAGGTAGTCCTGTACACCGTTTCCAGGGTATCCAGCCAGTAGTTCAGCGAATCGAATGAAGGAAATCCCCGGGCCAGATGATCGTCGTCAATCAGATAACTGTTACCGCTACCATAGGAATGGTAATAATCGTCGCCGTCATCGAGGCGGGTCTGGTTTATATCCCGGTGGTAATTCAGGATCTGGGCCATAGCCGTTGCCGGACAACCTGCCACGCTGCGGGAGCCGCTGTTCAGGTCCATGGGGCACATCTGGTTGTATGGCGAGGATTGCGTCCAGTTGGTGGCCACCCAACCTCCCGTGGAGGTACTACCTTCCGGTGGCCATTGCTGAAATCCCGGACTACGGCCTCCACCCCGCATGAACAACTCCCAGTCATTTCTCAGTTGCGCTTTCTGACGACCGGATAAAAACCCCCATCCCCGGATCCTTCCCGAAAGGTCTGATGCGATGATTTTTGCGTGAACCGACCTTTCCGGTTCCCCGAGGTCGTATTGGCCATCACAGGAGTAGCCATACACCGGACAACTCCGTTCTGAGGCCGAAACGAACATAAACCCTGCCGGCTCAAAATGGATCAGATAACCGACCGGCACAGACGAATCTCCCCGGATGGTGGACCACGATGCTACCCGAACCCCATTCGTGCGGACTTCCATAAATCCTTCGGCTCCTTTTAAAACCCTTTCGGCCGGAACAACCTGGGCCATCATCGCGGATATCCAAAAGATACCCGCGAACACTAAACACCAATGTTTCATCGAAAACGTAATTTCAGATATTTTTTAATCAGATATGTAAAAGTACAATATTCGACAACATGATCCTGCAAAAGTTACAGAGATACCCCAAAAATAGGGCACCAACCTTCCCCGGTTTTTACCATTCGATGATCCAGGGCTTTTTATCGCTGAAAGGGGTGTTCTGTCCGTTATAAAATTAAAAGATTAGTTGTATAACTAAAAAAATAGTTATATATTTGTCCGGAAAATCCACGAGCCATGAAACGACAAATCCGGGAATTAACCCGTGCCGAAGAAGAGGTGATGCAGATACTCTGGTCGATCGAACGGGGAGTTGTCAACCAGATCCTTGAAAAGTTCCCTGAACCCCGGCCTGCATACAATACGATTTCCACCATTGTGAGGATACTTGAGCAGAAAGGTTTCGTGGGGCACCGCAGTTACGGGCGCACCCATGAATATTATCCCGTGATCGGGAAAAATGAGTATTCAAGATTTCATTTTAAAACCTTTATGGCGGGATATTTCGGGAATTCTTATCGTTCCCTGGCCTCTTTTTTTGCAAAGGATGCAGAGCTGACGATCGCCGAACTGGAAGAGCTCAGGAAAGCCATCAATGAAGAGATAAATCATCAGGGAGGAGGAAACGAAAATGAGTGATTGGATGAACTATATGTTGCACGCGGTGATCAGCAGTGCGATCCTTTTCGGAATTTACTGGCTTCTGTTCCGGAAAGGTACATTTTTGGGTCTTATTCGTGCCTTTTTGCTGGCCATAATGCTTCTGTCATCACTGCTCCCGCTGATACCTTTACCTTTGCTGTCAGGGGAGCCGGGTGTATACACTATTATGTTACCTGAGATGATGACCGGAAACCCGACCGGTTTTCCGTTTCCGGGCCACCATTTTTACGAACCAGGATCCGTCGTTCGTAATATATATCTTGCAGGTATCATGGTGTTTATGTTGAAATTCCTGATAAAAATCGGAGTCCTCACCAATATGTTCCGTCGCAGCCCCACCGATTACCGTAGCGGGCTCCGCATTTTCAAAACCCTGCCGGGTACGCAGCCTTTTTCATTCTTTCATGCAGTATTTGTCCCTGATGGGGACAACGACCAGCGCCGTTTGGACACTATCCTTACCCATGAGTTGATCCATGCCAGGCAATGGCATTCTGTGGATATTCTTCTGGCTGAGATTTGGAAGATTTTATTCTGGTTTAATCCTGTTTCCTTTTTGACCGTGAGGGAGTTGCGAAAGGTACACGAGTATCTCGCCGATCGTGGCGTTCTGGATTCGGGAGTCTTTATTCCTGTATATAAACAAATGATCCTGGAGGAATCCATGGGCTTCCGGGTGAATTGTCTTACCCATCCGTTCAATGTTTCATTAGTTAAAAACCGAATTATCATGATGACAAAAATTAAATCAGGGAAATGGGCAAAACGAACTGCGATTTTTGCCTTTCCTGCAGCAATTTTATTAGTTTCAATGGTCTCTTCGAGAGAATACGTTTCGGGCAGCAGCGCTTTATCGGCGGCTTCAGGTCAATCGGAAACCCTTGTTGCGGTGCCCGCTGACCAGGAGCAGGAGGCAAAGGTCAAAACCACGAAAAAGGTGAATGATACTGGAAAACCTTTCAATGAAGTGGAGCAGATGCCTTCTTTCCAGGGTGGGCAGGAGGCGCTCATTAAATATTTGCAGGCAAATATCCGCTACCCGGAGGAGGCTAAGAAAAAAGGTGTCACCGGAACAGTCTTTGTTTCATTTATGGTGAAGGCAGATGGTTCCGTATCAAATGCTCAGGTTGTCAAAGGGGTTGGTAGTGGCTGCAGCGAGGAGGCCATCAGGGTTGTGACGGGCATGCCAAGATGGAAGCCGGGAATGAGCAAAGGGAAACCGGTGGATGTCATGTTTACGTTGCCGATAAAATTCGCGCTGGGAGATAAAAAGAAGGAAGAACCCGCAAAGGCTCATCCCGAAACGAAACCTGGCAAATGAACCCGTCAGGGGTTTTTGCCCAGGAATCCGATGAGCAGTGAATTGAATACATCGGCATGTGTTTCCATGGGTGAATGACCCGCTTTGTGGATAACCAGCAGTTGGGCATGGGGCACCTGTCTGACGAAACGCTTCCCGGTCCTGAGGTAAATGGTGCGGTCTTTACTGCCCCAGATCACCAGGACCGGGATATTTTTTAGACCGTCGGCGTGAAGCGATTCATCCTCCCGGGCATTGGCCCAGACATTGAGGATGCTGGCGGCGGTTCCTTCCTGAAGAAGCGGGGTGAGGTAATTCTGAACCACAGTGGAGTCGGGCTCAAACCGGTAATTCCGCCTGAGGGCATTTTTAACGGAGCGATAGGTGAACACCCTCTTTTCGATCAGGTTGACCATGATCCGGTTATAATATTTCTGACGGACAAGAATGGAAAACTGACTCTCCATATGGGTGTTTTTCAAAAAGACCATACCGTTGACAATTGTAAGCGACCGCGTCCTGTCCGGACGGAGAAGTGCCATGGCTTCTGCCGTGCCGCCTCCCATCGAGTGACCGCATATATGCCATCGGCTGGTATCACCCTGGTCGATGTGATTCAGCAGTTCCCAGATCAGTTTCCCACGGCTGGCCTGTGACTGGTTAAAAGTGATGGAACGGGAGGAATAGCCGAAGGAAGGCAGGTCCACGGTTATCACCTTATATCCTGCAGCGGCCAGTGCATCCGCATTCATCCTCCAGCAGTATGAGGAACCGATAAACCCATGGATAAGCAGGATTTTCCCTTTGATGGGTGCATAATTGTCGTTCCATACCCTGTAATGGAGAAGGATAGAGTCGATGGTACCGAAACGGCTGTTGGC
>CAYLVY010000029.1:16093-32704 GCA_964387205.1 uncultured Draconibacterium sp.
CCCGTAGCTGGTAATGTCAGGGTGCAGAGGAGCAGCACTGCCTGATAAAGGATAATTTTTTTCAGATAAACCATAGAGGGAAACTTTTTTACAAAATTCGATTATTTACTGATCCAAACCGCAACAACCCATAATTATCGACGTTATCGCATAATTCTTTAAATTTGCAGGGATGGAACGAAAGTACAACCCCTATATGCCGGTTTGGTTCGCGCTGGTCCTGGCCGGCGGCATTCTCCTCGGGATGATGCTGGGCGATCGTTTCGGCATTTTCTCCGGTGGCCGGATGCCCGGCGGCAAGGTAGCGGAGATCATCCGCCATGTGCACCGTAACTATGTCGATACGATAAGCATCAGTAAACTGGAGGAGAAAGCGATCAATGGTTTCCTCGAGAAACTGGATCCCCACTCGGTATATATTACGGCTGAAGAGTTTCATGCAGCCAATGACCCGCTGCTTGGCAGTTTTGAAGGAATTGGTGTGCAGTTCCGAATTGAGCGCGACACGGTGGTGGTGATCAGCCCTATAGCCGGAGGACCTTCCGAGCGACAGGGTATCCGCGCCGGCGACAGGATCGTGAAGGTGGATAATGTGGGAATAGCAGGAGTTAAGGTATCCACTAACGATGTTATGAGAAAGTTGAAAGGGCCCAAAGGTACGGAGGTTAAGGTCTCCATCTTTCGCAGAAATACACCCGGACTGGTCGATTATACGATCATACGTGATGTGATACCTACCTACAGCCTTGATGTAGCTTACATGGCGGCTCCGGGGATCGGTTATATCCGTCTCAACAATTTTTCGGCTACCACCGGAGAGGAGACCAGCGAAGCCATCAGAAAGCTGTTGGATCAGGGGATGGGAAAACTGATCCTCGATTTGCGTGGAAACGGTGGCGGATATCTTAAAACGGCAGTGGAGGTCGCCGATGAATTCCTGTCCAGGGGTAAACTGATTGTCTACACCGAAGGGATGAACCATCGAAGGGAAGTAGCCCAGGCGACCTCACACGGTTTGTTTGAAAAGGGTGAAATGGTGGTGTTGGTGGATGAAGGGACAGCTTCCTCTGCTGAGATTGTGGCGGGTGCCATACAGGATCATGACCGCGGGACCGTGATTGGCCGCCGGACCTTTGGCAAAGGATTGGTGCAGGAACCAAGGGATTTCAAAGACGGAAGTTCCCTGCGGCTGACGGTGGCCAGGTATTACGCCCCTACCGGCAGGTGTATCCAGCGACCTTATAGTAATGGACCCGAGATGTACCATGGAGATTTTTACCAGCGGATGGTCAACGGGGAACTGGAACATCCTGATTCGGTGAAATTTCCCGATTCCCTGAAATACCGTACCCCGGCCGGAAAGATCGTTTACGGCGGCGGAGGGATCATGCCCGATATTTTCGTTCCACTGGAAAGGGATACAGCGCTGGTCTATTATACCCTCAATATTAATAAAGGCAATGTCTACCAGTTTGCCTTTGATTATACCGATCGCAACCGTGGCAGACTGTCTGCTTACAGGACCGCTTCAGATTTTATCAGCAAATTCAGGATCACTGACGATATGTACCGTGATTTCATCCGGTACGCTGAAGAGAACGGTGTCAAACGCCCCGCCCGTATCCCGGAAGTCTCCGACAGCAGGATAAAGGCCATGCTGAAGGCTTATATAGGGCGAAACCTGCACGATAATGACGCTTTTTTCCCGCTGATGAACTCCATCGATGCGGGATACGTTAAAGCCATCGATTATCTTGATTAATCGCGGATATCGCGCTTGTCTGCCTGATTTTTATTATCTTTATGGACTGTTATTATAAACCTTAAACCTGAAACAGCAATATGATACATGAACTTCCGCGGTTACCCTATGCACATGATGCACTGGAACCATTTATTTCGAAGAAAACTATTGAATATCACTACGGCAAGCATCATCAGGCTTATGTGAACAACCTGAACAAACTCATACCGGGTACGGAGTTTGAAAATGCGTCGCTCGAGGATATTGTCAGAAAGGCCGGCGGCGGCATCTTTAACAACGGTGCACAGGTGTGGAACCATACATTCTATTGGAATTGCATGAAACCACAGGGCGGGGGCGAACCTGCCGGTGCCCTGGCCGGAGCATTATTATCCGGGTTCGGCTCCTTTGCAGAATTTAAGGAGAAGTTTTCCAACGCCGCAGCTACCCTCTTCGGATCCGGATGGGCATGGCTGATCAAGAAAGAGGATGGTAGTCTGGAGATCGTGCAGGAAAGCAACGCCGGAAATCCTCTCCGGAACGGGGCAACCCCATTGCTGACCTGTGACGTCTGGGAACATGCCTACTATATTGACAAACTCAATCTCCGTCCCGATTATATCGCTGACTTCTGGAAGTTGGTGGACTGGGAAGCGGTTGCCGCAAGGTTGTAGTGTTTGAGTATTTTTTTTTGACTTTTCATCCGGGACTCAGAAAATTGTATGAACTTAGCAGACTGTTAATCAGTACTGCATGAATACTACGGGAGTTAATCTGATATCCCTGTTCGAAAGCGCCATTGACCGCAATGCCGGGCAAAAGGCGCTTTCTGATTTTGGCGGGGAGAGTTTTACCTATGGCGAGACGGGCCAGCATTTAATCTACCTTCATTCCCTGCTGAAAGCAGCCGGGGTGAACCATGGGGATCATGTTGCCTTGCTGGGCAAAAATTCGGCACGCTGGGGGATCATTTATCTGGCAACCCTTACTTATGGAGCGGTAATTGTTCCTATTTTGCCTGATTTCAAACCGGTTGATGTTCATTCCATTGTTAACCACTCCGATTCTGTCATCCTGTTTGCCGAACACTCGATATTCCGGGAATTGGATCCCGAAGAGATGCAGGGCCTGCGTTGCATCTTCCGCATCAAGGATTATACCGTCATGCATTACCGAATGGAAAATGCTGAAAACCTGAAAGAAAGTGCCGGAACCATTCCGGCTGGTTTCATTCCGGGTAATTTTAGGCCTGAGAGGGGGGACAGCGAAGATGTGGCCGTGATCAGTTACACATCCGGTACCACTGGTTTTTCAAAAGGAGTGGTATTACAGCATAAAAGCCTGTTGGGAAACCTCCTGTATGCTCAGCGGAATATGCCCCTCAATCCGGGTGACCGGATACTCTCTTTTCTTCCGCTGGCCCACACTTACGGTTGCGCTTTTGAGTTTCTCTTCCCGTTTACCCTGGGATGTGATATAACTTTTTTAACCAGAACGCCGTCTCCTACAATTATTATGCAGGCGTTCAGGGAGATTCGGCCGTCGCTGATCCTGTCGGTGCCCCTTGTTATCGAAAAGATCTTCAAAGCACAGATACTTCCCGCACTCAGAAAACCTGCCATTCGTATCCTGATCGCAATACCGTTGTTGAACAGGATCATTTACAATAAGATAAAGAAAAAAATGACCGAAGTTTTCGGAGGAAATTTCCGGGAACTTGTTATCGGCGGGGCCCCTTTCAATGCACAGGCAGAGCGGTTTTTCCGGAAAATGAATTTTCCCTTTACAGTAGGGTATGGGATGACGGAGTGCGGGCCCCTGATCTCTTATGCTTCATGGAAAACAACACGGCTGGGAGCTTCCGGGCGACCTGTGGACGAACTGACGGTGAAGATTGACTCGCCCGATCCGCGTCACCGGTCCGGAGAGATCCTCATCCGTGGGTCGCATGTAATGCTGGGATATTATAAAAACGAAGAGGCTACACGGGCGGTGATCGACGAAGAGGGTTGGTTACACTCCGGCGACCTGGGGGTGATGGATTCGCAAGGCAATATCTATATCCGGGGCAGAAGTAAAAGCATGATCCTCGGATCTTCCGGAAAGAATATCTATCCCGAGGAGATAGAAGCCCGCCTGAATAACCGCTTTATGGTAATGGAGTCGCTGGTGATTGAACGAAACGAAAAGCTCATTGCATTGATTTATCCCGATGCCGATGCCATGACAAAGGCCGGTGTGGGCAGGGAGCAGTTGCCTGTGGTATTTAAAGGCTACCTGCAGGACCTTAACCATCATCTTCCAAAGTATAGTAAAGTGTCTGAATTTCAGATTGTAACATCTGAATTTGAAAAAACGCCCAAAAAGAGTATCAAACGTTTCCTTTATCAATAAAAGACGGAAGATATTAAAAGCGCAGGAACCGGTATGAGGAAAAGGTTGCGGATCGTGGGCCGGAAATCCGGAAGATGGATGATGGTGCTGTTGTTAGTGGTTTGTTTTCGGTTGCCGGCTCAGAATTTCCCATTGAGGGTCGCCGTTTCCAAAGCATCACACGCTTATATCGAATGGCTGCGGAGATCCGATACAACCATCAGGATCTTTAATATGTATCCGCTGGATACCGATTCTGCCTTGCAATTGTTAAAATCCTGTCATGCATTGTTGCTTACCGGGGGAGATGATATTTATCCTGCCTGGTATGGCCGCGAATCTGATACATCTAAATGTTCAGGGTTTGACCGTCGGCGTGATACGCTGGAAATGAGGCTAATAGGTACTGCCTTAGAATACGGGATGCCCATTGTGGGGATTTGCCGCGGGCACCAGGTCCTGAATGTCTGGTTTGGTGGTACCCTATATGCGGATATTCCGGAGGAGTTGCCGGATGCGATTGTCCACCGCTGTGATGACTATTTGAACTGTTTTCATTCGGTACGGATCGAATCGGCCACGCTGCTGGGCAAAATCACAAGGATCGATTCCGCAGTGGTTACCACCAATCACCATCAGTCGGTTCGCGAAATGGCAGGGCCACTGAAAGCCAATGCCTGGTCACCCGACGGAATAGTGGAGGGGCTGGAAAGGAAGGTTAAGGGAAACAATTCCTTTATTCTTGGGGTTCAATGGCATCCCGAACGCATGGAGAGAAGTAATCCCCTCAGCGGGTATATTGCCGATATCCTGATTGCCAGGGCCAGGCAATACTGCAATTCACATGTCGGTAGAACGATCCGTTAAAGTGGATATATTTTATAATTGCTTTATATTAAATCCTTTGATATTTACCCGGATGGAGTGCGTCCTGTCAGAATTCCGGCATATTCTTTAACCAACAGGTACTCTCTGACAATAGAACGATGATCTCCTTCAATCTGGTGGATTACGGGATAGAAACCTGCCTCTTTACTCCATCCCAGGTCGGCTTCATCAGCGACACTTTGCTTTGATCTGATCAGATTGAAATGAATCGGGCATACCGGAACAGATGGATAAAAACGTTTTGCTGCACCTGCAAACGAATGCAGAATATACAAATTCCGCTGTGAGGGGGGAATCCGGATACCGGCCATGATAAAAACAGTCCTTGACAGATGCCGGGCGAATCGCTCCACACTGATACGCCATGAAACATGATGGATAATGGAACGGAATAGATGTGGTGCCGCAGTATCAATTAAGGTAATATTACCTTTTTGGGCCCCCATTGCCTCCATTTGGATCGCCATCTCAAGCGCAATCAGACCGCCGAATGAAAACCCGGCAATATGGCATGGGACATCAGGATATAATTCCAGCATCTCCTTGAGGTATAGGGATGCCATCGACTCCACGGTACTGAACCGGATTCTTTCTCCATCGGAACCTTGTGGCAGAAAAGTAAATACTGGTTGGTCAGTACCTAAGATGTCAGGAAGAAACAGGTTTGCCTTATCACCATAAACCACAAAAAGAGGATGCTTCGAACCCCGGGGCTGTAAAACACTGATATGCTTTGTTGAAGCAGTTGGTTTTTTTTCGTTGGTTTCCGTACCGATGGTTTTTGGGGTTTTCATCCCCTCCAACTCCCCGGCGATTGCCTGAATGGTGGTTAGTTCATAAAATCGCCGCAATGGAATATTGATCCCGAATTCATGGTCGATTTTGGAAAGGATCATGACGGCGTCAAGAGAATCACCACCAAGATTGAAAAAGTTCCTGTTAACATCAATTTCGGGAAGGTTTAATACTGAACTGTACAATGCTGCCACTCTGGATTCAGTTTCGGTTGCCGGCAAAGAACGTTGATGTTGATGCAACCACTTTTCAGGCGAAGGTAACGCGGCGATATCAATTTTTTGATTAGGGGTTAACGGAAATTTTTCCACAGGAATCATAAGTGCCGGTATCATATAATCAGGTAATTTCCCTGCAAGGAATTCGGCCAGTTTTTCTGCCGTTGCACCTGTGCCTTCAGCTATGTGATAATAACAGATCAGTTTCAGTTTTTCATGTTCTCCGTGTGGGATTGTTACAGAACCTGTTATTCCGGGGTAAGCGGATATGACCTGATCGATTTCACAGGGATTGACCCTGTATCCGCGGATCTTTAACTGGTTATCTTTTCTCCCGGCGTAAAACAGGAGCCCCTTTTCATCATAATAAACTAAATCGCCCGAGCGGTAAAACCGGGAATGATCGAACGGGGTTGATGACAGGTGAATAAACTGCTCTCCTTCTGAAAGCTCATCACCTGAATATCCTTTAGCTACCTGAATTCCTCCGATAAGCAGTTCGCCTGGAACGTAAGGTAACACAGGATAAAGGTTGTCATCTACCACCAGCACCTGAACATTACGGATAGGGCGTCCGATCGGTAATTCATTTCGATCGTCAGAAAGATCGAAAGTGTGCATGGTGGCCACCACAGTTGTTTCGGTTGGACCATAGGTGTTGATCAGAACGGGATGTTCTCCAATTCCTTCGCGCCACCATCTTACGATTCCGGCGTTAGCTTTTTCACCTCCAATAATGACCATTCTGACACTGGATGGTATGGAAAGTTTTTCCTCGATAAGTTGTCTCGTGAATTGATGCCAGTAAGCGGTAGGCAGGTTTAGTACCGTTATCTTCCATTTATCTGTCATTTCAAGAAAACGAGTGACAGACCCGGCCATCTCCCGGGAACGTAGTACCAGACATGCACCGGAACAGAGGGTCGGAAATATCTCTTCCAATGCGGTATCAAATGCAACGGAAGAGAATTGCAGAACCTGGTCGTTGATACCAAGACTATAATGGTCGATGGAGGATTTGCAAAATGAAGCCAATGATTTTCTGGAAATATTCACACCTTTGGGTGTGCCGGTTGTTCCGGAGGTGAATATGATGTAAGCTGTTGCATCCGGATCATATTGCACCGGAACCCTGTGTGCAGATGCATCTTTATAAGTGAAAATGTTGTCATCCGGGAGGATCGGGTCATTTATGGTTGCGGGTAATAGTTTGGTTAAAAGGGTGGAGGAAATGACCCATCGGGGTTTGGCAAGATCGAAAATCTGTTCAAGACGCGATCGGGGAGATGCGGGATCAAGGGGTAGAAATGCCCCACCGGCGTTTAATACTCCAATAAGGGAAGCTATGAGCAGGGGAGAACGCTCCTGAAACAGTGCAACTGTATCCCCCGGTTGGAAACCATGTTCATTTAATATATGTACAATGGTTTCAGCCGCTGAACCAAGTTGACGGTAACTGATCAGGCGATCCTCCATTCTTACAGCCGTCTCCGAAGAATAAAATCGCACAGAAGTCTGTAACATGACCATAATATCCTCCAGGGGTGCGGAAGTCACCATGTTGTCGTTCAGGGTTTGGGAAAGAATTGTTTGATCAGAGTGACTAAGCAGCGAGATATTCCCAATCCTGGATTCGCCTGAACCAATATTAAGGAGGAATTGTTGAAGCCTTTCTGCAGTTTTTTTTGCGGATGAATGAATTGTTTCCGGCATGAAACTTCTGATTTCCAGGATATTTTTCTGCCGGTGCAGAATGAATCCGATGTGGTTACCGGAGGGTGTAAACAGATCACCGTCCTTCGGGTCAACTGCGATAAAAAATTGGTTGCTAAAAAAACTTTCGTCAGACTTTGTTTGGGTCAAAACAGGATATCGGTAAAACAAATCGGCATAAAACGGGCCTTTATTCAGAAGTAGGTTTTTGGCTTTTTGAACATTATCAAAGACATTCAGGAAATCAGAACCCGGATCAATGTTTACGGGGAATGGGAAAAAAAATGAAACAGGAAGATAATCAATCTGATTATATCCAAAGGGTATTTCAAAGTTATAGAGGCCGGTAAGTCGAGAAATAAATGCCAGTATTGCAGCAATGATCAGGTCTGCAATGTCGGTGGTTTTCATCACAGCTATTTCCTGCAGGGATGTAAATAGATGAAAACCAAGTTGATATGATTCGGAAATAGTACATCCGGGGTTGTCAGCTTGTGGCAGGACAAATGGCAGGTTAATAGGTTTGTGCTCCTGAAGCCTGATTTTCCAGAATCTTTCATTGGCAATAATCTTCCGGTTCGATATCTTTATGCTGTCAGGAACGGGATGATCAGGGATCGGAAATCTGTAACCTTCCCTGATTCCATGCAATTTATACCAATCCATTAAAGCCAGTGGATGACCGAACCGATCCAGGATCCCGGATATGGCTACAGCATCTTTTCCCGTTGCAATTACCAATTCTCGGGAATCAAGGCTTATTACAGTTCCCGGAATCATTTGGTTGATCCCGTAAACTGCCACCATATCCGGAACGATGTACCATTGGCTACCTGTCTTCAATCTGGGTACACCAAATTCATTGTTTGTGTTACGGTATCCCATCGCCTTGGACAATCGGGCCAGGTTTTCGGCATAATCCGAAAAATCGATCAGACAAGCCCCGGCAGGTCGATCAGCCAATCCATGATAACTCCGCAGGTTGATATCTTGCCTTGTCTGGCTGATTGTCCGGTTTTCAATTCCGGAGAGTAATATGGAAAAGCCTTCAAGGGCTGCTTCAAAGCATTGAAGGTTAAGCGATTCAACTGTGCTATCCTGAATTACGGGAGCCATTTGCTGGTAAACAATGTCGCCGGCATCAATCTCTTTTGTAATTAAATGCCATGAAATACCGTGTTCTTTTTCGCCTGACAGTATGGCCCAGTTCGTTGCATTTAATCCGGCATGACGCGGTAAAAGGGAGTCATGGTAATTAATGGCAGTAATATTGGTTTTGGCCAATAAAGTATCCGGAATGATAGATTCGTTGTTGATGCTGAAAAGCCAGCAATCCCGGTATTCGGATCTGATCAGGCTAAGGCCCCGCGGCACCGTTAAAACCATAATATTTTTGTTATTACAGTACCATTGCGTTGCGGGGTCATTGGTGATGACGGATGCTATTATCCAATCTTTGTCCATCAACCGGTCCAGACACCCATGAACAAGTGAACCTGAGCCAATCAGATAAGCAACGGGAAACAATAATCCGGTATCGCATATCTCACCGAGTGTTATTTCCTGCCGCTCCATCATTCTCTCCAGAAGTTCCAGAAAACAACCGGATACTTTCTCTATCTCCCGTGTGCTAAAGAGGGCAGTTGGATATTCGAACCAGCATCTGCAATCATTATCCGATTCCGTTGCATTGAGCAGGATGTCAGTCTTAGCCGTATGATTTCCGATCTCCTCCTGGGAAAAAGTGATGCCTTCCGATGAAAATTCTCCCTGCGACCAGTTCTGCATTATGAACATAGCCTCAAAGAAAGATGGATGTGTGCTCTGACGGTCGATTTTTAGTTTTTTTACCATTTCACCAAAAGGGTAGCCGGCATTGGCAAACGAGTCGATGACAGTCAGGCCGGTTTGCCGGACAAAATCTCTGACAGGCAGATCAGGTTTCGGACGTACCCTTAATGCTATCATATTGGTAAAATAGCCGGGTAATTTTTGTATCTCTGCATCCAGCCTGTTGGCATACGCTGTACCCACGAGGATATCAGTCCGGCGGCTTAGTTGATACAGCAACATACCAAAGGCAGAAAGCATCACCGAGAACCGGGTCACTCCATGCGTTTGTGCAAATGTTTTGACCCGGCTGAAGAGTGGTTCAGGTATTAACCAGTGATACCGTGCGCCTTCATCCGGTTTTATGTTATTTTTGGCAGATCGCCGGATCAGCAAGGGAAGAGGCGGATCAGACAGTTGTTTTTTCCAGAACAGGAGTTCCTGATCCCAGCATCCCTCTTTCAGCATTTTATGAGACCATTGTGCATATGTTCTGTAGTCAACAGCAGGTTTTCCCTTCATAATTTCATCATAATCCGAGACAAGATGCTGCAGGATCCCCCTGAGAACTATTCCCAGAGACCATCCGTCGAAAATAATATGGTGAATGGTCAGATAGATCAGTTTCGCATTTTGACTGATGATGAAAATATCCAATCGGTATAACGGGGGTGTTGATAACAGAAACGGAGTTCTTCCGGCACTTGCTTCATATATTTCCAAAACCTCAGACTGTCGTTTGTCAGATTGTTGACTAAGATCAGTGACACTGAATTCGGGTCTGAAATTCTTTCCTGTTACCAGGCACAGGTCATTTCCAGATTCTTTTATTGCCAGATTGAAGACGTCGTACTGAGCGAAGGTCTCAGATATGGCCATAATCAGTTTTTCCGTATCCCTGACACCAGTGCAAGAGATTTTGACCACGATATTATGGGTGATCCTGCTGTTGTCCAGTTGTTCAACAAGCCAAAGCTCTTTTTGGGCTGTCGATACCGGCCAGCAGGTTCCCGGGGTACAAGGAGGCACAAGTGGTAAGGAAACCTGATTCAGTGACCGATGCCGATGTGCGCTGATATAGCTGCAAAGCATTTCAACAGAGCTGTTCCGGTAAAACTCTCCGACAGGTATCCTGATACCCAGTTCTTCTTCAATCCTTACCAGCAGTATCATAACCGAAACAGAATCACCGCCGAGGTCGGTGAGGGATAAACCCGGGTCTTTGATTTCTGTTTTCAGAACATCGGCATACAGTTGCTTGATTATTATTTCGGTTGGAGAAAGTGACCGGCTTATGTTTTGTGAGTTTTTCTCTTCAAGGTATGATCGTAAAAGGGCATTTCTGTCAATTTTTCCATGTCCCGTATAGGGGATATGATCTCTGAAAACAATGGATGATGGCACCATGTACTCAGGTAATTGTTTTCTGATAAAATCCCTGAGACCGTCAATGGGTTTGTTGTCATGACTGGTGTAAAAACAGCAGAGGGTTGACTGGTTCAGTTCATCCTTATACGGAATAATAACCGAATTATCCACCTGAGGATGTCTACGCAGGGCAATTTCCGGTTCACTGGTTTCAATCCTGTAACCCCTGATTTTCACCTGATTGTCACGCCGTCCTTCAAACTCAATTTCTCCGTTTTCGAGGTATCTCCCATAATCACCGGTAAGGAAATAGGTTCGTTCAGGTTGGTTTTCAATGGTAAGTATCCGGAATTTCGAGGCGGTTTTCTGTTCATCACCCAGATACCCGCGCGAAAGGGCCGCTCCGGCGATCAGAATTTGTCCTTCTTCGCCGGTTCCGGTTTGCCTGAATTCGTCGTTGACCAGGATCACAGTGTAGGATGGAAGCCCCCGGCCGATGGGAGTCCTCCTTTCCGGATGAAATGCTCGTTGGAACAGATGATATGTGGAGATTACTGTTGCTTCGGTTGGCCCGTAAGCATTGATGATGGTTATATCCGGCAGAAGGTTTAGTATCCCTTCCAGCAATGATTGCCGGATCGGTTCCACACCAACAAGCAGCCATTTTAAACAGAGTGAAGGGGCAAAGGTTTTGAGTACCCTGGCAAATAACCCCAACACGGTTGGAGGGAGATACAACCCGTTGATCCTTTTCTCTGCAACAAACTCAAGGAATGGGTGCATTTCCAGAATGGTTCCCGGATGTTGCAGAAATAAGGTTCCACCACAGGTCAATGTGCAGAATATCTCCAGTACCGAGACATCAAAAGTAAATGGGGCAACAGAAAGAAGCCTCAGATCGCGACCTGTCGGAATCAGGGCCCTGAAGTCGGTGAGCATTGTCAACAGCGACCGGTGCTCGATCATTACTCCTTTAGGCTGGCCGGTTGAACCAGAGGTATATATCACATATGCCAGGTGGTTTGGCAATACCCGGACTGTGGAGGCTATTTCAGTATCCTGATGGGTGTAAATATCCGGCTGATCAATAAGAATATATTGAACCGCGATCCCATCCAGGATTTTGGAATAACGGGTGGTGGTAAGTACAAACCTTACACCGGAATCATTCAGAATGGATAAAAGACGTGCAGCAGGGTAACCGGGATCAAGAGGGAGATAGCAGGTTCCTGCCATTAGGATGCCCCAAATCCCGGATATCATTGATAAGGAAGGTTCTGCCAGGATAGCAACCACCTCTTCGGGTTGTACCCGATTTCGAAGAAGCATCCTGGTAATCTTCAGTGATTTTTCGTTTAGTTCCCGATAGGTCGCCAATCCATCAGGAGCTGAAACCGCTAAAGCTTCTCCCGCCTCAATAACCTGTTTTTGAAACAGGTCAATAACAGTCAACATATTTTCAGTTCACTTTCTTTCTGTCAGATTTCGGAAAGGTCAGGATATAATGCCCCGTAAATATAGTACTTAATTAAACCTTATAGATGTGGTTAGGCAATCTTTTTTTGGTCATGTGAAAATAGTATCCTGACCCTTGTAGCCATTTGAAGGTTTTGTCTCTGTGGGGTTTCAAGTGACAATTCTGCATAAAATCATTGCCAATGATTCTTGTTGCCGCGATAATGCGTCACTTTGACTGCATTAACATATATCAGGATCGAAATATTATTTTATGAAATTATCTGTCCGATATGGATTATCTTTGAATAAAAAAATCATCAACATGAATCCGAAGAAAAGGATCGCCCTGGTGGCGCATGACAACCGGAAAAATGACATGGTGGAGTGGGTACGGTGGAATTACAAGATATTAATGGAGCATCAACTTATCTGTACGGGTACAACCGGGCGGATGGTGGAGGAGGCCATGCAGCATGAGATTCAACAGGATCCCGATATTCCTGAAAAAAAGAAAAACAACCCACTGCGCATTATCAGGTTAAAATCGGGACCTTTCGGCGGTGACCAGCAGCTTGGGGCCATGATCGCCGAGGGAAGGATCGATATACTGATCTTTCTCTGGGACCCGATGCAACCCCAGCCACACGATGTGGATGTGAAGGCGCTGCTGCGCATATCCGTGCTTTACAACATCCCTACGGCCTGTAACCGTTCAACCGCTGATTTCATCATCTCTTCACCGCTGATGAAAGAAGAATACCACCCCATCCTGAAAGATTATGCGGCCTATCTGGACAGGGTGGTCTAATCATTAACGTTAAGAAACACTTGATGTTTTAAAGCGGGATCACCGGAACGCAAATATCCACCTTTATCTTTTCCCCGGGTTGAGGCTCCTCCGGGTAGGATTCAAAACAGGGGCCGTCATCCGGCTGGTAACCGCTTTCCGGAAGCCAGGTGCCGTATAGCCAGTCCCAGGCCTCCCCGAACTCCTGGCCGCCAACCTCAAAGCGACCTACTGCGTAGGTGCCACCGGCAATTTCCATCAGACCAATCTTTCCATCAACTTTTGTGCTTCCCGGAACAGGGATGCACATGCTAAGCCGGAGTTTGTCTGGTTCGGTGACCTTAGGATCGTCATGATAGACCACCAGGATCTTCGTTCCCGGATCGTTCAGCAATCCCCTTGGGCCCGCCCATCGGCATAACTCTTCGGTAAGTCGCTGAAAAAGTTGTTCATTGCCCTGATACGGGCCGGTGTGGCGCAGATAGGCCACCGTCATTTTCGGAAGTTCTTTAACCTCCATGCTTTTGTTCAGTTTCATAGCAGTCCTCCATTTAAAGGTATTGGTTTCGCGGCAAAAATACCAGGAGAACTCCTCTCCGCCTTCACGTTGGTTGCTGACCGTTTGATCCTGGTTGCTATCCGTTTGATCCGGATTGCGGAAGTTGGCTGTCGGGTCAATCCCGTTGATGCATGGACTATTCCGCCAGGCGCTGGGCGATTGCCGGAAAGATTGGCGAAAGGTTCGTGAAAAAAGCGCCAGGCTTGAAAATCCGCACTGACAGGAAATCTCACTGACGGTCATTTTCCGGTTGTTCCGGAGCAGCGCCGCAGCTTTTTCCACCCGGAGCCTTGTCAGGAACTGCCAGGGTGTTTCTTTGGTGATGGAGGTGAAGATCCGGTGAAAATGAAACCGGGAAAAGTTGGCAACGGATGCAAGTTCCTCCAGGGTATGGGTTTCACCGAGGTTCGCCTCAATGTAATCCATCACCCGATTGATCCTTGCTTGGTATTCACTTCGCAGATCCCAACTGTTTTTCATATACGGGAAGTATTGTGCAAGTATAGATATATTTTACGGAGCGCTTTCTATTGGCACATAAAGACAGTCCTATTTTAGCCATCCGGTTGAAAGCTGTCCATTTATAATCAAATTTTTTATTTCATCCACTGCTGTTTTGATACTGTCCGGGATCTGAGAATCAAAGTCATGGTATGGCGCCAGGTCTACACCTTTTTCGGCAAGGGTGGATGTCAATGTCTTTCCGCCCTGAAACTGTCCATTATAAAACGACTGAATGCTGTTGAGAATGCCCGATCTGAGGTTTTTCATGCAGGAGGTGAGAAGGATGCTTCCCACGCCGGGGATGGTAAGATATTGATCAGTGTCTACGCCGATCGCACTTTTTCCGCGGATTTTCACCTGGGAGAGTGCACCGTTTCCCGTAATGCCGGCACAGGCAAAAATCACTTCGGCTCCCGCCTGTATCAGGCTGTCGGCAAGATGGCCCCCTAAAATTGTATCGGTGAAAACAGGTGCATTGACGCCCGAGATCTCCACATTTTTTCCATAAAGGGAATTAAAATAGTGAACCCCTGCAGTAAAGCTGGCGGTGAACTGGTCAATCGGAGGAATTTTCGGTCCGGCCACATAACCAACTTTTGCCGCGGCCCCGTTTTGCTGAAACGCCCGGGAGGCGGCAAGGAAACCGCAGGGGAAGGAGGCCTGGTCCACTGCAAACACGATGCAGGATACATTCGAAGGAATTGTGCCCGGGCTGTGGTCCAGCATCAGGAACATGGTTTGCGGATTTTCGCTGGCCGCAGCCAGGGTAGCCTCCACCGCATCATAACTCAGGGTAATGATGATATCAAACCCATTTTCGGTGAAATACCTGATATTGTTCTCAATATCGGTCAAAGTGAAACTCTCTTTCACCTCCCATGTCCCATGGACATTGTATGCCGCTTCCTGCACGGCCAGATAGGCCTGCTCGTTAAAACCTTTGTCTAAAAGTCTTCCAAGCCCGGTCACAAGCCCGATTTTCATGGAAGCGGTCTCAGGTTCCTTCTCCTTTTTACAGGAAATCAGTGATATGGTCAGCAGAATGACCATCGACTTTAAAATCAGATTTGTTCTCATTGGTGTCGTGTGTTTCAATCTTAGTCACTGGGTTTATAAAAATGTAAGATACGAACGGAAGCATTTTCAAATCAGCAAAGGTATCCCTTACAAGACATTTCTGCAATTATTTCCAGTCAGCATTTGTCAACAGCAGGAAAGGCTTATCAACCCTGTAATGCTCTGTTTTTTTTAATTCTTGATAACAACTGGAACCGCCGGCAGCTTGATGGTTGATCAGGCTCCCGGAATAACGTCATGATACGAATGTCCGATCGCTTTCAGGATATCGGAAAGGTGATGTTGGTGCACGCAAAAGCATCAATCTCACCGTTCATCAGTTTTTGGATCATTCCGAGGTTAGACCCCTTGCTTCCTCCAATGCATTGATCACGATCCCTGAACCGGAAAGTGTGAAGAAATAGGTGGTATTGGTGCCGATGGGACCTGCCCAGTTGAACAGGTTTTCACGGATTTCGGTCCTGTCCATCGTAAAAAGGCAGAAATTGGGGTAATCCAGCGCCATTTCATAACCGATGCTCCAATGCGACAGCCGGACCGGGTAAATTGCCTGGTTTCTCGCCATGATTTCGTAGACGAAGTCGGTTCGTATGGTCAACTCCCCGGTCACTTCGCAGATGGATCTGCCCATCGACTTTAACGCGGCTTCTGCCGTTATCGGATCGGAAGGAAAGAGGCCGATATAAAGACGAGAAATAGCAATAGCAACATCGGAAAGAGTGATTTTTTCATAGAATCTGGCAAAACGGAGATTCAACAAAATTGTCAATAATCTTCCACAAACCTGAATAAGAATTATGGTAAAACCCACTGCCCACTGCCCACTGCCCACTGCCCACTGCCAACCGCCAACTGCCTACTCCCTCACCGGTATACCAAACATCACCCTCGTCCCCGTCGCCTCACCAAGTGCATTTTGCAGGTCGGTGATCTCGAGGACGATTTTGCGCTGCAGTTTCCGGTTGAGATTGGCCAGACGCTCCCGGGTGAGTGAAGTGGCCATGCTTTTATGCTCCGGATCACTCCGGATGGCTATCTCGCGGGCTTTCTGCCTGCCGATGCCGTCATCTTCCACCTCGAAAACCAGGAGATGGTCTTTGAGACTGAAGCGGATATCAATATGGCCTGGTGTTTCCCGGTGCTTGATGCCGTGCTCGATGGAGTTTTCGATAAATGGTTGAGCCAGCATAGGCGGAATCTTTATGGATTCTGTATCGATTTCATCCGGAAGATGGATCCGGTAATCGAACTTTCCGGAATACCGGATCTTTTGCAGTTCCAGGTAATTCTCTATCGT
>CAYLVY010000030.1:0-1874 GCA_964387205.1 uncultured Draconibacterium sp.
GCCAGGGATACCCGTGAAGAGATCACGGAAATTGCCCAAAAATTAGAGAAGGAGATGCGTAACGCCGGGCTTGGATATCATTTCCCGGTTATTTTCCCACCACTGGTTAAACGGGTATGGGACCTCAGAAAAGCAGGACTGGGTGTACTCTCCAACTATCCCGGCGACCGTAAGCCTGTTCCGGTCATTGAAGATACAGCGGTCAATCCTGAAGTGCTCCCATCCTATATCGAAGAGTTCGATAAACTTATGGAACAGCTTGGGCTCAGTTGTGTCTACTACGCCCATGTCGGTTCAGGGGAGCTCCACCTCCGACCGGTACTTAACCTCCGGGATCCCGGGGATGTGGAGCTGTTTCATACCGTTGCGCTCGAAACGGCTAAACTTGTCAAAAAATACAACGGTTCACTGTCTGGTGAACATGGTGACGGCCGGCTCCGCGGCGAGTTCATTCCCCTGATGCTGGGCGAGCACAACTATCAGTTATTGCGCAAAGTCAAGCACCGCTGGGATCCTGACGGACTATTCAACCCCGGCAAGATCACCGATACCCCGTCGATGAATACCAGCTTACGTTTTCAACCGGGCAAACCTGTCAGGGAGATTGAGACTATTTTCGATTTTTCTGCGAGTAAAGGGATATTGAGGGCAGCGGAACAATGCAATGGCTCGGGAGATTGCCGCAACACCGTGGAAACAGGCCGGTGGATGTGTCCATCCTACATGGCCAGTCTCGAAGAGAATACTACCACGAGGGCACGCGCCAATGTCCTAAGGGAATTCCTTTCACGTTCCCCCAAACTGAACCCTTTCAACCATCAGGAGATCTATGACATCATGGACCTTTGCCTCTCCTGCAAAGCCTGCAAGTCGGAATGTCCTTCCAATGTTGACATGGCGAAACTGAAGGCGGAGTTCCTGCAGCATTATTATGATTCGAACGGCACCCCGCTCCGCTCCCTTCTTATCGCCCACATATCGACTATCAACAGGCTTGGATCGGTTTTCCCGGGTATTTTCAATTTTTTTGCCGGTAACAGTTTTTTCTCCGGACTGATCAGGAAAACCCTCGGGTTTGCGCCGGAGCGCAGCATTCCCCTGCTCTGCCCGACGACACTGAGGGCCTGGGCAGGCCGACAGTTGCAGGATACCTCTTTCTCTAAACAGGTCTATTTGTTCGCCGACGAATTCACCAATTTCAACGAAATGGAGATTGGGATGAAGGCCATACAACTCTTGAACAAACTGGGTTACCGGGTCATTATTCCCGACCATTGCGAAAGCGGACGTGCCTACCTGTCGAAAGGAATGCTCCGTAAAGCCAGGAGGCTCGCGATAGCCAATACATTGAAAATTAAAGGATTGATCGGTGAGGAGACGCCTCTGATCGGCATCGAACCCTCGGCAATTCTGGGATTCAGGGACGAGTATCCGGATCTCGTTGGTGGAGAACACCGGGAGGAGGCGCTGGAAATTGCCCGTCATGCCATGCTTTTTGAAGAATTCATCGCTAAGATTGCGACACCAGAAATATCGGCACTATTCACTGACAAGCCGCTGCAAATAAAAGTTCATGGCCATTGTCATCAAAAAGCGCTGGCATCGGTAGAACCCACTTTGAAGATGCTGTCCATACCGGTTAATTATCACGTGGAGGAGATCCGATCGGGATGCTGCGGTATGGCAGGTTCCTTCGGATATGAGAAGGAGCACTACGCATTGTCGATGAAAGTTGGAGAACTCGTGCTTTTCCCTGAAGTAAGAAAAAGTTCCGAAGAAATGGTCATAGCCGCACCCGGTACATCCTGCCGTCATCAGATTCTCGAAGGCACCGGACGTCGCGCTTACCATCCTGTTGAAATACTGTGGAACGC
>CAYLVY010000030.1:1974-17862 GCA_964387205.1 uncultured Draconibacterium sp.
GATGACCCCGGAACAACTGGTTCAGAACTACCTGATCGGTGCCGGGGTAACGGTAAGTAATGTAACCTTCAACGGGTCAACAGCTTCCATTACTTCTGATCAGATCGGCACCTTTGCCACTGCGGGGACAGCTACAACCCAACTGGGGCTTCAGGGGGGCATTCTGATGACCTCCGGGAAAGCCAGTATAGCCATCGGCCCGAACAACCTGCCCGGCGCCGGATCACAGGTCGGAGGTCAGGGCGACCCCGATCTGAATACGTTATCAGGGTCGAGTACTTTTGATAAAGCCGTGATCGAGTTCGATTTCTACCCTGAGTTTGACACCATCAGGTTCAGGTATGTCTTTGCCTCGGAGGAATTTTTTGAGTATTGCAACCAATACAACGATGCATTTGGATTTTTCCTCAGCGGGCCCGGCATCAACGGCACTTTTTCGAACAACAGCGTCAACATTGCGCTGATGCCCGGTTCGGCCAGCAGTTATGTAACCATCAACAATATATGCGCCAACACCGCTTCCCGATGGAGCAATAACGGAGGACAGTACTATCAATATGATGGCCTGACTTACGTCTACACGGCATGGCATGTTGTCCAGCCGTGTACAACCTATCATATCAAGCTGGCCATCGGCGATGCCGTCGACAAGGCGTTCGATTCGGGTGTATTCCTGGAACAGAACAGTTTCAGCAGTCCCGGAGTCGACATGGTCAATCTTAATACAATCCCAGCCCTGGAGAACAAGGCCATCGAAGGCTGCAACGATGTTCTGGTCAATTTCCGCCTGATGGCAACTGTGAACTATCCTTACCGCGTGGATTTCAGTCTCGGGGGCACCGCCGTGAATGGTACTGATTACACTTATATCAATGACTATGTCATTTTTCCACCGGGAGAAGACAGTGTAAATATTGTCATCCATCCTATACCGGATAATCTTCCGGAAGGTGAACAAACAGTTATCTTTACGCTGAACCAGATATCCTGTGACGGAATACTGAAAACAGACACTGTTCTCATTGATGATTATCAGCCACTATCCATTATCCCCAATCCGGATACATCCTTGTGTTTCGGTGGAGAGATCGAACTGAAGGCAATCACAACCGGTGGGGTCGCCCCGCTGATTTACCAGTGGAATATCCCCGGTAGCGATAGTATTATCCAGGTGGTCCCTCCGGTTGGAAGCAATATTTACACCATACAGGTAACCGACCTTTGTACTTTTTCGACCGGCGATACAGCGGAGGTCACCGTACATCCCGTTCCGGTTGCCCATGCCGGAACCAACATTACCATTCCCAACGGGACCAGCACCATTTTACACGGATCAGCCAGCGGTGGGTATGGAAGTTACCTGTATCAATGGAGTTCCAATCCGCCTGGCTTTACATCCAACCTTCAGGAACCATCTACCGGCAACATGGCATCTACCCTGATCTATATTCTCAGGGTCACGGATGCCATCAGCGGTTGCATCAGCGATCCATCCCAGATCATGGTGATCGTGGAGGGTGGCCCGTTATCTGTCAACCCGGCCGCTGAACCAGACGCTGTATGTCTGGGCGATACAGCACAGTTGTTTTCACTTGCCGGAGGTGGATCCGGTTTGTATACCTACCAATGGAGCTCCTCACCCCCCGGTTTTTCCTCTTCTGAGATCAATCCGCTGGTCAGTCCGTTAGTAACCACTACCTATCATCTTACTGTTCACGATGGTTTCAATCAACGGTTCGGATCTTCCACAGTGGAGGTCTATCCGCTTCCAGCCATCAAGCTGGGCCCTGCAGATTCCGTTGCCTGTATCTATGATACGATTACACTGGATGCCGGGAATCCCGGCGCAACCTACAAATGGTCAGACGGCAGCAGTGGAAGATATCTTACCTGTTCGACCACCGGATTGGGATTCGACATGCAGACCTACTCCGTGACCGTGACGAACCAGAACGACTGCCGAAACGAAGCTACCATTAACATCACTTTTACTTTTGATGCCTGTGTCGGAATCAATGAACTCAAACCAGGGCAGGACTTTATCCTGTATCCTAATCCCGCCGGAAGCGTATGCAGGATTTCCATGAAAGGAAAACAAACCTTACAGGAAGTCACCGTGATGGACATACCGGGATCACAGGTTTACCACCGGATATTTCCAGACCTGAAACCTGAGACACATGATATCAGCCTGAAGGGTTTATCTCCGGGTATGTACCTGGTCAGGATTGTATCCGGAAAGCAGACTGGCGTCGTCCGGCTTATTGTCAACTGATCTTCAGTTTCCTGAAACCATTTTTTGTGTTAAACTTCTGTTAAAAGTTTTTTACGAAAATGGGAAAGCATCTAATTTTGCACACAAATTTAATTTAACTGTCTATGGAAGTGAGTGTTGAGCATATCACCAAGCGTTATGGCTTTCAAACAGCGGTGGATGATGTTTCTTTCAAAGTGAAGACGGGGGAGATCGTAGGATTTCTGGGGCCCAATGGTGCAGGAAAAACGACAACCATGAAGATCATCACCTGTTTTATGCGCCCCGACCATGGCAATGTAAAAGTTGGCGGGATTTCGGTGCTGGATTATCCCACCGCAGTGAAAAAGAATATCGGCTACCTGCCGGAGTCGAACCCCCTCTATAAAGAGATGCCGATACTGGATTACCTGGCTTTTGCCGCAGAGATCCAGGGTGTTCCAAAGGTCAGGATCCGGGAAAGGATTCTGGAAATGGTAAATGTCTGCGGATTAAGAAACGAACGGTACAAGAGGATCGGGGAGTTGTCCAAAGGTTATCAGCAACGTGTCGGCCTGGCGCAGGCGCTGATCCACGACCCGGCTGTCCTGATCCTGGATGAACCCACCTCCGGCCTTGACCCAAACCAGATCGTAGAGATCAGGGAACTGATCAAAAGGATTGGCCGTGAAAAAACAGTGATCCTCTGCTCCCATATATTGGCAGAGGTAGAGGCAACGTGTGACCGCATCGTGATCATCAGCAACGGCAAACTTGTAGCGGACGGTACGGCGGACACATTAAGGAAACAGGCACAGGATAAAGAGATCCTGAAGGTGGTGATCGAAGATGGCGACCGAAATCTTATTTATCAGGCTTTGCAATCACTGGAACCAGTGGAAATGGTGGATCTTCTTCCCGATTACACGCAGGGGTTCGAAGTACAAAGCCTTGCAGATCAAAGCGCACGGCGGGCCATCTTCCGCCTTTGTACCGAGAACGGATGGGTGCTCACAGAAATGACACCCATTGAGCGTAAACTCGAAGAGGTATTCCGCGATCTGACCATTCACAATTAAAATATCGAGCCATGATCAAAATCTGGATAATTACGAAACGGGAACTCAGGTCTTTTTTTGATTCCCTGATGGCCTATGTCATGATCATTCTCTTTCTGGGATTCAGCGGCTTTTTCACCTGGCTGTTCGGCAGCGACATTTTTCTGGTCAACCAGGCAAGCCTGCAATCATTTTTCGGCATTGCATTCTGGTCGCTATTCTTCTTCATCCCGGCAGTAACCATGGGTTTGCTGGCGGATGAGCGAAAATCGGGGACACTGGAGCTGCTGGTTACCAAGCCTGTTACCGACCGGCAGATCATCGCCGCCAAGTTTCTGGCAGCCTTTCTGCTGATCTGCATCACCCTGGCGCTGACCCTCCCCTACTACTTCACCGTGGCCAATATCGGTAAAGTTGACCACAGCGCCGTTTTGATGGGATATCTCGGGCTCCTTTTTATGTCGGCGGTGTACATCAGCATCGGCATGTTCGCCAGCAGCATTACCGGAAATCAGATAGTAGCCTTTCTTATCGCCCTGTTTATTGGGATCTTTTTCCATCTGATATTCGGACTGCTGGCTTCCGCGACGACAGGATGGCTTTCGGTCACCTTCAGTTACATGAGCCTCTCCTCCCATTATGAAAGCATGGCCCGGGGTGTGATCGACTCCAGGGACCTGATCTATTTTGGTTCCATCGTCATTATGTCCTTAGCCGGAACCGAACTGGCCCTTTCCAGGCGTAACCTCAGCAACTGATTTTGAAAAACCGATAAAACGACGAACGATGAAAAGAAAACCAATACTCAACTATGTGTTGTTGATCCTTGGCGTTTTGATCCTGATCAATCTTCTGGCAGACAGGTTTTTCCTTCGGCTTGACTTTACAGCCGATAAACGTTACACGCTGAGCCCTGCCACTAAAAATATCCTCTCTTCGCTGAAAGAAAATGTGGTGGTCACCGCCTATTTCAGCGAAGAACTGCCTCCTGACCTTATTCAACTGAGGAGGGAATTTATGGAGGAACTTGTAGAATATGCAAACCGGTCGAATGGCAAAGTTATCTTTGATTTTGTGAATCCCAATAAAGACGAACAAACCGAGCAAAAAGCCATTCAGTCGGGCGTTAATCCCATCCTGATCAATGTCAGGGAGAAAGACCAGGTAAAGCAACAAAAAGCCTATATGGGGGCGGTACTGAAATGCGGAGAGAAAACAGAGGTGATTCCCTTCATTCAGCCAGGAGCAGCCATGGAATATGCCCTTTCCACCAGCATTAAAAAAATGACGGCCGATTTCAAACCACGGATTGGTTTTATCACCGGGCACGGGGAGACAACCATGGGCAGCATGATCCAGGTAATGCAATCCCTGTCGGTACTGTACCAACCTGAACCGCTAGATCTTGCCACCGCCCCCAGCGATCTGAACCAGTATAAAACACTTATCATCATCAATCCCCGCGATACTTTTCCCACGGCAGACCTGCAAAAACTGGACAACTTTCTTGCCCAGGGGAAGAACATCTTTATCGCAATGAACCGGGTAGAAGGTGATTTTCAAAACATGACCGGTTCCGAAATCAGGACAGGACTGGAAAGCTGGCTGGAAATGAAAGGGATAAAAATGAATGCCGACTTTGTCATCGACCAGCAATGTGGCAGCGTAACGGTAAACCAGCAACAAGGTTATATGACTTTCCAGTCAAGCCTGAATTTCCCATATCTTCCCATGATCACAAAATTCTCCGATAATCCGGGAACCAAAGGACTCACGCAGGTGATCCTTCAGTTTGCGAGTTCTATCGATTACCAGCCCTCCCGTGGAGGTATTACCTTCACTCCGCTGGCTACCACTTCGGATAAATCGGGAAGGGAAAACGCCCCGGTTTCTTTTAACATCAACCGTAGCTGGCAATTCAGCGATTTCACAAGTCCGAACCTCACGGTAGCCGGACTTCTGTCCGGAACCATATCCGGATCTGTAAATTCACGTCTGGTGGTGATCAGCGACGGTGATTTTGCCATCAATGGCGAGGGACAAATGGCCAGGCAGATCCCTCAGGACAACCTGAACCTGTTTGTCAACCTCGTTGACTGGCTGTCCGATGACACAGGTTTGATCGACCTGCGAACCAAAGAGGTCACCTCCCGGCCCCTTGACCAGATGGAAGACGGTAAAAAAGCATTCCTTAAGTATCTGAATTTTCTTCTGCCTTTGCTGCTGATTTTGGGTTATGGTCTTTACCGCTGGCAATACAGGAGAAATCAACGGATGAAAAGAATGAACGAGCAATATATTTAGATAAAACGGCGAAACAATACAATATAAAAAGAGGGCACCTTGCGGGGCTGCCCTCTTTTTCATTTTCTGACTTTCTGATTCGCAAGGTGTCGATTGTCAATTAATCTCAGATCATGATTATCTTTTATAACCTGGCTAAATCCGGGGAGCAGAAATCCTGTTCCTGACGGTTTGCAAGACTACACTGCTATTTCCTGACGACCTTCCCGATACCGGTATTAATCCCGTTGGTAACCCGTACAAGATACATCCCGGGTGCGTGATTGCCGAGATTGAGATTAAGCAAGGCATCGGCAGCGAATTTCTCCGTCATGATGATCCCTCCAATCCTATCATAGATATGTACCGTCACCGGAGCTACCTCATCCCATCCCTTAAGTTGAATGGTAAAGTTACCGCTGGTGGGATTCGGAAAGATCCTGAAGGTTTCCGCTTCCTTCTCCGGAGTAGACAGTTCCTTGAACGGTTGACCGGGTTGCGGATTGCTGCAGCAGAAAGCGCCGGTTTGAGTAATTCTGGCGTTGAAGTACCCTCCCGAAAGCACTTTGGTGCCGGGTAGCAGATTGATCTGCTGACCAGCGATCAACTCCGCATGGCCACCATTATGAACCGTGAACCAGGAGGATATGCCTCCGGTGGTAATTCTGAGGGTGGCGTTGTAGCAGCGGAAAATGCCTTCCGGGATATTCACATTGCGCAAGGGCAGGAACTCCACCAGCGGACTAACCTCGGTAACTATCACGCTGACGGTATCATAGTCATGGAACAATCCATCAAACGTATGAAGAACATAGGTGATATTTTCCGTCGGGTAATCAACCGGATTCTGCCCGGAGGCATAGAAGCCTGCAGGGATCGAACTCCATTCAAAAGTCACACCCGCAGAACCTTCCGCCACCACTGCCGATAGCTGAACCGGTTCACCGGCACACACCGATCCGGGTTCTGCAGCGATCGCAGTATGTAATCCACGGATACCGTTAAGTTGCGAGAAACCATTAACGGTAAACAAGCCATTGTGGCTGGGATAGTTCGGATCGTAAGTAACCTCCACGGTATTGGCATCACCTTTAACATAGGAACACAGTTTCCAGACAATAGGTTCTCCCACGATGAATCCTTCCTGAACATCAGGCGTTGCCGGATCATCGCCATAAGCGATCATCACCTGGGTATTGGTTCCATCCCATTCCACCAGACCGGCATTCGCCTCCATGCCTGTGGCGTCGGTATAGAAGACACCCAGTACATCGCCGGGGGTCAGGTTAGGCATATCGTGTGGTATCAATATGGTATGCCTTACGGGAGATACAACAGGCCACCAGCGCGGACAGGCATGGACGCGGTAATCCTCCACCTCTCCGTCCGTTGCAAGACCTGCGTCCGATAATCCGCCTATAGTATTAAACCTGAAGCGAATGTAGGTTTTTCCCTGAAGTGCGGTTGAAGGAATACTGAAACTCAGGCTATTGCTCCCTGAGACGAGAGCAGCATTGGTGAATATCTGTTCTCCTGCATCGGTCCAATCACCATCTTTGTTGAAATCCATCCAGGCATTCAGGAAACCATTGATGGAGGCAACCACCTGGATATTGGCTGTTTTACCCACATACATTTTACCGATAAAGGTAACGCCATCCTCATCATCCAGGTTATTGATATCATCACCGGTTGCCGGAATATTGGGCTGGCCGTTCACCTCATCATCGATCAGGGCTCCGAGTCGAATATTCCCGTACATGTAGTGCCGTGCGCCGTTGAATGCCAGCAATGTGGGATAGTTTTGGCCAAATTGCGGATTATTGGGGGCATCGCCGAAATCGAGTTCATCGCCATGGACACACTCCTCGAGGTAAACGGGATAATCCTCCACTTCACCATCGGCCACGAGACCGTTGTATGAGATCGGGATGTTGGCAGTCCTGTACCTGAACCGGGCATAGGATTGTCCGACGACCGATCCGGACGGAACAGTGAACGAGAGAGTATTCAATCCTGAGATTACAGGCTGAGTGATAAAGAGGTGCTCCCCGGGATCGGCCCAGTCGCCATCCGTATTGTAATCGATCCAGCCATCCACGAAACCATTGGCGGAGGCAACCACCTGGATGTTATAGGTAGCCCCTATCATCAGGACAGTCGGAATATTCACGCCATCTTCATCATCGACACCGGCAAGGTCATCCCCGGAGGCCACGATATTGGGTTGGCCATCCATCTCGACATCGATCAGGCTGCCCAGGAACAGACCCGGGGTAATGATGTGCCTGGCTCCGTTATTGGCGAGCCATGTCGGATAATTATAACCAGAAGCAGGGTTGTCGGGTGCATCCCCGAAATCCATTTCATACTGAGGCCCCGGCTCAAGATAAACGGCATAGTCTTCCACCTCTCCATCGGGCAGGTAGCCGTTATAACTGATGGCCGCACCGGAGGTCCTGTATCTGAAACGGGAATAACTCTGTCCTGTTCCGGAAGCAACAGGAACGGTGAAGGAGAGAGCATTGGCGCCGGGTGAAAGGGACTGATTCATAAATATATGTTCTCCCGGATCGGCCCAATCTCCATCAATATTAAAATCGAACCATGCATCCAGGAATCCGGTCGTTGAAGCGGTAACTGTAATATTGACCGTTGAGCCCTGCATGACCACCGGTGGAATCAACACCCCATCTTCGTCGGACAGGTTAGCAAGATCATCGCCGGTTGACATAAGGTTGGGCTGGCCGTTGCCCTCCATATCGATCAGTGATCCAAGGAATATATTGGGACTGACCTGGTGGCGCGCCCCATTGTTTGACAGCAGGGTGGGATAATTATACAAGCCTCCCGGGAAATCGGGGGCATCCCCGAAGTCCAGTTCATCGCACAATACATTGATGCAGAAAACTCCCGCCGTATCCGAGCACCCATACTGGTTCGTAACCACCACCGAAATCTGGTAATTTCCGGCTGCATTGGCTACAAACGGGAAAGAAGTACCCGAACCTATGGGTGTACCATAATTTCCATTGGCATACCAGGTTATGGTTGGATAAGCGGCCGGAATGTTGCTGAATGGACCGGTGGCAGCCAGTGGTAATGGAATATACATCTGCAGTGTATCTGTTTTACATCCGATGGTCTTGCAACCCAACGGGAAAAGCCGCAGGTCGGGATTTGGGTAGATAAACGCTCCATAACCCACCGCAGCACAACCGCTCATTTTATCCGTAACCGTCACCGAGTAAAACCCTGCAGCCGACACGGTGATTACCGGATTTTTACTGCCGTTGCTCCACTGATAGGAATATAGCGAGGTATCAACCGGTGTCGGGGTCAGGGTCACCGGATTTCCTTCACATCCCGAATACCAGGGCATGGAAACCATCGGGGTCTCGAAAAACCAGATGCAGATGGTATCGTATGCTTCACAGTTGGTATTGACATCTGTTACCCTGAGAATGAATTCCATGCTGGCAGGCAGCGTCATCGGGGCGGTGACATAGGCCTGGGTCATGAAGGCTGCATTGTTGTTATTATTGGAAAAAGTCACGCCCGGCTGGTTGCTGCTCCAGTCATAAGTATAAGCAGCATCATAGAATGCCTCCAGGTTTACCGCTGCAAATCCGCCCGGATAACTGCAGACAAACTTATCGCCTGAGATATCTGCTTTGGGAATACCATGCATATATATAAATATAGGATTGGATTTTCCGGGGCATCCGAATCCGTTGGATGCCGTTGCGTAATATTCACCGTGTTGAGCTGCAATGTATGTCATCCCGGTGGCGCCGGAAACCGGGGCATCATTCCGGAACCACTGATAAGAACTCATTCCGGGAGATGCGGTTAGGGTAACCGAACTTCCCGGGCAGAATATGGTGTCGGAAGCCGAAATGTTTACTACCGGGGAGGGATTCACCACAACGGTTTTGGTTTTGGTGGCAATACAGGTGCCAATGACCGCCGTAAGCGTTACGTTGTAGCTTCCCGGAAGTGTATAGGTATGCTCTGTATTCTGCTCGAAGGAGGTGGCCCCGTCGCCGAAATTCCAGGAGAAGGTGAACCCCGGACCGGTAGGCAATGCGGTAAAATAAACCGGTTGGTTCTGGCATGCCGGATTGGGGTTAAAGGTAAAATCGACGGCACAAACGATCGGATTGGGAGGCGGACCGCCCTGGCAATTCCCGATTAGCACATAGGTAGTCTTGGTGGTAGTGCAGACACCGTTGAAAACATCCACCGAAAAATAATAGATACCGGCTCCGGTAAATGTAGCATTGGGGACAGCATAGCTGGAATTGGTGGCCCCGCTGACCGGTGCATTATTGAAATACCACTGATAGGAAGTAAACCCGGAAGCAACACTCAGGATGAGGTTATTGGGCATAGCCGGAAGGCAATACTCGAAGGGACCGTTCGCCGTAATATTGCCAACAACAGGAGGATTTACTATAGTCACGTTGTGGATAGCCGACCCGCCGCAGTGGGAAGCCGTGATGGTTGCTGTTGTCGGGGTTCCGTGCCAGCGAATGGTCACATTTGCGGTACCCTGGCCGAGCAAAATGGAGCCACGGTTAGGTGGAGAAACACTCCATTGGATTCCCCCCGGCGGAACCGGACCGCCCGCACTGAACATGTTGACCGCATCTACACAAACCGTGGTCACCCCCGAGATTACCGGAGGACTATAGGCATTCACGGTAAGGTTTTGTGCTAAAGACTGGCAAAATACCCCGGGCGCAATTTCGATCTGCTGGTAAGCGCTGACGGTCCAAGGGCCCGGACCATTCAGTTTAATGATAGCCGAATCGCGGTCGGCACCCATCTGGGTCATCACTGTTCCACTGCCACTGCTTACAGACCATACGAAGAAACTACCCTGGGTATCCGAGGTGATGCTGAAGGTATAGTTTTTATTCGGACACACCAGGACAGGGCCCGTGATGCTGCCAAGAACCGGCCTTGCTTTGACCTCCACCACTTTTGAATCGGTCATGTTGCAAAAGACACCGGGAGTGGTGCTGGTTGCCGTCACGATATAAGTACCGGGAACATTCCAGGTAATCGCCTTGGTGGCAGCAATACCCGGCGGCATGGTTGCCCCCGGATTATTGATCGTCCAACTGGCATTTCCACTGGCAAAAAAGTTTGTGGTTGACCCTTCACACACCACATCATCTCCTGTAATGGAAAACGGCGGAAGCACATCCACGGTGATAACGCTTGTTCCGGAGCATCCGGCCAGCGGATTATTGTACACACACTGGATCTGGTAGGTCCCGGGAAGAGAGAAGGAGATGCTGGCCTGGGAAACATTACGGTCTTTATCATGAAAAGAGAAAGTCCCGGGGGGGGCTGTGGTACTCCATTGATAATAGGTACCCGGCATATGGGGCAGAAAAAAGCAACCGGGCATCCCCAGGCATAAGGTTACCGGCCCGTTGATGGGCAGGTTCGGGTAAAGAACAGGTACAGCAAGCGTGGTAGAACCCGGACAGGTTGATCCTGCACACCCCGGTACCGAAAGGGTAACGGTAGTCGGAACAGAATAGGTAGCATCCCATACTACTTTGATACAATTGGTCCCTGCACCAGAGACGATGGTTCCGCCGGTAACAGACCAATTATAGGTATTGCATACTGTTGGTGAACATAAAGTAGTAGTATCACCCGGGCAGACGGTCCCATAGCAGCAATCAAGGCTGATCTCCGGGCCAACTCCCGGCAGCACTACAACGGTGCGCACAACAGTATCCTGGCAGCCACAGTCCCTTGGGACGTCTCCGGCCGATGAATTACCGCCGGCATTGGTAGCGGTCAAAACAACGGTGTAAGTTCCGGGGCCCGGATAACTATGGGGAGGCGGATTGGGAAGGGATGAGGTGGTACCATCACCAAAATCCCATTGGAAAGAACTTCCGCCCACGGAAGTATTGGAGAAAATAACAGGCGTTGTTTGACAAACAGTATCATCAAGCATGGTGAATCCAGCCTGAGGTCCGTCGATCAGACAAACATCCATCCTGAGGGAATCAATACAATCGCCACCGATGGCCAGATTGCTGATCACCACTTTGATGGTACCGCTGGTACCGTTTCCCCATAAAATATTGACAGGGTTGGTATTATTCGTGATGGCCGTGCCGCCGGTAATCGTCCAGTTGTAAGTATATCCCGGCAAATTGGGAAAAACCGTGTACTGATGATAAGATAGCCTGCATGCAACCAAAGAAGCTGATTTGTTCCCGCCGGGATGGGTGCCTTGATGGCAAGCCCCTTCAGGCGGACAAACCGAAACGGCATCCTGTAGCACAAAACCCGGACAGCAGCTTTGTCCCATCACCTCAGGGCTCATCCAATGAACCAGGGTGAAGGCGATCAGCATAACCGGCATTCTGAGCAGCATCAAAAAACGGTTACCGGGGCCCGATATGCTGGTATTGAAAATTTGTTTCATCCTTACCTCCTTATGTTTCAATTATTTACAAATAATTTTTACTGATATTTATAAGAATCCTATATTTGCACAAATTTAATTAGATTTAATCTATATAAACAACAAAGTCTTGAAATTTTTTGCCGGTCCGGGAAATATTTTTCCTGATTTTGGGCAAAAAAAAACTTCCGGATTGAGGAAAAACCTTTCAATGCATCATATCTTTGAAAAAAAAAGCACCTGATGAATGAGATTAATGTATCAACCCATCAATGCAAGACATGTCACGAACAATCGCCCCTGCTCTCCTATCTCACGGATGACGAGAGGAGAACGGTAGAGAAAACCAGGTTGACGGTAAGTTTCAGGAAGGGTGAGACGATAAAGAAGCAAGGAACTTTTTTATCCCATGTCCTGATCGTCAGCCAGGGGCTTGCCAAGGTATATTTAGAGGGAAGCGACCAGCGAAATTCCATCATCAGGATCGTGAAACCTGTGCAGTTTGTCGGAGGTCCGGGAATTTATCTCGACCGGATCCACCATTACAGTGTATCTGCTTTGGTTGAAACCACCGTCTGTTTTTTCGACGCCGCTGTTTTCAAGGAAATTGCAGACAACAACAGATCATTTGCCCACCAGTTTCTGAAGGATTTCAGCCAGAATGTACTGTCGGTCTACAACCGTCTTGTCAACCTCACCTTCAAGCAGATGCCGGGGCGTATGGCGGATGCACTGCTTTATCTGACCGATGAGATTTTTGAATCCACGCATGTGCCGATGGTGTTTTCCAGGGTTGATCTGGCAGAATTATCGGGAATGTCGAAAGACAGCGCGATCAAAACCCTGAGGGATTTTCAGCAGGACGGGATCATTGAGATCAATGACCATGAACTGCTGATCCTGAACCGGGAAACCCTTGTCAGGATCAGCAAAACCGGATAGGTGCATATAGGCTGGCGATCAGTTCAGCCCGCGGTTTTTAAGCAACGGTTCGATACCGGGTTCTTTACCCCTGAAATCAATATACATCTCCATGGCATCCTTATAGCCACCTTTTTCAAGGATCATCCTGCGGAACTTCTCTGCAACCTCAGGACTGAAGATATCCCCGGTTTCCTTAAATGCTTCAAATGCATCGGCATCCAACACCTCGGCCCAGATATAACTGTAGTATCCGGCAGTATATCCTCCGGTCATGGTATGCTGGAAATAGGTAGAACGGTATCTGGGGGGTATTTGGGGAATAAGTCCGATCGCAGACATTGACTTTTCTTCAAATATTGGAATCTCTATGCTCTGAGGTTCAGGAGTGGTATGGTAATCCATATCGAGGAAACTGGCGGCAAGGTATTCGGTGGTTTTAAATCCCTGACCAAATTTGTCGCTGCGCGTAATTTTTTCAATAAGTTCCTGTGGTATGGTTTCTCCGGTTTGATAGTGTTTGGCATAGACTTTCAGGACATCAGGTTCGAAGGCCCAATGCTCCATGATCTGGGACGGAAGTTCGACAAAATCACGCGGAACGCCAGAAATTCCGCGATACTTCACGTCGCGGAACAAGCCGTGAAGTGCATGGCCGAACTCATGAAAGAGGGTCTCGGTCTCATCGGCTGTCAGCAAAGCCGGTTTATCGGCCGAAGGGGCGGTAAAATTGCATACAATCGTAGAAACCGGGGCAACGCGCACACCATTCTTATAATGTTGCGGCCGGTAACTTCCGCACCATGCCCCTCCCCTTTTGCTTTCCCTGGGATGGAAATCAAAATAAAGGACACCGAGATGGGTACCATTCGACTCCTTGCATTCAAAGAGGCGCACATCCGGATGGTAAACCGGAGGATTTTTCACTTCGGTGAAGGTGATGCCATACAGGCGCCTGGCCACATAGAAAATTCCGTCCAGTACATTCCCGAGTTTAAAATAGGGTCGAAGGTCATCTTCAGCCAGTTGAAACTGCCTGGCCAGCAGCTTTTCATTATAGTATCTCCAATCCCATCCCTGCAGGGTTTCACCCGGGTTGTCCTGTTCCAGCATTGCGGCCAGTTCGGTGGATTCCTCCTTTGCTTTGTTCAGTGCAGGTGACCATATCTGGTTCAGCAGTGCATAGACATTATCAGAAGTTTTGGCCATTCTGTTATCGAGGGCAAAAGCGGCAAAATTTTCGAAACCCATCAGATTGGCCTTTTCCGCACGAAGGGCGATCAGCTTTTCGATGACCTGTTTGTTGTCCTTGTCATTATCATTATTTCCCCGGTTGATATAGGCATTGAAGATTTTTTCGCGGTGTAGACGATTTTCTGCAAACTGGAGAAATGGCATGATACTGGGATTGTGAAGGGTAAATACCCATTTGCCTTTGGTGGCCTCCTCTTTCTGTCCGGCTTCCCAGGCAGAAGTGATCACATTTTCAGGCAAACCAACAAGTTCATCACGGGTATCGATGACCAGGCGGTAAGCGTTGGTTTCGGCGAGAAGGTTCTGTCCAAAGGTCAACTGGAGCATATTGATCTCTTTGTTCAGGTCGCGGAGACGGTTCTGCGCCTTTGGGCCGAGGGCCGCACCACCCCTGACAAAGCCCTTGTAGGTTTCTTCAAGCAGCCTGAGCTGATCCGGATCCAGTTTTAACGACTCCTTCTGTTTGTAGACTTGACTGACACGCTCAAACAAAGCCGGATTCAGGTTTATATCATCCGAATGTTTGGTGGTGAGCGGTGAAAGCTGCCTGGCAATCTCCTGCATCTCATTGCTGGTATGTGCACTGTTGAGTCCGTAAAAAACCACGCTCACTTTTTCGAGCAGGCTCCCGCCAAGGTCCAGTGCAAGGATCGTATTTTCGAAGGTCGGGGCATCACCGTTGGCTACGATTCTGACAATTTCACCATTGTGTTCTTCCATAGCCTTCTTAAAAGCAGGCATATAGTGTTCATTTTTGATCTTGTCAAACGGCGGTACTCCGAAAGGAGTTTTCCACTCGGCAAAAAAGGGATTGGCGTTTTGACCTGATACATTCACATACATGATCATAAGGGCGATGACAAAGATGTTAAATCGTTTCATATTCCTGATATTTAAGTTTTCGTTTTTACTCCTGTGATGGTTCAATGGGGATGGTTTCGCCTTCAAACGCCAGGTAACTTTCCGGGAATACCGACCTGGCCTCGTCCAGCAGCGGATCAAGGTTATCGTACCGGGCCGAAAAATGGCCCAATATCAGCTTTCCGGCGCCTGACCTGAGAGCGATGGTTGCAGCTTCAATCGCAGTGGAATGGAATTTCTCCCTCGCTGCACCGGCAAGTTCCTGCATAAAAGTAGCCTCGTGATAGAGCATTGACACCCCGGCGATATGGGGGATAATATTTTCGCAAAAGGCGGTATCGCCGGTATAGGCAAAAGACCTTGGGCCGGTGAGACGGCGGGGAGGTTGCTTTTCCCTTATGGTAAAGCCATACGCCGGTATCCGGTGCAAAACCGGGAAAGAGTGAATGGATAGCTTAGGAATCTCAAAAATCAAACCACCCTCCAGGGGCAATGGATGGAAATGGAGTGGATAGAGCAACCTTGTTTCGGCTGTATCGAGCTGGATGTGCAATATCTCTTCCAATGGCGCCGGTGCATAGAGATGCAGTTCACTTTTTCGTCCCAGCAGGTGCATGGAATTCAGCAAACCGATCAGGCCAAAAAAATGGTCACCATGCAAATGGCTGATCATGATATGGCCGATCCGATGGAAGGAAAAGTGAAATTTCTTCAACTGAAACTGTGTACCTTCACCGCAATCAATTAAATACAAGCGCTCATCTGCATTCAGCAGATGAGCGCTCAGGTTTCTCTCCTTTACCGGAATAGCAGCGCTGCTGCCCAAAACGGTCAGA
>CAYLVY010000030.1:17872-30034 GCA_964387205.1 uncultured Draconibacterium sp.
TACTCCTTCGTGGTTTCAGGAGTCCCCTCGTCAGTTTCAGCGGCCGGTTCCGTTTCGGGCGCTGCTGCCTGCAATTCAGAGGCTTTTGTATCCCGGGCGAGATTTTCGGCTTTAACCATGTCTGCCTTGAGATTGGCCAGGGCATCGATGTCTCCCAAGGTCGTTTTCTCAAGGTTGTCCTTTAATTTCCGGACCGCTTTTTTGGTATCTGCATCCTTTTTCAGGGTAAGTTTGGAATCCTTTGATTTTTCTGCCGAAACAGCGTCCTGATGTATACGGCTGTGGGAGAGGATAATTTTCTTGTTTTCCTTCGAGAATTCGATTACCCTGAAATCCATGGATTCTTCCTCCCTGGCGACGGTATTGTCTTCCTTGGTCAGGTGGCGCATGGGGGCAAAACCTTCTACACCGTATGGCAGCGCGATAACTGCACCCTTGTCGTTCAGGCTGACAATGGTACCGACGTGCACCGAACCCACGGAGAATACATTCTCGAATACATCCCAGGGATTCTCCTCCAGTTGTTTATGACCCAGGCTAAGGCGACGGTTTTCCACATCCACGTCGAGCACCATCACATCGATCACCTCCCCGATCTTGGTAAATTCTGCCGGATGCTTGATCTTTTTGGACCAACTAAGGTCTGATATGTGGATCAGGCCGTCGACACCCTCTTCGAGTTCAACAAAAATGCCGAAATTGGTGAAGTTCCTGACGGTGGCGGTATGCTTTGATTTGAGGGGATACTTGTCGCGGATATTAGTCCAGGGATCAGGTATAAGTTGTTTGATACCCATCGACATTTTCCTTTCCTCGCGGTCGAGGGTCAGGATAACGGCCTCCACCTCCTGTCCTACTTTCAGGAAATCATGCGCGGTACGCAGATGCTGCGACCAGGACATTTCGGAAACATGGATCAGGCCTTCGACGCCGGTAGTGATCTCCACGAAGGCACCATAATCGGCGATAACGACCACTTTGCCGTTCACTTTGTCGCCGATCTTGAGATCCGGATTGAGAGAATCCCATGGATGCGGGGTAAGTTGTTTCAGGCCGAGGGCAATGCGTTTTTTATTTTCATCGAAATCGAGGATCACGACTTTAATTTTCTGATCCAGTTTGACGATCTCCTCGGGATGGTTGATACGGCCCCAGCTCAGGTCGGTGATATGAATGAGCCCGTCGACACCGCCAAGGTCCACAAATACACCGTAACTGGTGATGTTTTTGACTGTTCCTTCGAGTATCTGGCCCTTTTCCAGTTTCTTGATAATCTCTGCTTTCTGGGCTTCCAGTTCATCCTCAATAAGCGCTTTGTGAGAGACTACCACGTTCTTGTATTCATGGTTGATCTTCACCACTTTAAATTCCATTACTTTATCGACAAACACATCGTAATCGCGAATGGGTTTAACGTCGATCTGAGATCCTGGCAGGAAGGCTTCGATCCCGAAGATATCCACGATCAGACCACCTTTGGTCCTGGATTTCACATAACCCTTGATGATTTCCTGTTTTTCATACGCATCGTTGATCCGTTCCCAGGATTTCAGGATACGTGCTTTTTTGTGCGAAAGGAGAAGTTGGCCGGTAATATCTTCCTGATTTTCAATATAAACCTCCACTTTATCACCCGCTTTCAGGTCAGGATTATACCGGAATTCATTCATCTGGATGACACCATCGCTTTTAAATCCGATGTTGACGATCACTTCACGGTTGGTCATGGCAACCACGGTTCCTTCGATCACTTCATGATCCTGGATGGCCCTGAGGGTCTGATCATATGCGTCTTCAAGGCGGCGCCGTTCTTCACTGGAATAAATCTCATGCTTTTTGCCGATGGCATCCCAGTCAAATTCAGCGGGAGCCACTGGTTTTACCGGAGGCACCGGTACCGGGGCAGGAGCAGCCGGTTCTTCCTTCACCATTTCAGCCACCGGTTGCAGAGCCACCTCATCCTCAGCAGGAGGAGCAACGGTTTCCGTTTCAGTGGTAACAGCCGGACTAACTTCCATGTTTTCAACATTTTCAACAACCGGATCAATGTTCTGTTCCAGGTTCACATTGTTTTCTTCAGAATTCATTCAATTTTCTTTGTGGAGACCCTGAGGTCTGCCGGGTTAGACTTAATTTTTGCTTTCAGGAGGAGATAAAGAACGGCGTCATTTTCCCTGTAAAAAATGGGTGCAAAGGTAGAGATAAGTATTTGATTTTCCAAGATAAATATACAGAACTTTCCTCCCGGATTACTCAAAAGCAGACCAATTCAATTATTTCCTACATTTGTCATCTAAAAACTTCCATATGCCATTAAAATGCGGAATAATCGGGTTGGCCGGATCGGGCAAGACAACGCTGTTTAATTGTATATCAAACAACAGAGCGGAAACACATGCAGCCGGATATGCCGGTGGCAAATCCAATCTCGGGATCATGAACATACCTGACGCCCGGTTGCAGGCGATCGATCAGATCATCCATTCCGCCCGCGTTGTTCCCACCACTGTGGAGATGGTTGACATCCCCGGGCTGGTCAAGGGGGGAAGCCAGGGCGACGGAAACCGCTTTCTTGCCGACATCCGTAATGTGGATGCCCTGATACATGTGATCAGGTGTTTTGATGATGCACAGTTACCACATCCGGAAGGATCGGTCAATCCGGTAAGGGACCGGGAGATTGTGGAGCTGGAGTTGCAGATCCGCGACCTGGAATCGGTGGAAAAAAAACTCACCAGGTTGGAGAAGATGGCGAAAACCGGAGACAAGGATGCCAGGCATGGCATGGAGGTATTGCAGCGGATCAAAACCCATCTCGAATCTTTTCAGTCGGTCCGGACAGCGCCCGTTTCGGAAGAAGAGCGGCGGTTTACGGATGATCTGTTTCTGTTGAGTGACAAACCCGTGCTATATGTCTGCAATGTGGATGATGCCGCGGCTCTTGCCGGAAACGGATACTCTTCGGCCTTCGTCAGTTCTGTTGCGGAAGAAAATTCAGAAGTTTTGATCATTGCCGGTAAACTGGAAGCCGAGATCGCGGAGCTTGACAATGAAGACGACCGGACGATATTCCTCGCCGATGCCGGATTAAAGGAACCCGGTGTCAACAGGCTGGTGCGTGCGGCTTTTCACATGCTCGATCTGCAGTGTTTTTTCACTGCAGGGCCCAAAGAGGTCAGGGCCTGGACCATCAGAAAGGGGATGACGGCGCCGCAGGCTGCCGGGGTCATCCACAGTGACCTGGAGAGGGGTTTTATCCGCGCGGAGGTTATGAAATACGAAGATTTCATCCGTTACGGATCAGAGCACGCCTGCAAGGAGCATGGCAAGCTGATGGTCGAAGGAAAAAATTACATAGTAGGTGACGGCGATATTCTTCACATCCGTTTCAATGTCTGATACCTGCAAGGATTATCTCATGGAAGTGAGTACTTTCGGAGCCATATTGGAACAGCAAGATTTCAGCCGGAAAGACCTGGAAATCATGCTGGAATCTGAAGACAGGCAACGCACCGCCTTATTTGCCAAAGCGCGCCGGACCAAACTGGATTTTGTCGGCAACAAAGTCTATTTCAGGGGATTGATCGAGTACTCCAATATTTGTCGCAAGAATTGTCATTATTGCGGGATCCGGGCCGGAAACACGGCCAACATCCGGTATGTGATGACCGATGAAGAGGTGGTGGAGGCTGCCAGATTTGCCTCTGATGAAAATTTCGCATCGATTGTGATCCAGGCGGGCGAGCGTACCGGAATCAGATATGCTGCCAAGGTTGAATCTCTGTTGAAAAAGATCCATGCCGCTACCGGGCATCGGTTGCATGTGACCCTCTCGCTGGGTGAACAGACAGCAGACACCTACCGGCGGTGGTTTGACGCAGGGGCGCATCGCTATCTGTTGCGCATCGAAGTTTCCAACCGTGATTTATACCGGAAGTTGCATCCGGACAACCGGGCCCATCATTTCGAGCGGCGGATGGAGGCCTTGTATTCATTGAAAAAACTGGGTTACCAGGTCGGGTCAGGAGTTATGATCGGCCTCCCTTTTCAGACCATACCGGATCTTGCCGACGATCTGATTTTTCTTCGGGACCTGGATATCGACATGGCAGGAATGGGGCCCTATATTGAACATACGGGAACACCCCTGTACCGGTATCGTGATCAGTTGAAACCATTGGGCGAGCGATTCGATCTTTCACTGAAAATGGTGGCCATCCTCAGGATCATGATGAAAAACATCAATATTGCGGCCACAACCGCCATGCAAACCATTGATCCACAGGGAAGGGAAAAAGCACTGATGGTGGGAGCCAACGTGATCATGCCGAACCTGACCCCTGTGAAATACCGGGAAGGATACCTACTTTACGAAAACAAACCCTGTCTCGACGAAGAGGCATCCGAGTGTCAGCGATGCCTGGAAGCCCGGATCAGGATTGCCGGTGATGAGATTGGTTACGGCGAGTGGGGTGACAGTAAACACTATCAGGAAAAACAGCAGGGTGCAAGCACATAACCAGCGTCTTAATTTCTGCATTGCGCCATCAGCGAAAAAAAACTTTTTTTCATAGACCACTCTTCATATATTTGCTTTAGAATTAGATTGATCTGCTCCAACCAACCACTATCATGAAACACAAGATCCTGATCATAGACGACGAACCCAGCATCCGGCTCCTTCTGGAGAATTTTCTCTCAAAGACATACGACGTGATCGTCAAATCCGACGGCATGGATGCATTGGAGTGGCTGGAGGGAAATCTGCCGGACCTGATCATATGCGATATCCAGATGAAAAACCTGGACGGTTACAGTTTCCTCGAAAAACTTCGGCACCGCGGCTATACCAAGCATACTCCGGTAATCATGTTATCGGGAGTGGAAAGCAGTAAAGAGCGCATTAAATGTTACCAGCTCGGAGCCCAGGATTTTTTATCCAAACCCTTTAACCCGGAAGAGCTGGGAGAACTGATCAAGAAAAATCTTTATCCGATTCATTACGCCATCAAATGGTAACAACGATGGAAAACAAATTGTCAGTATGTTATATTGGCGGTGCATCGGAGGTAATTGAAAAACTGGCTTCATACCCGGGGATCGAACTCGATATTCTACCGCATACTTTGGCAACGGTCAATTTTCTGAACCTTGGAAAAAAAACCGATGCTTTCCTTTGTGAAATCAACATTGCGGGGGGAACTGCTTATGAGATCCATGAAATGATCCGCAGCATGCCCGCATACCGCACCACACCCTTTATCATTCTCGCTTTTGAATTTCACAATGACGATTTCAGGAAAGCCTTCCAGCATGGCATTTCCGATTACTATGTACTCCCTGTAAAACCGGAATCACTGTATGACCGGATATCTTTCCTGGTCGAATTCCGCAAAAAGACCCAGCACCACCCTCTGAACCAGGAAGCAGAGGTCAAGTACAAGATGCCATTATCCAAGCGTTTGTTTGACATCCTGGTTGCCGCCCTGGCACTGATCATTCTGTCTCCGTTGCTCTTGCTGGTTATTCTCGCCATCCGGCTCGAATCTTCCGGCAAGGTATACTATATCTCGAAGCGGGTGGGCAGGGAGCCCTTTGACTTTTACAAACTCAGGTCGATGAGGAGCGGGGCCGATGAGGAGTTACAGAAACTGGCGCGGGAAAAAAATCAATACGCCGCAGAGCAAAAGACCTCAGGTATAGATTTTTCCACTAAATGCCCCAAATGTGCCCTCCTTCCAGAAGGCGAATACTGTTCACCTATCCTTCATATCGGCAGCGAGATGATCTGCGATACGGAATATACGAGGCAAAAGCGGGAAATTGCCATGAATAAGGCCGCTTTCGTGAAAATTTCGAACGACCCGCGCGTAACCCGTGTCGGAAAATTCATCCGCAATACCAGCATTGACGAACTACCTCAACTGGTCAACGTGCTCAAAGGTGATATGTCGATCGTGGGAAACCGGCCGTTACCTGTCTATGAAGCCGAATTGCTGACCAAGGATTCGCTGTCGAAAAGATTCCTGGCTCCGGCAGGTATTACAGGCCTTTGGCAGGTTGAACTCCGGGGTAAAGGCGGACAGATGTCGGAGGAGGAACGCAAAAGACTCGACAATGAATATGCCGACCATTTCATCGGAGATAAATATTCGTTCTGGTATGACCTGAAATTGATCCTGAGAACCATTCCGGCCCTGTTTCAGAAAGATTCCGTTTAAATTCATGTTATTCCTATCATCATGAACCAGATCCTGTCCGTCATTCTAATGTTTTGGTTAGTGATTGCTGCTGCCATGCCTTTGCAGGGCCAGCAAGACAGGCCATTCGACCTGCTTAATGACGATATCCAGGACTTCCTGCCCCCCCTGGCCGCTCTATTAGATTCTGCGCTGTCGAGAGACCCGCTTACCAAGTACCGGGAGAAGCAGATCATTGTGAATAACCACAAACTGATAGCAGACAGGCGTCAATGGATGCGCGATATTGGTTTTCAGGCCGATATCCGTTACGGGAATTTCAACAACTTTTCAACCAATACTGCCGAAGGCCAATCGCCCTCTAATTTCGCCACTGTCCGGTCGGAAACGGTGTATGGGGTGGGCGCCTACATAAAATTTCCCCTGTTCGATATCACCAACCGGAAAAACCAGATCGGACTGGCTACCACCGAATTGGCGCAGGCGGAAGACATGTTTATGATGCAGCAGGCGGAAGTGCGTCAGAAAGTGATCCGGCAATATAACGATGTCATCCTTAAACACCGGTTGCTGGTTGTCAAATCGAGATACAATGAGACATCCCGGATCAATATGCTCATGGCAGAAAAGGAATTTCTCAACGGGGTGATCCCGGTCGTGGAATTTTCACGGGTCAGCCAGATCGTTACCCTGGCAGAAGAAAGTTACGAGCAGGCCAGAATCGAATTACAAACCTCTTATATGATCCTGGAGGAACTGGTCCGGATGAAATTGAATGTTTTGAGCGACAATCCCTGAAAAATGAACATCATAGATCTGCTCAGACTGATCAGGAAGCACATTGTCCTGTTGATTGCAGCGCCGCTGCTACTGGCGGCACTGGTGATCCTTCTGACCAGAAAACCCCATTACACCTATACATCTGAGACTACCCTCTACACGGGCATCGCTACCGGAGTCGGGGTCGAAATGCAGAAATCGATCAACTTTTTCGCCACCAATACCGCCTTTGACAACCTGATCAATGTCATTAAATCCAGGCAAACCCAGCAGGAAGTAGGCATCCGCCTGTTCGCCATGCATCTTATGCTCGACGGTTATAACCCGAAGTTTATTTCCAAAGAGTCGTACGCCCAGTTCCGACAGTTGACCCCACCCTCCATATACAAACTTGTGGAGAGATCTCCCCGCCACGACAGTCCCGCTAATGCCCGCCCGTCTGCTGTGACATCCGCATCCCCAAAGCAGGCAACCAGAACGAAAGAAAACTACGAGCAGTATTTTCATACCGTAAAGCCGGGTGAAACACTGTACGGTATCGCAAAAAAATTCAGGCTGCAGGTGGATGAACTCCGCGGCATGAACAACCTTACTTCGGATGAGATCGTCCAGGGACAGGTTCTCCGCATTTCTCCGTTTGATGAGGAGAATATGGAGGCTGAATCACAACCCCGGGAACCCGTTGCCGAGGATACCGCGATTGACACTACATACGTAAGGGATACCTTCTCGTTCGCATTGCTGGATACAGCCGGTATTCAGCAATGGCTGCCCTCCACCGTCAATGTTGCCGCCTATGAACAGACTGTTCGGAACCTGACGGAATACATGATCAGCAGCGATACGAACTTCATGTATAAATTGATCAACTTTACCCACCGGCACTATTCCATCAGGGCGATCGCTTCCGTCAATGTATCGCGAATTGCCAGCAGCGACCTGGTAAAGCTCCGGTATGAATCCGACGATCCGGGCATCTGCCAGCACACCCTGGCCCTGCTCACGGAAGTCTGCATTAAGAATTACAAATACATTAAAGAAAACCGCTCGGATGCGGTGGTGAAATATTTCGAATATCAGGTCCATCAGGCATCCATCCGGTTGAAAATTGCCGAGGATAAACTATTGAAATTCAACAAGGATAACAACATTATAAACTATTACGAACAAAGTAAAGCCGTTGCGGTCGTCAAGGAAGACCTGGACGTGTTGTACAACAACAAACGGATGTTGCTGGAAGGATCAGCCGCTGCGATCCGCAGGATCGAGGAGAAGCTGAACAATCTGGAAAGCATTCAACTGAACAGCAGCCGTATCATGCAACTGCGCAACAGAATCCATCAACTGAACACCCAGATCAGCCATAAAGAAGTTTTTCAGCGCAATGATACATCAATGGCCACCGTTCCAGGGCTTTCCGGCCTCAGGACCCAGGCGGCCAAAGCCAAAGAAGACCTGAGGGACGCCATAAACGGACTGTATGCGATCACACACAGCACCGAAGGGCTTCCGCTGAATACCCTGTTAAGCGACTGGCTGAAGAATGTAATCACTTTTGAAGAGACCAAAGCGGGTCTGAAGGTTTTAGGAGAACGCATAAGGGAATTTCAGAAACAATATGCCATTTATGCTCCGGCAGGGGCTAATCTTAAACGTATTGAAAGGGAGATCAATGTATCGGAGCAAGCCTATCTTGAGTTGCTTCACGGCCTGAATCTCGCCAAACTTAAGATGCAGGATAATGAATTGTCTTCCAACATTAAAGCCGTTGACCCTCCCTATTTCCCTCTCTCAGCCAACCCCACCAAAAGGGCCCTGCTGGTCATGGTAGCCGGAATCCTGGGTTTTCTGATCGTATTTATTACCATCCTGGCCCTTGAATATTTTGATGATACCTTAAGAAATCCGGTCAGGGCGGCCAGGATCCTCAAAATGCCATCTGCCGGGATATTTCCGAAAGTTTATCTCTCCCCGGGTGTATTCCATTTTCCATATCTCTGCAACAGACTGACAGAGATGATGGTACAGAAAATTGTCATGGAGGTTCAAAAGGTTCCTGACCATGTGGGCCCCAAAGTTATCCTTCTGTTCAGCACGCGGGAAGATGAAGGTAAAACGGTACTCAGCGGCGCGATCGCAAAAAAGATGGTTTCTCAGGGCCATAAGGTTGCCTTGCTGAATTTTTCATCTGAGTCGATGCGCAGGATGGAAATGTCACAGACCGGTTATGCGGTAACTACCCCTGATCATCCGTCCGGCGGGCTCGGTGCCCCACATCCGGTACTTCATGCCATTACCAGGATATTGGGATATCCCGACCGCAGGATCGACACTGACAGTCCATTTCTGGAAGACCCTCCCCAATATCTCTCCCCGGACGAATATTTCGAATACCAGATCGATGAGACATTTCAGACTGTAAAAACTTATGAGGAACTTCTCCGCAAAGAGCATATCCGGATTCCTTTCGAACCCGATTATATCCTGATCGACATCCCACCATTGCTCCGTTGTCCATATCCCTTTGGTCTCTTCAGTCATTGCAGCCTTCCGTTGCTGGTGTGCCGGGCCAACAGGAGCTGGAATTCTGCCGATCAACTGGCCCTCGACGAAATTCTCGCCCACAACCCTTCCGCTCCTCCCCTTTTCCTGCTCAACGGAGTAGAGATACCTGTTCTTGAATCGGTATTGGGCGACCTGCCCAAAAAACGAGATCCATTCACCCGGTTTATTAAGCGGTTATTGCATTTCAGGATCTATGAACTATAAACACAGATCCTATGGGTGGCCGGTTAACCAATATCTTTCGTGAAGCCAATTTTCTTTCCCTGTTGGCCAATGTTTTCATTGCACTCTTCGGATTTGCCGGATTTGCGCTGCTGGCAAGGAGTTTCCCGGTCGAACAGTTCGGCCAGTGGGTGTTGTTCGTCTCCTCCGCAGGGTTCATCGAAATGTTCCGCTTCGGCATAACCAATACCGCCATTATCCGGTTCCTTTCAGGAGCAACTCCCGGGGAGAGGAGCGCCCTGATCGGCTCAAACAGCCTGATCAATATTATCGCCACCCTGTTCATTTCACTGGTACTGATCATTTGTCTGCTCCTTTTTCCCGAGCCAATTAGCCGAACAGGTTATGAATTGTTTTTTCTTTGGTATCCCTTAATGGCCGTCATAAACCTGCCTTTCAATACTGCACAGGTGATCCTCCAAGCCGACCAGGAGTTTGGCAAAATATTAAAGATCAAAATTTTAAATAGCGGCGGCTTCTTCCTGATTGTCCTTTCCAGTTATATATGGTATGACCTTAACCTCACCCAACTGGTATTGGGCCAGTTGGCAATGGCGTTTCTCACCTCGGCATACTGTGTGTACAATGGTTGGGACGGGCTTAAAGATTTCCGGAAATCAACGAGGAGGGCCAACCATCAGTTGCTCCATTTCGGGAAATATACCACTTTTACGCTGATCGGCAGCAATCTGCTGCGCAATGCCGATACATTGATCATCAGCCTGAGCCCTCTTGGAGCCGCCGCAGTTGCTTTATACAGTATACCACTCAAACTGACAGAATTACAACAAATACCCCTTAGAAGTTTTGTTGCAACGGCCTTTCCGAAGATGTCCAGGGCAAGCATCGCAAACCAGACCGACACGGTGAAAAAGCTGTTCTATACTTACTCCGGTGCAATGTTCCTTCTTTTTATACCTTTTAGCCTTGTGCCCTTCATCTTTGCAGAGTTCTTTGTGCTGATGCTGGGTGGCAGTCAATATCTCGCTAACGGACTCGTCGCAGGCGGAAATGCCGTTGTCATCATGCAAATTTTCGCCCTTTACGGGATGCTGTTGCCCATCGATCGTATGACCGGCGTCGGGCTTGACAGTATCAACAAACCGCAAAAGAACTTTATCAAGGTCATGATCATGGTTGCAACCAATGTCATTGCTGATGTGGTGGCAGTATTCATTTTCGGTTCCCTTGAAATGGTAGCGGCAGGCTCAGTGCTTTTCACGATACTGGGATTAGTAATCGGATACAAATTTCTCGACAACTCCTTATCCCTTAATGCAATGGAGATTTTTCGCCAGGGATTCAATTTTTATCGGGAATTGTATAAAAAAGCATTCTGATATGTATAAATATGACCGTTACCTGTAAAATAAAGGAGCAGAGACCCATATGTATCGTCTGGATAACGGAATAAATCCATTCACAGGAACCACCGGATCCGACAGGGTATCCTCCTGGTGGATTATTGCAGGGCTCTTTCTGATATTGGTATTGGCAGCCTGGTTAATGGCGACTTTTGGATTGCTGGGTGGATTCGGTTTATTGGCAATGCCCTTTCTTTTGATCTATGGATATTTTTTTTTCAGGTTTCCGGTGATCGGGTTGTATACGGCCATTGCCCTGGGATTTATCCTTCTTGGTCTTGCCCGGTATGTAAGGGAGCTGCCGGTGGGAATGGCGATGGACGGAATTCTTTTCTTTTCTTACATCGCCTTGTTTTTCAATCGGTTTTATCATAAAATTGACTGGAAACATGCCAACAGGGATATCACGTGGCTCGCCATGATCTGGTTCGCGTTCACCCTGATGCAACTATTTAACCCGGAAGCAGCCAGCAGGGAAGCATGGCTGGTGGGATTCCGGGGGCTTGGCCTGTACATGATGCTGATCGTTCCGCTTGCCTTGCTGCAGATCACGCGCAAGAATCAGATCGATGTTATTCTTATTATATGGGCGATTTTCAGCATACTGGCCACATTTAAAGGAATAATGCAGATCACGGTGGGGCCTGACCGGTTTGAGAAAGCCTGGCTTGATGGCGGAGGGGCCATCACCCATGTGATATTTGGCAAACTGAGGGCATTTTCATTCATGAGCGATGCCGGACAGTTTGGAGCTAATCAGGCTTATTCAGGGATCGTTTTTGGTATCCTGGCGATCTTCACGCTCAACCGGAAAAAGCAAATATTCTTCGTTGCAGTTTCATTACTTGCCTTTTATGGCATGTTCATTTCCGGAACACGCGGTGCGATCAGCGTTCCCCTGGCAGGTTTGGCGCTATTTTCCGTTCTGAGAAAAAACAAATTCATCATGGTTAGCGGATTTCTGCTGCTGGTTCTGGTTTATGCATTTTTCAAGTACACTTATATTGGCCAGGGCAACCAGCATATCCGTC
>CAYLVY010000030.1:30044-32137 GCA_964387205.1 uncultured Draconibacterium sp.
ATATCCGTCGGATGCGCTCGGCATTCGACCCTAACGATCCCTCCCTGCAGGTCAGGCTGGAAAATCAGAAAAAATTAAAGGTCTACCTGGCCACCAGGCCATTGGGGGGAGGCATAGGCCATGCCGGGGTCAAAGCCCAGCGTTTTCTGCCAAATTCATTCCTGGCAAATGTTGCCACCGACAGCTGGTATGTCCTGATCTGGGCAGAAACCGGAATCATTGGCCTGATCATTCACCTCTTCATTCTGATCTATATCCTGGCGAGGGGATCTTTCATTATTATGTTCCGGCTCACAGACCCCGATCTGAAAATACTTATGTCAGCCCTGCTATCAGGGATGGCCGGGATTCTGGTAGCCTCCTATGGAAATGCGGTGGTGGGTACCATGCCTACTTCCATACTGATTTATACGAGCATGGCTCTGGTATTGAATTCGAAACGCCTGGATTCCGATCCCCCGGTTTCGTCAGCCAGTCCATCATAGTCGGTTTCACTGATCTGCCACATTTTTTTATCTGTTTCGTTATAAAAAAAATTTCCTGTTTGTAAAAAAATTGATTTGAAGATATACCAGAATTATTATTTTTGTACATCTTGGATATATTCTCTTAATTACAATCTGATAACTGATGGAAAAACCCCTGGTATCGATCATCACCGTAAACTACAACCAGCCGGAGATAACCTGTCAGTTTCTGGAATCACTGCGCCATATATCTTACCCCAACACCGAGGTGATTGTGGTTGACAATGCCTCCCCTGACCACGACCCCGGCATCATACCCGAAAGGTACCCGGATACCCTTTTTATCCGAAGCAAAAAAAACCTGGGGTTTGCCGGTGGTAATAATCTCGGGGTTCGCCATGCCCGAGGTAAATATCTGCTCTTTCTCAATAACGACACCGAAGTCGAACCAGGTTTTCTCGAACCGCTGGTTGAAAAATGTGAAAACGATCCTAAGGTGGGTGCCGTCAGCCCCAAAATCAAGTATTTTAATCAGCAAGACACCATTCAGTTTGCCGGCATCACCGAATTTCATCCCATTACCATCCGTAACACCGGGTTAGGATATGGTGCAAAAGATGACGGGCGGTTTAACAGCGATGCGCCAACAGCATTTGTCCACGGGGCCGCTATGATGATCCCGATGGAGGTGGTCCGCAGGGTTGGTTTGATGGCGGAATGTTACTTTCTCTATTATGAAGAGCATGACTGGGCGACTCGTATCAAGCAGGCAGGCTACAGTCTTTGGTATGTGGCCTGTTCTGTGGTGCTGCATAAGGAATCACTTTCGGTCGGAAGAATGAGCCCGAGAAGAATTTATTACATGAACAGGGCCCGGTTGCTTTACCTGCGCCGGAATGTAAAAGGTTTTACCTTTCTGGCAGCAATTTTATACCAGTTGTTCATCGCCATCCCCAAAAATGCCATAGTTTATCTTCTGAAAGGAAAAACCGATTATTACTTGGCTTACCGCCGGGCTGTATGGTGGCACCTTCTTCATCCTTTTGCCGCGTTTATTCATGAACAGCCCCGGCTTGAGGAGCCGGTGACGCTGCATGACCAACATAAAACCAGGAATGTATGATCATCGAAATTCTGCAGATAGTCTTACTGGTTCCGCTGGCCCTTGCAGTGCTTTATATCCTGCTCTTCTCCTTTGCAGGTTTATTCTATCGCCAACCCCCTTTTCCTGCTGTTCCGGTTTTCAGGAAAATCGCAGTGATGATCCCCGGTTACAAAGAGGACCAGGTAATTTTTGAGGTGGCGTCACTGGCATTGAAACAGGACTACCCCGCGGAACTTTTCGATGTGGTCGTCATTGCCGATTCATTTCAGCCTGAAACACTCAAATTATTAAAAACCCTGCCCATCATTGTGATAGAAGTGCGCTTCGATAAAAGCACCAAGGCAAAAGCCCTGAACAAGGCGATGGAACAATTAACGGGCCCGTACGATATTGCCGTGGTGCTGGATGCCGATAACATCATGGCAGAAGATTTTCTGCACAAGGTAAATGCAATATTCGAAAAGCCATTTATCGCCGTTCAGGGACACCGGCAGGCAAAAGATCTCGACACACCGCTCGCA
>CAYLVY010000031.1:0-11422 GCA_964387205.1 uncultured Draconibacterium sp.
CAGTCCTTTCCCCAGGAAAGTCCGTTTCCGTAAGGCGTGTTTACGGCCAGGCCAACGCTGAGGTCCTTGGTGATCTTATAAGCTGCATAAAAATAGAGCGGGGTGTTCAACTGGTGCTCAAGATGATATTGCTCCGCAACCAGATCGGGTTGGAAAGTAACCCTCGAAAAGAGCAGGCTGGCGCCGCCCGAAAAATTCCATTTGTTCTCCAGAAAAGGAGTAGCGCCGGGATTGTAAAACAGCGTACTGGCATCATAACTGAGCGATGTGCCGATCAGCCCCATGCCGATGTTGCGTGCACCGTGGAGGTGAACCTGGTATCCTCCTCCGAATATGGTTGGTACTGTAAGGAAAAGCCCCAGTACCAAAATGGTAAATCTCCTCATTTTTTAATTTTTTTAGTTAAAAACGGGCGCAAGTTAGTATATTTTTTATTTAGATTGTTTTCAGTGAATGTTTATTGGGAATGATTTACCTTTGTAATCGGGTTAAATCAAATTATAATAAATTCAAAATGAGTGAAATAAAAGTTGGAGATACTGTAAAATTTTTAAATAGTTCCGGTGGAGGAGTAGTGTCCAGGATCATCGATAGCAGGATGGTGGGGGTGATGATCGAAGATGGATTTGAAATCCCGACCATGACCGGTGAGTTGGTGGTGGTGGCTTCGACCGACCGTGCCGCAAGGTTTTTTGAGGAAAGATTCCCGGTGAATGTCTCAGGAAAAGTTGAAAGAGAAAAAACAGAGGAGGTGAAGGATGGGGAAACCGATCGCCTCGCTGCCCTTCCGAAAGAGGTCACAGATTCCAGGAAGAGCGAGGAGATTTTCCTTGCCTACATTCCCCATGACCAGAAGTGGCTGATCACGGGGCAGGTGGATGTCGTGCTGGTCAACAATACCAGCTACGACCTGCTGTATAACCTCTTTGCCCGTACGGCCCTGAACCATTATGAAGGGGTGGATTACGGGAACGTATTTGCGGGTTCTTCACTGATCCTTTCCACAGTCAACCGGGAGCAACTGGCACGCTGGTCTGACGGATATGTTCAGTTTCTTTTCCATTGTGTCCAAACAGAGGCAGTATTGCCTCCTTTCAATGCTGAGTTCAGGGTGGAAGGGAAGAAATTTTACCATGAAGGTAATTACCGCTCTCATCCGGTTATCAAGGAGAAAGGGATTGTGGCCAGGCTTATATCGCTCACTTCCCATTTCAATTCGTTCAATATAGCCAGGGGCAATTTTGCTCCTCCTTCCGGCAGTACCGGGCAGGCGACCGGACCGGCCGCGTTGATCCTGAAACACCGGACCGCACCCGATGAAGCGGAGATCGATCTGCATATTCATGAACTGATCGAAGATCCCTCCAACCTGGAAAATACTGAAATGCTGGATATTCAGAAAAACTATTTCCTGAAATGCCTCGACAGTGCCATTGCGGAACATTTCCGGAAAATTATCGTTATCCATGGCGTCGGAAGCGGTACACTTCGCGCGGCGTTGCTGGAACTGCTGGAAAAACAGGAGGGCATCAGCGTTGCAGATGCCCCCATGTCGAAATATGGCGCCGGAGCCCTCGAGATCCGGATAGGTTACCGCAATTGATCTTACCTGACTACTGAGATTTTACGGGTGACATTGCCGGCGCTGGTTTGCAGTTGCAGGAGGTAAATCCCGGTTTGGAGTCCGTTTACATCCAGAATCATTTCATGAGATCCGGATTTTATTAAACCCAGGGTGTAGCTTCTCAGCGGGTGACCTACAGCCGACAGTATCCGGAGGGTTACCTCCGAACTACTTTCAATGGTGTAATTCACCGTTGCTTTGTGCGAAACGGGATTTGGATAGACCGTCAGACTCTGTGTGGCAGATGGTTCTTCGATCGCCACCGGTGCTTCCATGATGAACTCGGTGGATTCTGAGCTTCCAAACTGTCCTCCCTGTTTGAAAATCACTCCGTTGGAACTGATTTCATACACACCGGTTCCGTTGGTACAGCATATACCATTTCCGCCGGCATCATAAATTGTAAAACGATAACAATCTGCTGCCGGTATGGTGATGGTTTGCTGTGTTAGCTGGTTCGGATTGGTGTATGGCCCTCCGGAAGCTACGATATTACCCTGAGAACCTTTGAAATCCCATGTGATCTCTTCAGGGCTGTTGTCGGTGCGCAGGATGAGTTTAACCTGGTTGGTGCTGACCGGCGCTGCCCCGAAAGTAAACAGAATGGTATCATTTTTGGGATACTCGTCGGTACTGTTGTTGGGGTTGTTGGTGTAAACTTTAAGGACGTTCTCGGAAAGAATATTGTATGAAGTGGAGGGCAGTTCAATGGCGATTTTTCCCAGGCTGGCGACATTGCCGTTCCAGTTGAAGGTATGAACGGTTTCGTTATTGATTTGATAATGAACGGTAAGGCTGGTCACCGGATTGTTACCGTTGTTACGGATCTGTATGATCGGATTTATTGTGTTGATGCAGGTTTTCGGCAGCAGATTGGTGATTTCGAGTGGTTGAAGATCATTGGCAAAGGGCATGACAATCGGGTCGGAAGAACTGTTGGCTGCCTGAAGTACCTCTTTGGTGGACTTATTCTGAACAAAACCTACCGAGGCGATCTGCGTTGGATCATAAACCGTCCCGAACTTCCATGCACCTTCCAGCAGGATATAATCTCCGGTAACCATGCTTGAAGGGATAGTGGTCCCGGTGGAGCCGGGAAGCATCTTTTTCATGACCCAGTAAAAATCACGTTCTCCGTTAGAATTGGCGCACGGGGCGGAGTTGAAATGGATCCATTTCTCGATGATCACATTGTGAATGGTCATACTGGCGCTGATATCCTGGGTGCACTTGACCAGAATGGTGGAATAAACCGAATCGTTGCCTGCCGAAACCCTGTGCTGAAGGTCGATTTCAAAGGGAGAAGGAACAGCCCACCGGTTGTTGACCGTGGTCATGTTCCATCCGCCTGCGCTGCCGTTATGAACATTTCCGTCGAGAACCGAATAGGGTACATACTGAGAGGAGGGTGACATGTAATAACTGACCCTTGCCCCGTTTTCCTGAGGATTGGCCAGGTTCATCGGATCACCCGGCGCCGGCCAGTTGACATGATAATAGATGGAGGTGAACTTGTCGGGATTCTGGGTCTGCCAGGTATGGAACTGGGTGTTTTTACTGACACAGGGACCGCAGGTGGCCGAGGTGAACTCTTCCAGGAGTACCAGTCGCTGCGACTGGCTGAACCCCTGAAGTACGATCACGGAAAAGACTAAAAGAAGGGAGATTTTTTTCATGGATACTGTTTTTTAAATTTGTTACAAATTTACTAATTTCGGATCCATTTAACGCATGTAATATTCATTTTGATGTATATTTGCAATTGAAAAAATTTAAGCAATGAAAAAAATAGCCTTCCTGATCCTTTCCGTTGCGTTTGTCATGGCGGGATTTAGCCAGAGCCTGCAACTTTCCGATAACCAGGGTGTGATCGCCAATAATTCGGAGATCATCCAGGCAGGTTCACCGCAGGTACATGAAATTTCCACGGCCCTTAATGTAAAGAACATTTCATCCTCCAACATTAATGTCCTTTGCCGGAAAACGGAGATGCTTATGATGGATAGTACCGAGGTTACCATGTGCTGGGGCGGAGCCTGCTGGCCGGCCAAGATCCACCTTTCTCCTGAACCAACCCTGATCGATGCCGGACAAACCAGCACCGAGTTTGTGGGCCACTACTCCGATGTAAATTTCCATAATTTTAAACCCGGGGTGAGCGTGGTTCGCTGGACCTTTTTTGACAGGGATAAACCTGCTGACTCTGTTACAGTGGTAATAAAGTACACCAGTTATCCCCTCGCCATTCCTGAAACTGCTGCACGCAGCAGCATGACCGACATTTACCCCAATCCGGCTTCCGGCAGGGCCACGGTTACTTATCAACTTGGCAGCACCGGCGGCGAAATCATGTTGCGCAATATGATCGGAAAAACGGTATTTCAGGAAAAAGTGACCGGCGGAAACGGAAAGATGGTGATCAATACCGTTGACCTGCCCGATGGAGTCTATTTCTGCACTCTTTTGGCCGACGGAAAGGTCGTGAAAACCCAGAAACTGATCATTCGTCACTAAACCCATCCTCACTTGCCTGCAGGAACCTGCCCGCTGAGTAAGATGGCAGATGCAGGTACCCAGCCCCTGATAAACAAGGGGATTTGATTGTGGCGGCATAAGACCGTAGCCGATGGGAATGCATCCGGGATGATCTCCACAAAGTACCAATCATTATTTTTCTGATGACCGGTGGTTCCGATTACTACGCCCCGCAACTTTTTGCTGTATTTTGCCACGATGTTGCCGAATGTTTCCGGTTCCGGAATGAATGGTTCGTTGATCCGGGCTGCGGAAGCCCTTAAGGTCAGGGTGTCCCTGATCGATTCAAAGGCGACGGGTTTTTCCAAAGGCCGGGATGGCAGTTCAGTATATCGGTACCATGCGGTTTGTTTCCCATGGATGAACCTTGGTTCGGCCCCTTCCCATTTTACCTCATAATCCCGCAGGAAATTTGTGGCGCCTGCGGCACAGGACGCTTCTCCTGTACCTACGGATATCAGCCGGTGCTCCTTCACGGTCCATTTGGTCAGGAACCCGAAATCTTCAAACACCAGGTCGAATCCGTTTTCACGAAAGAGATATAATTGGACCATATGGTCGGTGGTTCTGCCGGGCCCCGCATAGATAATATCCGGCTTCCCGTCATCATTGAAGTCGGCAGCGCGGAGATTTTTTTTCAATTCCCGAATATCAGGAGCAACGGTGGAATCGGGACTTAACTGAGCGAATTGTTCCGGGTACTGCGCCATTAAAGCAGTAAGGATGTTTCCTTTCGGAACGGACCCAACGCGGCTTAACCTGAGTGGCGCAGGACCCGGAATGTGCTCATAGCGTTTCCAGAAAAATGTATCGGTTGCGGACGTGTACCGGTGGATGTCGATCTGTGCCGATGCCCCTGTCATAACAAGGAAAACAGACAAAGCGACCGCCAACTTCCGGATATGTGGCATGGCAGAATGGAATTATTTCATCCCGAATTCTTTTTTGATTTGGTCCACATAATCGAGTTTCTCCCAACCAAAAAAGGTGACCTTCTTCATATAGGCCTCTTTACCGTTGCCATTAAGCCTGGCGGGCTTTACACCCTTCACGGGATAGAATACTTCCACCTCTTTTTCGTAATGGTCGCGACCGAAATGGCCGTAAGAGGCGGTTGCCTGATAGATCGGATTTTTGAGGCCAAACCTTTCCACGATGGCATAAGGGCGAAGATCGAACAATTTGCTCACTTTTTCTGCAATCTGGCCGTCGGTCAGCAGATTGCCTTTTTTATCTTTCACTTTGGCGGTTCCATAGGTCTGGACAAAGAGCCCTACCGGTTTGGCAACACCAATAGCATAAGCCACCTGGATCAGTACCTGGTCGGCCACACCGGCGGCTACCAGATTTTTTGCAATATGCCGGGCCGCATAGGCAGCCGAGCGATCGACTTTCGATGGATCTTTTCCTGAAAAAGCGCCGCCGCCATGGGCGCCGTGTCCGCCGTAAGTGTCCACGATAATTTTGCGACCGGTCAGACCGGTATCGCCATGAGGGCCCCCGATCACGAATTTCCCCGTAGGATTGACAAAAAGCTGGTAATTATCCTGAAGTAGATGTTGCATCCTGACTGGCAGGCTTTTCTTTAATCTGGGGATGAGATATTTGATCACATCTTCGCGGATTTTCAATTGCATGGCCTTTTCCGCCTCTTTTCCTGCTTGTGACGTGTCGCTGGTGGGTTTGATGAAATCGTCATGCTGGGTACTGACGACAATGGTGTCGATCCTTACCGGTTGTCCCTGGTCACTGTATTCGATGGTAACCTGCGACTTGCTGTCGGGGCGCAGATATTTCATCACTTTTCCTTCGCGGCGGATAGCGGCCAGTTCCTGGAGCAGGATGTGGGCAAATTCGACCGACATGGGCATCAGGTTTTCCATCTCACGGCAGGCATAACCGAACATCATGCCCTGATCGCCGGCCCCCTGTTCTTCCTTCTTTTCCCTGACCACGCCCTGGTTGATGTCCTGCGACTGTTCATGAATGGTGGAAATTACCCCGCATGAATCGGAATCGAAGCGGTATTCCGCTTTGGTGTAACCAATTTCGCGGATGACCCGGCGGGCGGTTTCCTGCACATCCACCCATCCCTGGGTCCTGACTTCGCCTCCGCAAACCACCAGGCCGGTCGTCACAAAGGTTTCACATGCTACTTTAGATTCCGGGTCCCACCGCAGAAACTCATCCAGCAATGCATCGGAGATCTGATCTGCTACTTTATCGGGATGTCCTTCCGAAACGGACTCCGATGTAAATAAATATCCCATAGTTATTGTGTTACGGTTATGGTTAAACATTCATCCCTTAATTCCCGGCAGGGCTGACAACGGAAAAGTAACCGGTCGTCCGCGGGAATGATGAAAATGGGTGATTTGAGATTGGAGGAAGGAAATGTTGGTTTAGCATTTTTTTCCAGTGGTTGCAATCAATCAAATCTGTCCACTATTCACCTGCAAAATTACATTTTTTTTTATTTCCTGGTCAATTCCTGAAATACCTCCTCCAGTTTTTGCTCTTCACGATGCAGGGAGAGAACGGTAAGTTTATGATCCACTGCAAACTGAAACACAGCAGCCCGGATATCGGTGCCGGGTTCTGAATAAAGCAGCCAACGGTTGGAAGAATGTTGCCGAATGTCTTGTTCATTTTTCCCGACCTTTTCCTGCATGGTGCCTTCCCGGTCGTCTTCAGCACGGATACTGCGGATCCCTTCAATTTTCATCAACAGTTCCCCCCGTACCTTCTGACTGAACTCGGCGCTGATCACCGCTTTCGATTGTGCTATTTGCTGAAGGTTCAATGTGGTATCGTCAGCCACGATGCATCCCTTGTGAATAATGATCACGCGGCTGCAAATTGCTTCCACCTCCTGCATGATGTGGGTGGACATCATGACGGTTTTGGTTTTTCCGATCTCCCTGATCAGACCCCTGATCTCCAGCAATTGGTTTGGATCGAGCCCGGAGGTCGGTTCGTCCAGGATGAGCACCCTGGGATCGTGGAGGAGCGCCTGGGCCAAACCTACCCGCTGCCGGTACCCTTTGGAGAGTGCACCGATTTTTTTGTGCTGTTCCTGTCCCAGACCGGTCATTTCGATTATCCCGGATATCCGGCTTTCACGGTTCCCGTCCACCTTTCTCACGCCGGCAATAAAACGAAGAAACTCCCTGACGTAGAGATCAGTGTAAAGCGGGTTGCTCTCCGGCAGGTAACCGATCTGCCTTCGGACTTCCAGCGATTGCTCTGAAATGCTGAATCCGCATACCGATGCCTCCCCGGAGGAGGGAGGGATGAAACAGGTGAGGATCTTCATCAAAGTACTCTTGCCGGCACCGTTTGGGCCAAGAAGCCCGACGATTTCTCCGGGTTCGATTTGCATGGAAACCTGATCGAGCGCTTTTTGTGAACCGTAAAGTTTGGTTATGGCAGAGACGTTGACAGACATGTTCCTTTAGTTGAATTGGCACGGCAAAGATAGTAATAATCCGGTCGCAGCGGCTCGGATCAGTCTCCTATCAACCGGATAAAACCCGGCAAATGCTCTCGGATCCGGGATGCAAGAAAATAGGGGAGGTTGAGCAGGAAATACTTCTTTCCGCCAAGGGTGGTATGCTGACCGACCGAGACAGGCTCCGATGATAACCTTACTGCATAGGGGTGAGGGGCTTCGTCGATGAAACGGTGTAGCCCTCTTAACCGACCGGCCTGACCTGTTTTCACCACCACGGGGATCAGCAGGTCGTGATAGGGAAGGGTGAAATCGACCTCGGCAGTGGACTGACTTTTATTTCTCACCCAGAAAGAAAATTTTGGCGGGGCTCCGGGCGGGACAAGTTCCTGGCCCGCAGCCTGTCGGGCCACCTGGCCTTCGAAAAGCGAAGTCATATCCTCCACCCGGCAGAGTGCCTGCTGTATTCCCGAAAAGTAGGTGACCAGGCCTGTATCGAGCATATGGATGCGGGGTGCCTTTTTTTCGGTCACCGGGTTATCAGCGATGGCCGAGGTGGCCGGCCAGACGAGTTTGAGTGCCCAAACCTGTTCCAGCACCTGCATGGCTTTTATAACCTCCCGGCTTCCTGCATCGGAATTCCCGAAATTCCGGAACGTAACACGTGTGGCGGCATAGGGAAAGGCGTTCTGCAGCGTCCCGGCCGCCCTGCGGGAGGTAGCGGCCGAGTTGCCCTGTAACCGGATCATCCGTACAAGCGATTCGAGGGCCTTTTCATATATTGGCGCCAGGGACGTCAGCTTTTCATGCTCAAACCATGATTCCACTATCTCCGGCATCCCTCCGATCAGACTGTACATATGAAATGCGCGGAGAAGTTTTTCACATGCGAAACGGGGCAGGGGTACTTCCCGGAAGGCATCGTAAAGCGCCTGATCCCCTGATGCAAGCAGGAATTCATCGAACGACAACGGGGCGACATGGAAGGAGGCAGCCGGCGAAGCACTATGGAGCGCATCCGTGCTTAAACAATCACTTTGCCTTGAATGAGTGCCGATCACCTGAAAAGGGATCGATTGCCGGCCCCATAGCATGACCTGTCGGCAGGCATCCGGAGAGATCCCGATCTCACGTACCACGATCAGGGTTTTCCTGTTCTGAAAATTCTTGTTTCTGCTGAAGAAAATTTCTTTCAGTACCATCTCCGGTTTATCTTCATTTTCAAAGAGTTTCCGGTCCGATGGTTGCGTCATGTCCAGCAGTATCTGCTGCGAAAAATACGACGCAATCGACTGAGCCAGTGTGAATTTGCCTGTTCCTGCCGCTCCGGCAAGGAGAACCGGTTTTCCCGGATATTCATGGAGTTGCTGAATAATAAGTGGTTGAAGGGTTCTCCGTATCATAATCGGTCATAAAATAAAGGATAAAAATACAACAAAATGTCCAAAACCAAGGGATAGAAGAAATTTTATCCAAATTCGAATCAGAAAATAATCGTGGATCAGATATTTAATTTTACCTTTGCACACCTTTTTGATTCTTGAAGGAAGAGAAAAACCAAATAACGAGAAACACAGCATGAATACTTTAAGTTACAAGACAATAAGCGCCAACGCCGCCACGGTAAATAAGGAGTGGGTGCTTATTGATGCCGAAGGCCAGGTCCTGGGGCGGTTAGCTACCACCGTAGCCCGTCTGCTCAGGGGAAAGACCAAACCCAATTACACCCCGCACGTTGATTGTGGCGACAACGTAGTGATCATCAATGCCGACAAAGTTAAGCTGACGGGTTTAAAGATGGACGATAAGGTCTATTATGCCCATTCCGGGTATCCCGGAGGTCAGAGTGAAACGACCCCCCGCAAGCTCATGGTGAAAAAACCGACGGCGGTGGTTGAAAAGGCCATTAAAGGGATGCTTCCCAAAAACCGTCTTGGCCGTGAACTTTTCAGGAACCTTTATGTTTATGCCGGAGCTGAGCATCAGCAGCAGGCGCAGCAGCCCAAACCCATTCAAATAACCTCAATCAAGTAATATGGAAATCATCAACACCCTCGGCAGAAGAAAAACTGCTGTTGCACGCGTATATTTAAAGGACGGATCGGGCGTGATTACCATCAACGGACGTGAATTCAAGAATTATTTTCCCACCCCTATCCTTCAGTTCAAGGTTACCGAACCTTTTGAAGTAACCAATAACCAGGGAAAATTTGATGTGGTCGTCAACCTGAACGGTGGTGGAATCCGGGGCCAGGCGGAAGCGCTGGCCATGGGCATTGCCCGTGCACTTTGCGAAGTGAACACCGAATTTCGTCCTGCCCTCAAGGCCAAAGGATTGCTGATGCGTGACCCGCGTATGGTAGAGCGTAAGAAATTCGGACAGAAAAAAGCCCGTAAAAGATTCCAGTTCAGTAAACGTTAACATTTCAAGCATACTTAGATCAATCCTATGTCAAGAACAACTTTTGATGAATTACTCGATGCCGGTGCCCATTTCGGTCACCTGCGCCGCAAATGGAACCCTGCCATGGCGCCTTACATTTTCATGGAGCGCAACGGGATTCACATCATCGACCTCTATAAGACCATCGCCAAGATCGACGAAGCGGCCTCTGCCCTGAAACAGATTGCCCGCGCCGGTAAAAAGATCCTGTTTGTGGCTACCAAAAAACAGGCCAAAGAGATCGTCGCCGAAAAGATCAAACGGGTGAACATGCCCTACGTGACAGAGCGCTGGCCCGGCGGAATGCTGACCAACTTCGCCACGATCCGGAAAGCAGTACGGAAAATGAACGCCATCGATAAACTCATGAGCAGCCCGTCCTATTCCAACCTTTCCAAAAAGGAGCGCCTGACCATCACCCGCGAACGTGCCAAACTGGAGAAAAACCTCGGTTCCATTGCCGACCTGAACCGTCTTCCCTCCGCGATATTTATCGTGGATATCCTTAAAGAGCACATCGCACTGGCCGAAGCAAAAAAACTGAACATCCCCACCTTCGCCATCCTCGACACCAATTCAGACCCCAGAACCGTTGATTTTCCGATACCTGCCAACGACGATGCCTCCAAATCAATCGCACTGATCGTTGAAACCATGGTGAGGGCTATCGAAGAGGGCCTGGTGGAACGTAAACTCGAGCGTGACAAGAAAGCCGGTGATGATGAACGCGGCGAAGGAGATGAACTCGACGCACGCCTGAATGCCGATCTGATGGACCTCGATGAGGATGAAGTGGATGAAGATGGTATTAAAATCGTTAAAAAAGACTTCATTGATGCCAAAGCGGCCAAACTGAAAGATATCGACACCAATCCCGAAGACACGGAGAAACCGCAGCGGAAAAGGATCACCAAACCGGTTACCCGATCGAAGAAATAGCCTGACCGTTTCGATGGATATTTTTGAATTAAGTTGATTTTACCTTATATTAAAATGATTACTCATGAATATTTCTGCAACTGAAGTAAATAAACTCCGACAGATGACCGGCGCCGGTATGATGGATTGTAAAAAGGCGCTCCAGGAGTCGGAAGGCGACTTTGATAAAGCCATCGATTACCTCCGCAAAAAGGGGCAAAAAGTGGCCGGAAAAAGGGCCGACAGGGATGCCAACGAGGGATTCGTTATGGGAAAGACCTCAGAAGATGGTACCTATGGCGCCGTGATCATGGTCAATTGCGAAACTGATTTCGTAGGCAAAACGGAGGATTTCATTAATTTTTCCAGGAATCTGCTGGAACTTGGCATCCGGAACCGCATTCACGCAGCATCGGAACTGATGAACCTGAACCTCGGCGCCATGTCGGTC
>CAYLVY010000031.1:11432-31952 GCA_964387205.1 uncultured Draconibacterium sp.
AAAAACTTGATGAGATGCTGGGAAAAACCGGTGAGAAAATCCAGATCGCCCATTATGAGATGATCGAAGCCCCCGCCGTTTTTGCATACACCCATTTCGGAAACCGTCTTGCCACGGTAGTGGGGATGAATAAAAAAGATAGTCCGAACCTGGCTGAGATCGGCCACGAGATTGCCATGCAGGTTGCAGCCATGAACCCGGTGGCAGTCGATAAGGATTTTGTTTCGCAGGAAGTGATAGACCGTGAAATGGAGATCGGCAAAGAGCAAGCCCGTCAGGAAGGAAAACCCGAAGAGATGCTGGAAAAGATCGCTACCGGGAAACTCACCAAGTTTTTCAAGGAGATGACCCTTCTGAATCAGGATTTTGTAAAAGATTCCAAAAAAACCGTCCGTCAGTATATCGCCGATGCTGATAAGGAACTGACCGTTACAGGATTCAAACGCCTTCAACTGGGTGCATGATCCTCCTTAACAAAGGAAAAGGGATCAACCGCGGAGCGGTTGATCCCTTTTCTCTTATTACTCCCCCCGTTTAGCCATAATAACTGTAATCCCTTCATCATGCTGCCTGCAGAGGATAAAAAGGAGATGGTAAGGAAGATGTTTGATGACATCTCGCCCCGGTACGACTTCCTGAATCACTTTCTTTCTTTCGGTATCGACCGGCGGTGGCGACGACAACTGGTCAAAATGCTCCGGCAGCATGCTCCGCGTGATATCCTGGATGTAGCTACCGGTACGGGAGATCTGGCTTTAGCCATGGCCGCAACTGAGGCCAGCCGGATAATGGGGATCGACATATCGTTGCAGATGCTGGCAGAAGGAGAGCGGAAGATCAAAGCCGCCGGGCTCACTTCTCTCATAAATTTCAGAGAGGGCGATGCTGAAAATATACCCTTCCCCGACAATTCCTTTCACGCTGTGACCGTAGCTTTCGGGGTGCGCAATTTCGGCGACCTGGAAACCGGCCTCAGTGAAATGCGTCGGGTACTCATCCCCGGCGGAACCATGTATATCCTGGAATTTTCACATCCAGCCTCATTTCCGATGAAACATCTTTATCGTTTCTATTCAGCCTGGTTTATCCCGCTTTGGGGAAGGATTATTTCAGGCAACACGCAGGCTTACCGCTACCTGCCTGAATCAGTAGCCGCCTTCCCGTCCGGCAGAAACTTTCTCGAGGTGCTGATGAAAGTCGGGATGAGGGATCTGTCCGCCTTTCCGCTAAGCCAGGGAATCGCCACGATTTACCGCGCCCGAAAATAAAAAAGGCAAATTTCCGTTATTCTCGTTCTGTGAACACTCAAAGTAAACCGGCATTGAATACCCGATCTTTCCTGTTTTTCCTGCTTTTCCTCCAGGGACTGATTGGCAGTATGCCGGTGCAGGCACAGAGGGCTGCAGTACTCAACATGCCGATGTATGATAACGAAACTTTCCACTTCGGATTTGTACTGGGAATCAATATGAGCCATGCCACCGTCCGTCCCGTGGCTGACCTTCGGACCAGGGTATTTGATTCCACCTATCTTCCCGATATCCTTCCCCTGCCCGATTCTGCCAGAGTGCTGAGCATCAGCTCCTCACCTGTCCCGGGCTTCGTGGTCAGCATCGTGGGAAACATGAAGATAGGCAGGAACTTCGACCTTCAGTTTGTGCCATCCCTGTCATTCGGTGACCGGACACTGAACTATGAGATCGAAACATACCAGTTCAGGCCGGGCAACCCGCAGCCGGTTGAGACAAGAAGTGTCATCAAGAAAATACCCTCCACCTATATCAACTTTCCCATCGAACTGAAATATAAAGCCAGGCGCTACAACAACTTCCGCCCATATCTCCTCACAGGGGTGCAGTATTCCATGGACCTGGCATCCAATGCCAAAAAGCGGGAACAGAAGAACCGGAGCGAGAAAATCGTAAAATTCAATCAGAATGATATCTATCTCGAAGCCGGTGTGGGATTTGATTTCTACAACGAATGGTTTAAGCTGGGCATAGAACTGAAAATGATGTATGGTATTTTAGATGTACTTAAAAGGGAGAACAACATCTACACAGAATCCCTGGAACGGGTCAATTCCAAAATTTTCCAATTATCATTTACCTTTGAATAACAGGCTGACCCCTCTTTTTTGTTACCTTTGCCCTTCGTAAAACGCTTTCATGGAAAATATCGCCGTTTTTCCGGGTTCTTTCGACCCCATTACCCGGGGACATGAATCCATCGTACTCCGCGCCTTGCCTTTGTTCGGAAAAATCATCGTGGCCATCGGGGAGAATGGGGAAAAGCGCTCCTACTTCCCATTGGAAAAACGGATCGGATGGTTGCGACAGGTTTTTTCCGGTCAACCCAAAGTTGTGGTTCAGACCTATTCCGGCCTCACCGTAGAGTTTTGCCGGCGTGAGAATGCCCGGTTTATCCTCCGGGGTCTGAGAACAGCAGCCGATTTTGAGTTTGAACGTGGCATCGGCCAGATCAACCGGCTGATCCATAATGAAATCGAAACGGTTTTTTTTCTAACACTCCCCGAATTTTCAGCCCTGAGTTCATCTATTGTCCGGGACATCATCCGAAATGGCGGTAATGCAGAGCCATTCCTGCCCCAGGGCATTCACCTGTGATCCGATCCCAATGAATCTGCTTATACCTATGAGAATTCTTACTGTCAGCATGCTCATCCTGGCATGGGGTGCAACATTGGCCCAGCAAACGACACTGTCGGGTAAAGCTCCCGGCGCTGAACGTAAACAGATTACGGTTACCATATACGACGACCTTATCTCCATGAGGGAAACACCCCTTGCTGAAGGTCAGGTGGATTCTGTCGGTAACTTCAGGTTTGAACTGGCTATCAAAGAGGTGACCCGCATAATCCTGGCCATCGATTTTCACAAAGCCGAAATGTTCCTGGAACCGGGAAAAACCTATACCATATCTATTGATCCGATCTATTATGAGGATTATATAGAGGTAAACCCCTTTATCCAATCGCAAAACCTGACCATTCGCTTCCCCGAAGAGGTGAAAACCGAACTTAACATTGCTGTTGGACAGTTCAACTCGCTGTACAGCGGCTTTCTGATGTCCAATTTCAACGCCCTTTACCGCGACCGGAACCGTGCCGTTCTCGATACTTTCCGGCTCAATGTAACCCGGGAGTTCGACGGATACACCCATCCCTATTTCCTCGATTATGTCCGGTATAACCTGGCCTCCCTGGAACAACTTACGCGCTATTATTCCCCTGCCCGGATCGGAAATCTCTATTTCACCGCGGGGCCGGTACTGTACAACAACCTGGAATACATGGAATTATTTAACAGTTATTTCACAAAGTACATGACCGCTTCTTCCGAGGAGTTGCGCCGGCTCGATTACCACGCCCTGATGAAAACCAATGATCCGTACCAGGCGATGATGAAGGCCATGGCGGCTGATTCTGTCCTCAGGCCGGTCCAGCTTCGCGAACTGGTACTGCTGAAAGGACTTTCGGAAATGTATAACAGCGCGGAATTTAACCAGGAGGATATCCTCCGGCTATTCCGCCAGATAGCCGAGAAATCGAAGTTTGAACGAAATAAGGCTGTGGCCGTAAACCTTGAATTTATGCTCACCCGCCTGAAACCCGGAACCACGGCACCCGCCTTCACATTGATGGACCGTGCCCAGAAAATGGTGTCCCTCTCCGACTTTAAAGGCAAACCCGTGGTCCTGAATTTCTGGACTACATACTGCGAAGGCTGCCTTTTTGAAATGGACCTCATCAAACCAATTTATGATAAGTACCGTGATCAACTCCATTTTATCAGCATCTCCGCTGATAAATATTTCAGTAAAATGCTCTATTTTATTAACCTTAAACCCGATTTTGTCTGGGATTTCCTGAACACCGGCACACAATCAGGAGTGCTGAGGGATTATGATGTCCGGAGTTATCCACTGTTCGTGCTTATAGACAAAGAGGGGAAAATCTATAAATACCCGGCCGAACTTCCCAGTTCAGGCCTGGAACTGGAACTGCAAAAATTATTGATCAGATAAAACATTGTAATGTTTGACTTCATAAAGAAAATGCTGGGGAATAAATCCCAGCGTGATATCAGGGGAATTAACCCTCTTGTGGAAAAATCGCTGGCAGCCTGGGAAAAGATCCGCCTTCTGTCACATGATGAACTTCGCCAAAAAACAATTGAATTCAGAGAACGGATCAGTCAGCATATCGCAGGGAAGGAACAGGAAATTGCCGACCTGAAAATCCGCCTGGCCTCCGACGATATCCCAATTGATGAGAAAGAGGAGATGTATGCCGAACTCGACACACTGGAAAACCAGGGTTACGAACTTACCCAGGAGATTCTGATGGAGATCCTGCCTGAGGCTTTTGCCGTGGTTAAGGATACTGCCCGTCGTTTTTTTGAGAATGAATTCGTGGAAGTCACCGCCACCACAAACGACCGTGATCTGGCCGCCCGAAAGTCAAGCGTGGAGATTGCCGGGGATAAAGCCCGGTTTAAAAATAACTGGATGGCCGGTGGAAACCTGATCCGATGGGATATGGTCCATTACGATTGTCAGTTGATCGGAGGTGCCGTGCTGCATGAAGGTAAAATTTCGGAAATGAGCACCGGGGAAGGAAAAACCCTGGTCGCTACCCTGCCGGTTTACCTTAATGCCTTGCCCGGCAAAGGAGTCCATATTGTGACGGTAAACGATTACCTCGCCAAACGTGACTCGGAGTGGATGGGGCCATTGTTTGAGTTCCATGGCCTGAAGGTAGATTGCATCGACCGGCATGAGCCGAATTCGCAGTCACGGAGGGATGCCTATCTGGCAGATATCACTTACGGGACCAACAACGAGTTTGGCTTCGATTACCTTCGTGATAACATGACCAGCAATCCGGAGGAGATGGTGCAGCGACCTCACAACTATGCCATCGTGGATGAGGTCGACTCCGTGCTGATCGATGATGCCAGGACACCGTTGATCATCTCCGGCCCCACTCCCAAAGGGGATAACCAACTCTTCGATGACCTGAAGCCCAATGTGGCCAAACTCTACAATGCACAGCGGAACCTCGTCACAAAACTTCTTGCTGAAGCGAAGTCAATGACCGAAGATCCGAAGGACGAAGAGAAGATGAAACTGGCCGGAGAGCAATTGCTTCGGGCCCATCACGGATTACCCAAGAACAAGGCCCTCATCAAATTCCTGAGCGAGCCCGGGATGAAGGCGCTGATGCTGAAAACGGAAAACTTCTATCTGGCCGAACAGGCGAAAAATATGCACATCATCGATGATGAACTTTACTTTGTGATCGATGAAAAAAACAACACCATCGAGCTCCGCGAAAAGGGGATCGATCTGCTGACCCAATCCTACGAGGACCCGCAGTTTTACATCCTGCCGGATATTGGCTCTGTTCTGGCAGACCTGGAAAAACAACAGGTCAGTGATGCTGAGAAGCAGGAGCGGAAAGATACGCTGATGCGTGATTACTCGATCAAGACCGAACGGGTCCATACGGTGAACCAGCTCATCAAGGCATACGCCCTGTTTGAAAAGGATGTTGAGTACGTAGTGATGGACAACAAGGTGAAGATCGTGGACGAGCAGACCGGACGTATCCTGGAAGGAAGACGTTATTCAGACGGGCTTCACCAGGCCATTGAAGCCAAGGAAAATGTCAAGATTGAAGCGGCTACCCAGACGTATGCCACCATCACCCTGCAGAACTATTTCAGGATGTACCGCAAACTGGCCGGTATGACCGGAACCGCGGAAACGGAAGCAGGCGAACTCTGGGACATCTATAAACTGGATGTGGTAGTGATCCCGACCAATAAACCAGTCGTCAGGGATGACCGGGAAGACCTTGTTTACAAGACCAAACGGGAGAAATTCAATGCCGTGATCGATGAGATCGAGAAGTTAGTGGAAGCGGGGCGTCCCTGCCTGGTGGGTACCACCTCGGTAGAGACCTCAGAATTACTGAGCCGTATGCTCACCCGAAAACATATTCCCCACAACGTCCTGAATGCGAAGTTGCATGCCAAAGAGGCCGATATTGTGGCCGAAGCAGGCCGCGCGGGTACTGTGACCATTGCTACCAACATGGCAGGCCGTGGTACCGACATCAAATTAGGACCAGGGGTCAAGCAGGCCGGTGGTCTGGCCATCATCGGTACCGAGCGGCATGAATCAAGGCGCGTGGACAGGCAGTTGCGTGGGCGTGCCGGTCGACAGGGAGACCCGGGCAGCTCACAATTTTTTGTATCACTGGAAGATGACCTGATGCGGATGTTCGGTTCCGACCGGATCGCCAGGATCATGGACCGGATGGGCATCAAAGATGGTGAAGTAATCCAACACTCCATGATCACCAAGTCGATCGAACGGGCCCAGAAAAAAGTGGAAGAAAATAACTTCGGCATTCGTAAAAGGTTGCTGGAGTATGACGACGTGATGAATATCCAGCGCGAAGCCATCTATAAAAAGCGCCGCCATGCCCTTTTCGGCGATCGACTGGCCGTGGATATATCCAACATGATCTTCGACGTTTGTGAAACAATCGTACTTGATACTCACGACAATCGTGATTATGCCTCCTTTAAGATCGAACTGCTGAAAGAGTTTGCTTCCGATCCGCCTGTTACCGAAGAGGAGTTTGGCTCCCTGGGTAGTAAGAATGTGGTGGAGAAACTCTATGACCATATTTACCGCCGGTATCGTCAGAAATGCGACAATATCGCGATGAAGACCTACCCGGTAATCCAGGCGGTATTTTTAAATGAGACCCAGTACGAGAATATCGCCGTACCGGTTACCGACGGGCTGAAAACCATGCAGGCCGTGGCCAATCTGAAAAGGGCCTATGAAGATCAGGGCAAGGAGGTGGTACTGAGCATCGAAAAGGGTATTGTTCTTGGAATGATTGATAACGCCTGGAAGGAACACCTTCGGGAGATGGATGACCTGAAACAATCGGTGCAGAATGCAGCCTACGAACAGAAAGATCCTTTGCTGATTTACAAGTTCGAGTCGTTTGAACTGTTTAAAGCGATGGTTCAGCGGACCAACAAGGAGATTACCTCATTTCTGATCAAAGCGGATGTCCCTATCCAGGTGGATAATGTCAGGGAGGCTCAGGTACCCCGGAAGCTGGACCGTGCCAGGATGCGTGAAGAGCGGTCCGATCTGCTTTCGCAGGCCCATTCCGACACCCAGCAACGGAGTGCCCCCGCTCCGGTAAAGGTGGAGAAAAAAGTGGGCCGCAATGATCCCTGTCCTTGCGGCAGCGGAAAAAAATACAAGAATTGTCATGGTGCCGGAGGAATTTGATGGTTAAGTAAAACGATCAGGTCATGAAGTACAAGAGAATATTATTGAAATTGTCGGGCGAGGCCCTGGAAGGTTCCCGTGGTTATGGTATCGATCCCGAAAGGCTCGATGAATACGCATCAGAGATAGCATCAGTAGTGAAGCTGGGTGTCCAGGTGGGCATTGTGATCGGCGGAGGTAATATATTCAGGGGGCTTCAGGGGACCGGTGAAGGGATGGACCGCGTCCAGGGTGATTATATGGGTATGCTGGCCACTGTGATCAACAGTATGGCCCTGCAGGCGACACTCGCCAGACATGGTGCAGATGCCCGCCTTCTTTCAGGTCTGACCATCGACCCTGTTTGCGAAGCGATGAGCCGCCGCCGCGCCATCGGATACCTGGAACAGGGAAAAGTAGTCATCATCGCCGGAGGAACCGGTAATCCTTTTTTTACCACCGACAGCGCTTCTGCTCTTCGGGCTGTAGAGATCGAAGCCGAGGCCCTGCTGAAAGGAACCCGGGTCGACGGAGTCTATTCCGCTGATCCCGAAAAAGACTCTTCCGCTGTTCGCTACAACCATCTTTCCTTCGATGAAGCTTATGAAAAAGGGTTGAAGATCATGGATCTTACCGCTTTTACCCTTTGCCGTGAGAACAAAATGCCCATCCTGGTCTTCGATATGAACCGGAAGGGGAACCTCCTTAGCATCATAAAAGGCGAACCTGTCGGAACCGTAGTGGGAGGATAGCCCCACGGCAAAATTGGAGTTTTTCAATTTTTTGTAATTTTGAACGCTCCAAACCGGAATAAAACATGGATATATGCACGAAGAGATAGAATTTACCCTGGAAGAGACCAGGGAAGGAATGCAACTTGCCCTTCAGCACCTGGAGAAAGAATTACAAAAGGTGCGCGCCGGGAAAGCCAGTGCCCAGATGCTGGAAGGGGTGAAAATTGACTATTACGGGGTGATGACCCCAATCGAACAAACCGCCAATATCAGCACTCCCGATGGCCGTCAGATCATCGTACAACCATGGGATAAAACTGTCCTTGGCCTGATAGACAAAGCAATCCAGGCAGCCAACCTGGGTTTTAACCCCCGCAACGAGGGCGAGATACTAAGGATTATGGTACCTCCTTTGACCGAAGAGCGTCGCCGCGATCTGGTCAAAAAGGCAAAAACCGAAGCTGAAAACAGCCGCATCGCCATCCGGAACATCCGCCGGAATGCCAATGAAACCGCTAAAAAATTGAAGAAAGATGGTGTCCCGGAAGATGAGATTGAGAAAATGGAGGCGATCATCCAGAAAATGACCGATGATTATATCCTGAAGGTGGATAAAATCTTCGAAAACAAAGAAAAAGATATCATGACCGTGTAAACCGGTCAGAACACCACGATCTCATCGGCAAAGATCCAGCATTTTTCCCCCGCCCCTTCATGCCACGAAGGACAAATCCTCAGGCTCTTCGCTTTAACTTTCACAAACCGTGCCATCGTCTTCTCCCTGAACTGAAAATTGAACGGGTGGATAATAGAGCGCTCTTCCTTTTGCGAGACCTTGTGCATAACCTCGTTGACCGAGTGAAATTTTTTCCGGTCGGAGGATAGGGAATACTCCACCTCAACCGGCAGGAAAATCCAGCTTTTCTGTGATTGAAGGAAATTCATCTGCACCGAATTTACCGGAATTTCTTTGCCGAGATCAATGATCACCTCGATATCGTTGCCGTGAAATCCCTGCCAATAACCGTCACGGAAATCTGAGGATCCCTTCAGCCCGTCTGTCAACGTTCTCTCCCCGGCTGCGGGATAGCGATAGGAATAAGGGGCGAGGTAATATACAGGGTTCCCCATCGCGAGATGATAAACCAACGGCATCTCGGTGAGTTTCCCTTTCAGCGCTCCATCCACAAAAATCCCCGCCCTGATGATACCGTTACCGGTAAAAGGTATCGGCTCGGTGTAGCGTGGTGAAGAAAAAGTAACTTCCCGTCCGTCTAGTGTATAGTGAATGGCCGGGTCGTATTGTTCCGAGGTGAGCTGAAGCATAACGGCATTTTGTCCGGGTTCTTTGACCGTTTTAACATTGACCCGATACGAACCGCGACTGTAACGGACCTTCATATGGTCGAGGCGCAGGAACTGATCCTGCAAACGAAAAAGAAAATCATCCCAGTTGCGGCTGTGTTTCGGGCTCCAGTTCACCTCCGCAAGGGCTAACATGCGCGGCAACGCCATGTATTCAGCCTGTGCCGGCGTTGGGATATATTCTGTCCAAAGGTTCCCCTGTGCCCCAAGGATGTGTGTTGCTTCTTTCGGTGTGAGCTCCTCGGGAACAGGGTCAAAAGAATAGGCGGTACGGAGGGTGACCATTCCTCCGATTGCAGGTGGTTCTGTCTCCGGGTCTGCCTGATAATAGTCAAAATAGCAATATTTTGTCGGCGTCATGATGACATCGTGTCCCATCCGGGCAGCCGCTATTCCCCCTTCAACCCCGCGCCACGACATCACGGTCGCCTCCGGCGCCAATCCCCCCTCCAGGATCTCATCCCAGCCGATCATTTTTCTGTTTTTGGAAATGATAAACCGCTCGATCCTTCGGATAAAGTAACTCTGCAACTCTTTTTCATCCTTCAGCCCCTCCGCTCTCATCCGTTGCTGACATTTCGGACACTGTTTCCAGTTGGTCTTGTCGGCTTCATCTCCGCCGATGTGAATATAGGCCGAAGGAAACAACTCCATCACCTCAGTGAGGACATCTTCCAGAAAGGTAAAAACGGAATCGTTGCCGGCACAGAAAATATCGATATTCGGCCAGTAACTTCCGGGAGGTACGGTAAAGGGGCCGCCGGTGCAGGAGAGCGAAGGATAGGCAGCCAGCACCTCGACGCAGTGTGCCGGCATCTCGATCTCCGGGATTACCGTGATATACCTTTCAGATGCATATTGAACAATCTCACGGATCTCCTCCTGTGTATAGAACCCACCATAGGTCGCTGCTTCACCTGGTTCCTGCGCAGGCCGCTTATCCCAGGGAAGATGCTCCCTGTCCACTCTCCAGGCCGATGTCCGGGTAAGTTCAGGATACTTTTTGATCTCGATCCGCCAACCGTTGTCATCGGTCAGATGCCAGTGAAAGGTGTTCATACGGTACATCGCGATCAGGTCAATATACCTTTTAATGAACTCCTTCGGGAAAAAATGGCGCGAAACATCGAGGTGCATGCCACGATATTGAAACCGGGGATAATCGTGGATAAACAATGCAGGAACCTGGATATTATCCGCGGTCAGGGTATGGGAGGGTGCCATTATCTCCGGGGGAAGCAACTGCATCAAAGTTTGAACTCCCCTGAAAAGCCCGGCGCCACCGGATGCAGAGAGGCGGATGCCGGAAGTGGTCACTTTCAGTTCGTACCCTTCATGAGGGAGATGATGACGCCGGGGATCAGTCTCAAAGATGATGGCTTTAACATTTTTATCTTTCTTATCATAGACATTGATATTCAATGTTTTTCCATCCGGGAACCGCAGATACCCGGCGAAAAATTCTGCAACATGGCGGCTTTCCGCTACTTCCCCCATGATCAGTATTGGAATTTCTGAATGGAGCGTAAAGCTCCCCTTGCCTGGTCTCATTTGGACCGGTTTAGGTACCACTGAGGGAGTGTTTTGGTGGGTTTGCGCTGATCCGGGAAATGTTATCAGACCCAGGAGAAAAAGGATGGCTATTGTTTTCATATATTGTTATTTTTCATGATAATTCCCGGATGAATTGCTCCATCTCCATGGCGTGGGCTTCCATGGACTCCAGCAGTGCGAACTGGGCCCTGGCCCGCTGCAGGTTATGACCGGGAAACCGGGTCCGGTAATAGGTATCCCCGTTCAGGTGATCGGTCAGAAATCGCATCCCTATCAACAAGGTCATGAACCGTGCGGAGAAGACCAGATGATCCCTTTCTGCCATTGTGATGAAGGGTGCAGTGGCAGAAAGGAATCCTTCCGCATAGGACCGGAAAAGGGGGAGGCTGATGGCAATCCTGGAGCAGTCGGGTTCATCCTCATCCGCCGTGCAGGCGCCGGTACGAACAGCATCCCCGAAATCATACAGCAAACTCCCGGCCATCACCGTATCCAGGTCGATAACGGCAATGGCACGATTGTCCCGGCTGAAAAGGACATTGTTGATCTTGGTGTCGTTGTGGGTGACCCGGCGCGGTACCTCACCATTGCCGGTTAGTTCATCCATCATCTCCATCTCCTTGACCCTCTGTTCCGTAATCGCGATCTCCGTCCCTGCCGTTGTTTTACGACCAGCAGGATCGTTCATCACTGCCGCGCGGAATGCCTTCAGTCGGTTACCGAAATGGTGGAACATGGGCAGGGTCTCAACAAGTTGCGATGTATCGACTCCGGCCGTCAACCGCTGAAACAAGCCAAATGCCCGTCCGGCTTCACGCGCCAGCGTCTCGTTTTCGATCCTGTCGTAACTGTGGCTGTCGCCGATCATCGGGTAAAGCCTCCAGTAATGGCCGGAAGGGTCACGGTGGAAATATTCTCCGGTAGTGGTGTTCTGCAATTCCGGTACCAATAGGGTGCTATCCCTTCCTCCGGTTGCCGGTTGTCGCCGGATGTGGCTGGTGACGAGTAAAATGTTCCGGATTAGCCCTTCCGGATCCCGGAAGATGCCGCTATTGATCTCTTGAAGGATGAAACTGCCGGGGAAAGGAACTTCTGTTTTGACCAGGAAAGTGTCGTTGATATGACCGGAGCCGAACGATGAAATGGCGCGGATCTTTTTCTCCGGATAAAAATTCCGGAAAATATCGGTAAGGAACACCGTCCCATTTTCCGTCATAACAGATTTTTTTCGGTATTTTCGCAAACATACGGGAAAAAAAACTTTCGTACCCTCTTTGAACTCATTTTATCCTCTATGAAGAAACAAAAAAGCCCTGCGGGAATAGGTTCATTTCCCAAAAACTTCTGGACGGCCGTCTCCATGGAATTCTTTGAAAGAGGGTCATATTACGGCGTGATGTCGGTTTTATCGGTCTACCTGGTGCTTTCTCATGACGAGGGTGGATTGGGCTTCTCCAAAGAAAGCGTGGGGGCCATCAAAAGTACCATTACCCCGCTGCTCTATTTCCTGCCGATCCTTTCAGGGGCCATCGGCGATCGGTTTGGCTACCGGAAAGTTCTCTTTTTTGCATTTTTTACCATGAGCCTCGGTTACCTCTTCGCGGGTTTTTCCACCAGTTATGTTACCGTGTTCAGCAGCCTGATCCTGGTTGCCCTGGGTGCCGGGTTTTTTAAACCGATGATCTCGGGTACGATTGCGCGCGTGACCAACGAGTCAAATGCCAGCCTCGGCTTCGGGATATTCTATTGGTCGATCAATATGGGGGCCTTCCTTTTTCCCCTGATCCTGGTGCCCTGGCTGAAGTCGATCTCGTATAATTACATATTCTTTATGGCTGCCATCGGAACCGGTTGGTTGCTGCTGCTGAACCAGTTCGTTTTTAAAGAACCGGCCCAATCCCGGGGCAGCAAACCCATGTCCGTTGTTTTTACGGAGATGTTCACCGTCATCCGGGATTACCGTTTCATTGTGATGATCGTGATTTACTCCGGCTTCTGGATCATGTATTTTCAGGTCTATGATTCGGTGCTGTGGTACCTTACCGAGAAGGTGGATATGTCGGGCTTCAATGCGCTGGTCAACGGGATATTATCCCTGTTTATGGCTGCTCCGCATTGGAAATTTGAAGCGGAGCATGTGACGGTGATGAATGCCGGCGCCATCATTGTTTTGCAACTGCTGGTCTCGGCGATGGTGAGAAAAGCGAAGGCCCTTCCCACCATGATTTTTGGTATCGCACTGGGTTCCGTGGGCATGGGCATGCTGGCCATAGCGCCCGATGGCTGGATATTTCTGTTGTCCATGTTCGTGTTTACATTGGGTGAAATGATCGCGCATCCGAAATTCATCGCTTACGTGGGCCTGATTGCACCGGAAGACAAGAAAGCGCTCTACCAGGGCTATTCCTTTCTTTACGGTGTGATCGGCAGCGGGGTGGGAGGCATCCTGGGTGCAGCGCTCTATGTGCGGTTTGTCGAGAAAATGAACCAGCCGGCCCTGCTCTGGATCACCTTCGCCATGATCGGGGTGATCACCATCATCGGGCTGCTGCTCTACAACCGTTTCCTGGCTCCTGCCGATCATACCAAACGATAGGTGAAACGCTATTCAGGACATATACCCCTGATATCGCTGGCGGGCGATTTCTTCCTCCTGAACCTGCTTTTCGTGGCAGGCTTTTACCTGCGTTTGGGACCACAGGAAGGATTCGAACAGATTTCCTATCTCACCTTTTTCGCCTACCTGAATTTCACCTGGATGATCCTTCTGCTGGTGTTTGGCGCCGACAGGGTGGACCGCAATACGACCCGGAAGCGGATACTCTTCTTATATATCCGGATCACCGTATTCTTCTTTTTCCTCTTTCTTCTCTATTTTCAGGCTACTCCACTGGCATATTATCCCAGGGACGATATCAAGTACCTGTTTGTCTCCTTTTTTCTTTTGTTAATCGGATGGAAATTCGCACTTTATTACACGTTCTATCTCCTTCGGAAAAAGGGTTACAACCTGCGTTCGGTGGTCATACTTGGCCATTCGGCCGACGGGGAGGAACTAAGCCGTTATTTCCGGGCCAATGTGTGGCATGGTTATCATTTCCTTGGTTTTTTCGGGGAAAGAAAAGACCCGGCACACCATGTTATTGCTTCATGGAAGGAGTTGCCGCAATATCTGGCAGACCATCAGGTAGATGAAATATACCTGGCGCTTCATTGCATCCCTGTCGAAGCGATGGAGATTGTCAATGGGGTCATTGCAGAATATCCCGTACAGGTCCGGATCCTTCCTCAACTGGCCGGTTTTTCATTTAAAAGCGCCGAATTGATCGCCTATGGCCAGGTTCAGATACTGCAGATCCATCCGGGCCCGCTGAGTTATTGGTATAACCTGCTGATCAAACGTACAGCCGATGTGATAGTTTCATTGATCATGATCCTTGGGGCCCTTTCGTGGATGGTACCTTTGCTCTTTATCCTCGACCGCCTGGGGGCCAGGGAGGGTATTTTTTTTATTCAGCGAAGAACCGGGATCAACAACCACGTATTCCCCTGTATTAAGTTCAGGACTATGCACCCCAACCCTGAAGCGGATGAAATCCAGGCAGTTAGGGGCGATCATCGCATTACCAGGGTAGGCGCCTTCCTGAGGAAAACCAGCCTCGACGAACTGCCACAGTTTTTAAACGTCCTGATCGGCCAGATGTCGGTCATCGGCCCCCGGCCTCACATGCTGAAACATACTAATGAATACCGTTCCTTGGTGCAACGCTTCATGGTCAGGCATACAGTCAAACCGGGAATTACCGGCCTTGCCCAGGTGCAGGGGTTTCGCGGGGAGATCAAACATCCCGACGACCTGCGCCGGCGCGTTGCCGCCGATGTCTTTTATGTGGAAAACTGGTCATTCTCGCTCGATCTCCGGATTATGTTCCTTACAGTGAAAGTGTTGATGACCGGGCAAAGGGAAGCCTGCTGATTCGATTGTGCTATGAAAAATGAATTGAAAAAAACACCAACCCCGAAGCCATCCGTACCGCATACCCTGATGGTCACTCCCGAATATTTCCTGATGATGGCCTACCTGTTTCTGCCGGTATTTCTGTTCGGGTTAGATACGCTGGATGCAAACGGCCCTAAGTTCCTGGCTATCGGGGTGCTGAATGTCATTGCTTTCGGGGTGCTTTTAACTTGTTCCGCTTTCCGGAAAGATACCCCTCTTCATTACGGATTTTTCGGCACCCTGACCGGCGGCGCCTGGCTGCTGTTCATGGCCTTGTCCGTCGTTTCCATGTTCGGGGCTATCAATCCGCAGGAATCCATCATGAACCTGTCACGCGGGTTCACGATCCTCGCTTCCGCTTACCTTTTGTACGTGATCTTCTCCCGTCACCGGGAATATATTCCGCATCTGATCGTGGCCCTGAACCTGGTACTGCTGTTCGACAGCATTTCGGTCTTCTCGAATATCCGGAAATTCATCGAAGGAGATGTCGCCTCCATCATGGATATCCGGTCGGTCTATTCGCACAAGAATGTCCTCTCCGCCGCCATTTTTGTCAAATTGCCCGCTGCTATTTACCTGATCTTTTTTGGCGTAAAATGGAGAAAATGGCTGGGATATGTCGCGGGTATTGCCGCCCTGTTGTCGGTACTGATGTTGAGCGCGCGGGCCTTTTACCTGGGATTGGCCCTCCTTTTTCTCGCCCTGCTTGCATTTGCTATAGACAGATTTTTCAGGGCAGGAGAGAAGAAGGTGTTGTCACTGGTATTGAAGTGGCTGCTTCTGCTGATCTTCGCCGTAGTATTGTACAGCGGGATCCAGTACCTTTTATTCCCGAAAAAGCGGGATGCCATCTGGAATGCCAATATACTGGAACGTTTGTCCACTATCCGCAAAGATGAACAATCGGCAGGGGCCCGCCTCACCTCCTGGGGCTGGTCATTGCTCATGATAAAAGAACAACCGGTCGCCGGGGTGGGTACGGGAAACTGGAAAGTGAATGTGCTGGAACACGAGAATAAAGTCTCTCCCGATTTTCATTATTCCATCCGCAACCATAACGATTTTCTGGAGGTTACCGTGGAGACGGGCATCCCCGGAGGGCTCGCTTACCTGACAATATTTGCCGGTATACTTGTAATCTTTATCCGGTCATGCCGGAAAGAGAAAGGTGAATCGTTCCGCCTGCAATGGCTTTTCATCCCGGCGTTCGGGATACTGGCCTATATGGTCGATGCATTTTTTAACTTTCCGGCCGACCGTCCTGAAATGCAGGCATTGCTGGCCATCTATGTGGCCATGGCCCTCTCCGCACCCTCCGGTCATCGGGAAGATAAACCGCAATTTAAGGGGCAGGCGGCTATTCTGCACCACCGGATAGTGAAACTGATCCTGATGTTACTGGCCGCCCTGGTGGTACTTGCCGCAACCTGGCTTTTATGGCTGAACACAGTGTCGCTATGGTACCAATTGATCGCCAGAAAGGAGAATTTCAGCGAACGGTTCACTAAAACCGCCGATTTCTTTATCCACGGCATGCCATCCATCCCCAACCTGACGGCTCTCAGTGAACCCATCGCAGTGACCAAAGCCCGCTACCTGATCCTTGAAAACCGGCACCGGGAAGCAATTTCGATGCTGAAACATGACCAATCAAGTCCCTTCGACAGCCGCTGCGACTATTTTCTTTCCCTGGCCTATGATCAACTCGGGATGACCGACAGTTCCATCTACTATGGACTCAGGGCATACCGGAAGCAGCCCTTTCAGGGATTGCTGGTAATACCACTGAGTTCCCGCATGTTTTTGAATGGCAGGGAAGCGGAAGCGCTGGCTATGATGGAAAAGTTTGTCGGTAAGGACAAAGAACATACCGAAGCAGTGCTGGTGCTGGCCAAGCAATACTGGAAAGCGGGGAATGCGGAGAAGACCCTCGCTTTGCTGGACTCTTCGGCCAGGTTCATGAGGCGGGATACCATTCGTGACAAGGAGGCCCGGTATCTCCGGGAAATGGCGGCAATCTATCCCTACAGCGATATATTTGAACAGGGTAAAAGGGCAGTGAATGACCAGCGTTACCGCGAAGCAATAACCATTCTCACCGGGGTGATAGAGAAAAAGCCCTCTTACGGCGAATCCTATGCCATGAGGGCGGTGGCATTTTTCCACATCGCCGATTATGCTAAAAGTATCCGGGACATCAATATGGCATTGAAACTGAGTCAGGGCCGGCGGCCGGACCTCATCAATTTACGGGGGATCAACAACCATAAACTGGGACGGCTTGATTTTGCCTGCCGCGATTTCAAACAAGCCATGGACCAGGGAAATCCGCAGGCAGCAACGAATTACAGGAGATTCTGTTCCGGTAACTAATTCGCCGGAGCAACCACCTCCAACTCCAGTCCATACTCCATCTCTTTAGCCTCCAGCCGGTATTTTTTATGTACCGGCGCTCCCCAGCTGTCATCGCCCCCAACCCCGGTCTGGCCATAATCCAGGTTCACATCCACAAAAGGTTGTTTCCTGAGGTCGTTCAGATGCTTACCCCCTTGCCGGAAACCTTTCAGGTCATCGAAAGTATACGGCAATGCACTGAAAGAGAATAACGAGTCGCCGGTGATCCGCAGCTTGCGGTTGCCATCCCGGAATTCCAGCCACCGGATATCGGTCCGATAACCGTTCTCCTGTGGCCTTACGTAAGGGGTGAAGAGCTCATCGGTGGCGCTGCTGTATCTTCCGACGAAGGAGGCGGTTTTCCTGTCGGCATAGTTCTCCCATGGGCCCCGGCCGTACCATTCTGCAGTGTTCAGCAACGGGTTGAACTGTACGTTCAGCCCGAAACGGGGCAGATCAGGGAGGGCAGACATCAGGGGTTTCAATCCGGTTCGGATATGCAATTTGCCGTCAGGGAAAATGGTATAGCTCATCTCCACCCTGGCGATGGAGTCGGTGAGAAGCCAGGCGACGGTGACGATGGTGGAACCTTCGTCCCGGGTAGCGGAATGAAATTCCAGGAGGGTGCGATGTTCCGATGCATCAAACCACACCTTGCTCCGCCGGGGCATCTGGTTGCCTATGTCGTTGTCGGTGGGCGCTCTCCGGAAATTTGGGACGAAACCCCGGTGAATAAGTTCCTGCCCGTTCGACTGCCATGAGGTCATCAGCCCCATCTGTTTGTCGAAAACGAAAGAAAAGTTCCGGCCCGAGACGCGGAGCCGGTTATCATCTTCCGTGACTGAGGGAAAGGAAAATTTCACCGGGCTTTTCACCGGGAGTTTAACACCGGCTGAAGGCAAGGATATCTGTTCGGTGGCCAGTACATGCCCGGCAGCAAGCAAGCCCATCGGGTTTTTAAGGCTGAGGGAAAGATTGAGGAAATATTCCGTTCCGGTAAGTGGCTGCCTGGCCGGCACCGGTAAGGTAAAATCTTTAGCCTCCTCGGGAGCCAGGGTGAACGGGGGAATCTCCCCGGTAGCCACCCTGTTGCCGTTGGCAATCAGCTCCCATGCCACAACCGTGTGCCGAAGATCGTAGAAATCATATTGATTGGTGATCCTGACAATCACCGGAGATTTTTCAATCAGTTCAAACGATGCTGATTGATAGACTTTTTTGACCTCCCAATAGGCCGGGTGGGGTTTCCGGTCGGGAAAAACGATGCCGTTGCAGAGAAAGTTACCATCGCTTGGTACATTGTCCGGACCGAAATCGCCCCCGTATTTCCAGTATTCCCGTCCGGTGTCGTCTTTGGCATAAAGCCCCTGGTCGACCCAGTCCCAGATGCAGCCACCCTGCAGTTGCGGGAAACGGTGGATCACCTCCCAGTAGTCGGCAAAGTTGCCTGTGCTGTTCCCCATGGCGTGCGCGTATTCACACAGGATCAGCGGCCTGAGTTGCCGGCTGTATCCATACCACACCAGGTCGGAGGGTTTCCAGTACATGGGGCAGAAAATATCGGTATTGGCTCCCTGCTCGGCACGTTCATACATGACGGGCCTTGTATTGTCGCGCCGCTTGACCCAGTCGTAAGTCGCGGTGAAATTGCAACCGTTGCCCGCTTCATTGCCCAGCGACCAGATGATGATGCTCGGGTGGTTTTTATCGCGCTCCACCATCCGGATGGTGCGGTTCAGGTGAGCCTCTTTCCATTCCGGTTTGTTTCCCAGGGTTTTATCGGGGTCGTATCCCATTCCGTGCGATTCGATATTGGCCTCATCGATCACGTATAGCCCATATACATCACAAAGCTCATACCAGTAGGGGTCGTTGGGATAGTGGCAGGTACGAACGGTATTGATGTTGGCCTCCTTCATCAGCCTGACATCCTGAAGCATTCGTTCCCGGGAGATCACATGCCCGGTAAAGGGATCGTGTTCATGGCGGTTCACCCCTTTGATCAGGATGGGTTTGCCGTTGAGCAGAAACAGACCTTCTTTCACTTCTGATGACCGGAACCCGATCCGGCAACCGGTCGATTCCGTCACATTCCCCTCCTGGTCTTTCAGCGTCAGCTTGAGGTGGTACAGATTGGGATATTCGGCGCTCCATTTCCGCGGATCGGGGATGAACTTTTCGAAGAAGATGGTATCTTCTGATTGATGTTCCGGTTGAAAATCAATGGTTTCGCGGAATTCAGGTTCGCCATCCCCTGCCGAAGCGTACAGGGCGATTTCAAGGGTGAAGGTGGGCTTTAAAAAGGGGCGGTCCATATCCGGAGGCGGGTTGAGCACACCGGAGTGGACAATGGCATTCACTTTCAGGATACCATGGCGGTAATCGGAAAAGAGACCTGCCGATGCAAAGAAGTCTCGGATGCGGATTTTTGGCCGGGCCGTCAGGAACACGTCGCGGTTGATACCGCTCATCCGCCACATATCCTGGCACTCCAGGTAGGAGCCGTCTGACCATCGGTAAACCTCCACCCCCAGCCGGTTATTCCCTTCGCGGAGGTATGGGGTGATGTTGAATTCCACCGGAGTTTTTGCATCCTTTCCCATACCGATCCGATGGCCGTTCAGGTAGGCATAAAAGAACGATTTCATGGAGCCGAACTGAAGAAAGATATCCATGTCGCTCCAGCCGGAAGGAATTTCAAATTCGGTGAGGTAGGCCCCGACGGGGTTATAATCTTCGGGCACCCGGGGCGGATCGGGCTTCATGAGGTGGATGAATTCGTAGGGTTGGTTAACGTAAATGGGGTAACCGTAGCCCTGCATTTCGATGGTACCTGGTACCGGAATGGTCTTCCAGTCGGAAGCATCAAAGGAGTCTTTATAGAAATCCTCCGGTTTGGAACCGGGATTTTCCGACCAGTGAAAGCGCCAGTCACCATTCAGCAAACGATACCAGGGCGAAGATTCCCGCTGGTTGCTCAGCGCCTCCTTTTCCGAAGGATAAGTGATGAATGAGGCATGCGGGGGCTCATTGCTGATCCCGGTCAGGGATGGGTTTTCCCAATCGTTTGTGGATTGCGGCCGGAGAAAAAGGGGAAAGGCCAGGATGCAGACAGCGGTAAGGAGACAATGGGCCCTTTTCAAC
>CAYLVY010000032.1:0-11194 GCA_964387205.1 uncultured Draconibacterium sp.
GTTTTAAATCCCAAAAAGAACCGGAAGGGTAACAGAATGTTCACCCGGAAGGATATCGACCAGTTGAAACTGATCTATCATCTGGTCAAGGAGCGCGGATATACCCTCCAGGGAGCACGTGAAAAACTGAGGACCGGCGGCGATGAAGTTCGAAATAACCTGGAAGTCGTTGAATCATTGAACCGGATCAGAAAATTTCTGCTCGAACTCAGGGAGAATGTGTAATGGGGGCAGGACAGCAGCCGGAAACCGGTTCTTTTTTCCAAGACGTTTATGAAGTGGTCCGTGCCGTGCCTTTCGGAAGGGTTACCTCTTACGGGGCCATTGCTGCCTGCCTGGGCATCCGCGGCTCGGCCAGGATGGTAGGTTGGGCCATGAATGCCTCTCATACCAGCCAGAACAATGTGCCCGCCCACCGTGTGGTGAACCGCAACGGCCGGCTTACCGGAAAACATCACTTTGGCCATCCCGGACTGATGCAGCAACTGCTGGAAAATGAAGGAATAGTAGTGGAGGATGATACGGTTGTCGGATTCAGGGAGTTGTTCTGGGATCCGGCAACTAATACTGAACCGAGATAAAATGCATACATATTAACACTAAAAACTATGATCATTACTGAAGAACAGATAAAAAATGCCCTGCGACATGTGGATGATCCGGACCTGAAGAAGGATCTGGTTACCCTTAACATGATCGATCATATCAGGATTGAGGATCCTAAGGTCTTTTTTGACCTTGTGCTTACAACCCCGGCCTGTCCGTTAAAGAATCAGATCAAACAGATGTGCGAGGATGCCATTCATGAACACATTGGCCCCGGGGTGGAGGTGGAGGTCAACCTGACCTCCCGCACCACCACGCGTCGCAAGGAGAGCGAAGCCATGCTGAAACAGGTGAAGAATATCATTGCCGTCGGATCAGGTAAAGGCGGGGTGGGAAAATCCACGGTGGCCGTTAACCTTGCCATTGCCCTCGCGAAATCGGGAGCCAGGGTTGGTCTGATCGATGCGGATATTTATGGTCCCTCCATCCCCATGATGCTCGGGTTGCAGGGCGAACGTCCAACCGGTTTCGACCGGGATGGAAAGACCTTCGTCTATCCGTTTGAAAAATACGGGCTCAAGGTACTTTCGATCGGCTTTTTCGTCGATCCGGAAAAGGCATTGATCTGGCGTGGCCCAATGGCCTCCATGGCGCTGCGGCAGTTGTTTACCGACGCTGAATGGGGCGAGCTCGACTATATGGTGCTGGACCTTCCTCCCGGAACGGGTGATATTCCGCTGACGCTGATCCAGGATTTTCCGCTTACCGGGGCTATTATCGTCAGTACCCCGCAGCGACTTGCCATTGCTGATGTAAGAAAGGCGGCCGATATGTTCCGCAACGACAAGATCAACGTCCCGATTCTCGGAGTTGTGGAAAATATGTCCTTTTTTATTCCACCCGACCAGCCGGAAAAACAATATCGGATTTTCGGGGAGGGTGGATGTAAGAAGTTGTCGGAAGCCCTGAATATACCGTTGCTGGCTCAACTACCTATTGTTCCCGAGGTGAGCGGTGCGGGTGACAGCGGAATTCCGATTGTCACCGCTGAGCAATCCCCGGTTGCGGCTGCCTTTATGGAACTGGCCGGCAACATGGCCCGGCAGGTTGCCATCTCCAATGCTATCCGCGATACTTTTGGTCATATGAATGCCTGATAAACCATTAATAATTCACTCAAATAAATCCATTTATGCCTGTAAACGAAGAACTTGTCCTGAAAGTAAAAAATGTGATCGATCAGATCAGGCCGTACCTCCAGGCCGACGGGGGGGATGTGGAATATATTGACATCACGGACGACAACGTGGTCAACATCCGTTTGCTCGGGATGTGCGGCAGTTGTCCACACAGCACCATGACCCTTAAAAACGGGATTGAAGCAGCAATGATCCGGGCCTTGCCGGAGATTAAAGCAGTGGAATCGGTGTAGGAATACTCAGGATAAATATTTAGCAGCAATCGGCATCCGCCTTCCCTGTCCGAAGGCTTTCGGTGAAATCCGGAGGATTGGGGGAGCCTGGTGCCGTTTGTATTCGTTGGTGTTGACCAGTTTCAGTACCCGGTCAACCAGGGCCTGATCAAATCCGCCGCGTTTCAGTTCATCGGGGCCAAACTGCTGCTCAATATAGTAAAATAGCAGCGGATCGAGTATATCGTATTCCGGCAATGAATCAGAATCCTTCTGATCGTGCCGCAACTCAGCAGAAGGGGGTTTGAGGATAGAGTTTTCAGGAATGATGGAATTATCACGGTTGATGAACCGTGCCAATTGATATACCTGCGTTTTGTAAAGATCGCCCAGCACGGACAGTCCCCCGCACATATCGCCATATAAGGTGCCATAGCCAACAGCCGCTTCGCTTTTGTTGGACGTATTCAGCAGGATATATCCGAATTTATTGGATATTGCCATCAGAATGACAGCCCTGATACGGGCCTGGATATTCTCTTCCGTGATGTTGAACGGCAGCCCCTGAAATTGTGTCTCCAGGGTTTGCAGGAAGGAATTGTATGGTCCCGAAACCGGAATGATGTCATAGGGCGCCTTCAGGTTTTCGGCCAGTTGAACGGCGTCGGTGATACTATGTGCTGACGAGAAGGGCGACGGCAGCAGGATGCCCCTGACGTTGGCGTCACCCAGGGCCCGGGCAGCCAGTACCATCGTTACGGCCGAGTCGATTCCGCCGCTAAGACCCAAGACCGCTTTCGAGAAGCCCATTTTTTTAAAATAATCCCTGATACCCATGACCAGGGCCTCGTGCACCAGCAGGATCTCCTTTTTGTCGAGCAAAACGGTGTTTCTTTCTTTTGGGGAAGGTTCGGGCTGCAGATTTTCTGTGAAGCGAGGCCGGATGGGATGATAAAGGTACTGGTTGAATTCCCAGATGCCGGTCTCTTCGCGGAAAGGTTGTAACTGCAGTGGGATACTTCCATCCGGTTCCATGACCAGGGAATCTCCGTCGAACAGCAATTCGGTCTGACCGCCTGTCTGGTTGACATAGATAAGCGGAATGCCGTATCTGCCGGCATTTTTTGCCAGGATCTCCCTGCGCAGCGGTGCCTGAGCATAATGAAAAGGAGAAGCAGCGATGTTTATGATCAGTTGTGGATTCTGTGCCGCCATCTCATCCATGGGATTACGCAGGTACAGGGGATCTCCGGAGATATTCCAGAGGTCTTCACAAATCGTAAGGGCGATCCGGATTCCTTTGAGATCAATTATTTTGCATGGTTCAGGGTTGGGTTCAAAATACCTGTATTCATCGAAAACATCGTAGTTTGGCAACAAAGTTTTGTAAACTGTGGCCCTGATCTCCCCATCTTCCAGAAACCAGGCAGCATTGAACAGGGGCTTGCCCTTCGGATGGGTGTTAACGGCCGGTGCACCGGCAATGGCAGCGATGCCTTTGCAATGGGCAGCAAGTTCCTTCAGTGCTTTCTGGCATTTTTGGGTAAAATCGGAAAACTCCAGAAAATCCAGCGGAGGATAACCGCATACAGATAACTCGGAAAAAACGATCAGGTCAGCATTTTTGCTGCGTGCATCCCTGATGGCGCCAGCCATTCTTTCCACATTGGCGGGAAAATCCCCGACACGAAAGTTAAGTTGAGCCAGCGCGATCTTCATGCGGTTCAGAAAATGAACCCAATTTGGAGTTCGGTAAAATTGAACAGGCTTTTCTCTTTCAGTCCCGATTTGTTGTTGGTGCCTGTTAAAAGGTTGTTGAGTGAATTGGAATAACCAAGACCTAGAATGACCCGCGAGGATTCATCTACCGATATTTCACACCCAATACCTACCAGCACCGATTCCCGGATCAGGCTTGTGCCGTAATTATAATCTTCCTGATTATCTACTTCCTGCCCGTTTGGCTTGAGATAATGGTCGGTGGAGGATGCCTTGATCCGGAATCCGGTACCTAAACCGATCTGTCCATAGTAGGCTATTTTCCCGAATGACTTGGTCTTCATTTTGATCATCAGAGGAATTTCCACGTAGATAAAATTGTATTTCCGGGTGAGATCGACAGTGTGCATTGTACTGCTGTTCTCCATGAGGATAGAATCGTTAAACCCGAGTTTGCCGTGGAGAAACTGGAAGTTGAAACCGGTGGAGAGGGCATAATTTTCAGCGAAATAGAAATCGCCAATAAACCCGACGGTGGCGCCCAGTCTGGCTCCGTCGCTTTTATATCCCTTGGTATTGGGGCTCATCCATCCTAAATTGGGGGACACTTTCAGTCCCATTTTTAATTTTGATTTATCCTGAGCGATCAGGTCAGCCTGGAATGCCATTAAAGTAATGAGCAGCAGAGTCAGGGCAGATTTTTTCATGTCGTTGTTTTTTTGCAAAAGTAGGTATAAAAACTAAATTTGTTCCCCGATTGTAAAAACCGTTCCCGGCCCCGGCCAATTATTTTTAGCAATAGAAGAGTCTCATTTTCGTTATAGATTGTAAAAATTTGAATGGGTATGAAGCAAATTAGCAGGTCACCGGATCCACGGGTATTGAAATCAGTTTTTCCGGGAAAGTATATTCAGGGAGAGGGAGTGATAAGCCAACTTGAGGATTTGACCTGGTTGTTCGGAAAAAAGTCCCTGTTCCTTGTTTCACCCACAGCCGGTTATGGTATCCTGGCGAAATACGGACTTACAGAGGCTGACGCCGGACGGTTGACCGTTAAATTCAATGGGGAGTGTACCCTTTCAGAGGTTAACCGGGTTGCAGATATCATCCGTCAAAACCGCGTGGAAGTAATGGCAGGGATTGGGGGAGGGAAGACCATCGATACCGCCAAAATTGCAGCTGACATGACCGGTATACCGGTGATAGTCGTGCCGACGACCGCCTCCACCGATGCACCCTGCAGCGGATGTGCCGTTTTGTATTCCGGAGAAGGCATTTTTGAATCTGTTTATTATCAGAAGATGAATCCGCAGGTGGTGCTGGTGGATATGAATATCATGGCAGAGGCGCCACCCAGGTTTTTAGCTTCCGGTATGGGAGATGCCCTCGCGACCTGGTTTGAAGCAAGATCGTGCGACCGGACCTCTTCCATGAATGCCTGCGGCGGATACAGTACCATGGCCGGGTTGGCGCTGTCCAGGTTATGCTACGATACTTTGCTGAAATACGGTAAGCAAGCGCTGGTGGCGAACCGTGCCCGGGCCATTACCCCGGCGTTGCACCATATCGTGGAAGCCAATACGCTTCTCAGCGGGATAGGATTCGAAAGTTCAGGTCTGGCAACAGCACATTCGGTACACAACGGGTTGACCGTTCTGAAAGAGACCCATGCTTTCCTCCATGGTGAAAAAGTGGCCTTTGGCGTCTTGACCGGACTGGTACTGACGGATGCTTCACCGGAGGAGACGGAAACCGTATACCGTTTTTGCGAAGAGATAGGTTTGCCGGTTTCTCTCGCCGACCTGGGAGTTAGCAGTCTCACTGACGACCGCCTGATGCAGGTGGCGAGCCGTGCCTGCGATCCGACAGAGAGCATTCATCATGAAGCGGGAAAGGTAAGTCCTGAGATGGTGGCCCATGCCATCCGGGTTGCCGATGCCATCGGCAGGGAGAGAAAGATTCGGAATGTTTGATAGAAATGGTGAATGAAAAAAGCGATCTGGTACATCATTTTAGGTTCTATCCTGCTTTCAGCCTGTAGTTCAGGTAAGAAACGGTTAAATGTGGATGTGGCGGAGGTACCGTTCCATCCGGTGGTTATTCACCGGTATGACCTGGACCTTTTTAACCAATCTCAGCCCGACCTCAAAACCCATCTGCAATCGCTTCAGTCGCGTTATCCCTTTTTCCTCGAAGGTGATCTGAATGACAGCGTCAAACTAGCCCGGATGGATTCCTACCTTTCCAGCCGGGTGAACCGTGATTTTTATCTTGCGATCAGGGAGAAATATCCATCCCTGGAATCATTGGAACAACAACTTACGGAGGCTTTCAGGCATGTTCGTTATTATTTTCCTGACTTTCGCCCTCCCGGGGTCTATTCCTTTATCTCCGGAGGTGACTATCAACAACCGGTTCAATATGTCGACAGTGTCCTGTTGATCGGATTGGATAATTATCTTGGAGCTGAATACAAGCCTTATACCTCGGATGGTGTTCCACTGTACAGGATACAGCGGATGTCTGCTGAATATATGCTGCCGGATTGCATGGAAGCATTGGCCCGTGAGCTCTATCTGCCAACCGAACCGGGAAATACGCTGCTTGATTATTTTATTGAAGCGGGCAAGCGGATCTATCTGAAGGATGCTTTTGTTCCTGATCTGGAGGATCGTTTCAAGATCGGTTATTCAGTGGAGCAATACAACTGGATCATCAGGAATGAGAAACATGTGTGGACCGTGATTCTCACCAATAAAATGTTGTATGCTTCGGAGTACAAACTGATCCGGATGTTCCTGTCGGATGGCCCTTTTACCTCTGATTTCACTCAGGAATCACCTCCGCGGATGGGGGAATGGATAGGATGGCAGATCGTCTCCGGTTATATGGAGAACCATCCGGAGATTACGATTTCGCAATTGCTGGAAGAACGTGATGCCCAGAAAATCCTTAGCCAAAGCGGTTACAAACCCGGTCTGTAATCTTTTGTTGGCAGATTGTTGAAAACTTTTCCGTTTTTTACCCTGACTTTTTTCACAAATGCGGATTAAACAAAAAGATCCGTCATGCTGGTTAAGACTTTTGGAAGCGCCGTTTTTGGTATCAGGGCTATTTTGGTCACGGTTGAGGTATATATGGATCAGGGGATTCAGTTTTTTATGGTGGGATTGCCCGACAGCGCTGTCAAGGAGAGTCACCAGAGAATTGAATCGGCATTGAGGACCAACGGATTTCGCATACCGGGCAAGAAAATCATCATCAACATGGCGCCAGCCGACATCCGCAAGGAGGGTTCCGCTTATGATCTGACGATTGCCATGGGGATACTGGCTGCCAATGAGCAGATCGTGTCCGGAAAACTGGAGCAATTTATCATCATGGGGGAATTATCGCTGGATGGCAGTTTATTGCCGATCAAAGGTGCACTTCCCATTGCCATAGAGGCCAGGTCGAAAGGATTTCGCGGGGTTTTGCTGCCTTGTCAGAATGCCAGGGAAGCAGCCATCGTCCATGACCTGGAGGTCTATGGAATTAAAACCATCACCGAGGTTATTGACTTTTTAAATGGCAAAGCAGAATTAACCCCGGTGAAAATGAGCGTATCGGAGTTGTTTGCAGACCAGGTAAGGAAATATGACCACGATTTTTCGGATGTGCGCGGTCAGGAAAACATCAAGCGGGCACTGGAGATAGCGGCAGCCGGGAGTCATAACGCCATTCTTATTGGCCCCCCCGGGTCGGGCAAAACCATGCTGGCAAAGCGCATCCCGTCGATTTTGCCACCGCTGAGCATGGAAGAGGCCATTGAAACGACCAAGATACATTCTGTGGCAGGAAAACTGGGTGCCCACCGTTCCCTGGTCGCTATCCGGCCATTCAGGTCGCCTCACCATACGGTATCCAATACCGCATTGGCCGGGGGAGGTACCATTCCACATCCTGGTGAGATCAGTCTGGCGCACAACGGCGTATTGTTCCTGGACGAGTTACCTGAATTCAACCGGACTGTGCTGGAGGTTTTGCGACAACCCATGGAAGACAGGGTGGTGACCATCTCCAGGGCAAAAATGTCGCTCGATTTTCCAGCCAGTTTCATGCTGATTGCCGCCATGAACCCGTGTCCCTGCGGATATTACAATCATCCTGTTACCGAATGCCAGTGTAAACCGGGTGATGTGCAGAAATACCTCAACCGCATCTCGGGCCCATTGTTTGACAGGATTGACATCCACGTGGAAGTGGTACCGGTGGATTTTAAAAAGCTATCGGACCAGCGGCCTTCCGAAAGCAGTGAATCGATCCGGGCCAGGGTCATGAAGGCCAGGGCCATTCAGATAGACAGATTTAAAGGATCATCAGGGATTTATGCCAATGCCCAGATACCTTCCGGTATGCTCAGAACGGTTTGCAGAATCGGGGATGCGGGGAGTACGCTGTTGAAAAATGCCATGGAGAAACTCGGTTTGTCGGCCCGGGCATACGACCGGATACTGAAACTGGCCCGTACTATCGCCGATCTTGACGGTACAGAGGATATCCGCACGGAACATCTGGCCGAGGCGATCAATTACCGTTCTCTTGACCGGGAAAATTGGGGTAAATAGAAAATATGAAGGATGCCGGTCACTGCAGAAAAATCAGATCGGCAATGACAAACAGGGCAAATACCACTGAGGCCATGCCGTTCAGCGTGGCAAAAGCCAGGTTGACCTTTGAAAAGTCGCCGGGCCTCACAATCAGGTGCTCGTAAACCAGGATCAATGAAAAAACCGTACCTCCTGCAAAGTATAACCAACCTGATTTTCCGGTGAAACCGGCCGTAAAAACCAGGATGATGGCGATCAGGTGGAGGAGGGCAGATATCAGCAGTGCTCCCGGTTTTCCTATCGCGGCAGGGATTGACCGAAGTTTCTGATCGCGGTCGAATTCGGTATCCTGCAGGGCATAAAGAATATCAAAACCAGATACCCAGAAGATCACGACCAGGGAGAACAAGATCGGGAGCAGGTCGAAATGACCAGTCAGGGCAAGGTATGCTCCGATTGGGGCCAGTGAAAGCCCGAGACCCAGCACGAGGTGTGACAGGGCAGTCACCCTCTTGGTAAGACTGTATCCAAGGATTACGATCAATGCAACGGGAGAGAGATAGAAGCAGATCGGATTTAGAAACCAGGTAGCGGCGATGAACAGCAGGGCGTTAAGGATGACGAAAACCAGTGCTGACGAGGGAGTTATCACCTTCCCGGGGATCTCGCGGTTTGCGGTCCGGGGATTTCTTTTGTCAAATTCGCGATCGGCATAGCGGTTAAATCCCATCGCGGCATTACGGGCAAAGAACACACACAATAATATGACAATAAGTGTTTTAATCGAAAATGGGGCTGCGGTTTCATGCCAGGCCAGAAAAAAGCCGATCATGGCAAAGGGAAGGCTGAAGATCGTATGGGAGATCTTCACCAGCGAGGAGTAGTTGGTGATGTAACGGTGCAGTGTCATCATGAAAATCCGCTGCAAAATTAGTAATTTCTGGTGGATGAAACCGGTATGTGTAACGTGGCATTTGTTTGGGCGTCCAATTGCCGGAACGTCGAAATCCCTTACTTTTGCACCTTTAAAATCCCAAAATGAACCGGCAGGTTTTTACCACACTCTCATACCTGCACCATCGGATGATGGCTCAATCGAAGTATCAGATACATTCGCCGTTTGTTTATGAATTTTATAAACAAGTACTTACGAATGATAAGCCTTATCCGCAGTACAGGGTCGTCAACAGGATGAGGAAGGAGCTGGAGACGGTTTCCCGGTTTATTAAACGGAAGGACCTTGGGGCCCATTGCAGAGATTTTCCCTCAGACCAGCGGTTTGTCAGGGTTGGCGATATAGCAAAGCGGACAGCCGTGAGCCGCAAAAAGGGAGAGTTGCTTTACCGGATTGCGCGATGGATTAAGCCGCAATATATTCTTGAATTGGGAACCTCTCTCGGAATAAGTTCCATGTACCTCGCGATGGCAGTACCTGAAGGTAAACTGGTCACTCTCGAGGGATGTATCGATTCGGCTAAAATAGCACGGGAGAATTTCGACAAAGTCGGTCAGAAGAATATCATGTTGATGACCGGTGAATTTTCAGCCACGATCCAGGATGCACTGAACACGATGCCCTATCCGGGTATCGTTTTTTTCGACGGCAACCATCGCAGGGAAAGCACCATGGATTATTTCCGGTATTGTTTGCAACATGTCCATCCTGATACCGTTTTTATTTTCGACGATATCCACTGGTCAGTTGGCATGGAAGAGGCGTGGCGCGAGATCATGAAGGATGACCATACGCGGGTATGCATTGACCTGTTTCAGATGGGCATCGTGTTTTTCCGTGAGGAGTTAAGTAAAGAGAATTTTATATTGAGATTTTAATCAACAGGTTATGGAAAAAGAGGTTATCCGGCTCGACAAGATCGTTAAGCATTACCGTATTGGTACCATTCTGGTGGAAGCACTCCGCGAAGTATCACTGGTAGTTCATAAAAATGAATTTGTAGCCCTGATGGGGCCGTCAGGTTCGGGAAAATCTACCCTGATGAACATTTTAGGTTGCCTTGATACACCGACCAGCGGCAGTTACCTACTGAATGGTGAGGATGTAAGCAAGATGCAGGATAATGAACTGGCTGAGATCCGCAACAGGCAGATCGGTTTTGTATTTCAGACCTTTAACCTGTTACCGCGCTCCACTGCACTGGAAAATGTGATGTTGCCACTGATCTACTCCGGGATTGGAAAAAACCGGCGGATCGAACTGGCCAAAAAAACCCTGGAAGAGGTGAAACTGGGAGACCGCATGGAGCACCGGCCCAATGAACTGTCTGGTGGTCAGCGCCAAAGGGTGGCCATTGCACGGGCGCTGGTCAACCATCCTTCGATTATCCTTGCTGACGAACCTACCGGAAATCTCGATTCAAAAACTTCAATTGAAATTCTGGGATTGATGGAAGAGATTCACCGGATGGGCAATACCGTCATTGTGGTTACCCATGAAGAAGATATCGCCCTTCATGCCCACAGGATCATCCGGCTGATGGATGGCAAGATACATCTCGATGAGCCAAACCGAAACATCAGGACCGTGGCCCATTATAACGTACAGGTCTGAACCAAATCCTGCCTACATGCTGAGAGAAAAAGAAATAAGAAAATTATTTGCTGGTTTCCGGAAATTAAATATTATGATCATCGGCGATGTAATGGTCGATTCATACCTGTGGGGAAAGGTCGATCGAATTTCTCCGGAAGCCCCGATACCGGTCGTTGCCCTGAAACGCAGGGAGAACCGGTTAGGCGGAGCAGCCAATGTTGCCCTGAATGTGCATGCTTTGGGCGCCTGTCCGGTTCTTTGCACGGTGATTGGAACCGACGACAAAGGATCGGAATTTCTCGACCTTCTGAAAAAGGAAAAAATCAGCACATCTGGGATAATCCGGAGTAAAAAGCGGATCACCACCACCAAATTCCG